>JAKFFN010000301.1:0-5979 GCA_036675025.1 Candidatus Sumerlaeales bacterium | reverse complement strand
AGATGTCTCGCGGACAGACCGGATTGTCCACATGATCGAGGCTCACAAGGATCTGTGTGAGGCAGACCCCTCAAACAACCTGCGCTTTGAGAGCGTGTTGAAATATCTGCGCGACAGCCTTGAGCGGGAAGATAAGTAACAGCGTGAGAAGGTGAGAAAGTGAGAAGGTGAGAAAGCGAACCTTTTCGTTTGGCTTGGGCTCCGAGTAAACGAGCTTTAATCGTCTCATTGGTTCAACCGTCCGTCTCACTGGCTCAACTGTCTCTATTCTTCTGCTCTTGATTGCTCCTGCATCCGGGAAATGGCTTCTGTGCCGCGGGCGGGTATTTCAAAGTACTGCCGAAAACTTGCCTGTCTGCGCACCATCATTATCTTTATAATATTGTGGGAGCGCCAAGACTACCAAAGCATGGCCAAAATATCCACCTTCTCACCTTCTCACCTTCTCACCTTCTCACCTTCTCACGCCGCGAAGCGGCCCTTCTCACTTCTTCATCGTTGGCCCAAATATAAACGCGGTTGACTGGCTAGGGTATTGCGTTGATGCCGGGGCACATCGATTTATCCTAAGGAACGACTTTTGGGCTTACATCATTTCAACGTGAGACCTGTGGCTACATGGCTTTGTCTGCTTGCCGCGGGCTGGATCACCTTTGGCGCAGCGCGGCCCGCCACGGCTCAGGCCAGCCATACAAGCGCCCTGCCGGCCCTGAATGTTACAGTGGCCATCAACAAAACCCGAATCACCGTGGGCGAACCCGTCACGCTTTCCATTAAGATGGAAGTGGCACCAGAGCGCCCCCTGGTTGAGGTGTCAGCCAGCTTCCAGTTTCCTGAAGGCAACGGCGTGGAACTCAACGTCCAGCCGCCCGGAGAGCTGGACTATCAATACGCTGGCGCCCTTGAGGTGGGATCTTATCCCGCGCGGCCCATGAGGATAGTTCGTACGGTTCCGAAAAACGTCGAAATGCTGCTGCTCTACGACCGCACGCAGCCAAATGGGTACCTGTTCTCGAAACCCGGCCGATACACCCTAAGCGGCGAGGTGCGGGTGCATATCAATAACAACCCCATGCCTGATGTGGCGCAGATTCCCCTGACCAATATCGAAGTGTTGCCTGTTGAAGGCCGTGATGCCGAAGTTTTTGCACTGGTGGATGAACCCGCGCTGGCGCGGTCGCTGCACCTGGGCGTGGCGCCCACTACAGGCATCCTGCAGACGCTGGAACCTGTTGGCGAAAAGTATGCGAAAACACCCCTGGGCGCGCTGGCTCTGCGCAGTGTGGGTCACCAGCTTGCGCTGGCAGAATCCGATCAGCGCGAGCGCGGCGCCGCCATGCTGCAGGAGTACCTGGCAAATGGTTTGATTCCCGCCGATCCCGACTACACTGCGTGGGCCATAGCAGTGGCTTACCACTTCAGCGGTAAGTATGATCTCGCCAGGGAATGGATCTTCTACTCCATGCGCCACTATCCAGACTCCGTCCGCATTCGTGCGGAAGACCCGCTCTACAAGTTCTACTTTTATGATCCTGTTGAGTTTGCTTCCCAGGTGCCATGGTACCTGCTAGAGGAGCCGTGGGTTGTGCCCGGTGCCCCGCCCCCGACAGATCTCAAGACCGTACAGGCGGATAAGTAACCGATGTCTTTATCCGATGCAGCATCGCAGTCGTGGCAATGGCAGTTTCGCGGCCGGTCGCTTGATCTTCGCGAAAAAACCCAGGTTATGGGGATTCTCAACGTTACCCCGGATTCCTTCAGCGACGCCGGTCGCTACGCGGGCACTGACGCCGCCCTGGCCCATGGTGAGCAACTGGTGGCTGAAGGCGCGGATATTATCGACATTGGCGCTGAAAGCACCCGTCCCGGCCGTGCCGACGCCATGACCGACGACGAAGAGTGGCAGCGCCTGAAGCCCGTGCTTCAGGGGCTGCGAAGCCGGTTCCCCGATGTGCTGATCAGCATCGACACCTACCGCGGCGCCACGGCGCAGCGGGCCCTGGACGAAGGCGCAGATCTGATCAACCACATTTACGCGCTGCGCCGCTCGCCGGAAATCGCAGCTCATTGCGCCGCGCACTCCGCCGGCCTGGTATTGATGCACATGCAGGGCGACCCGCAGACGATGCAGGAGAACCCGACGTACGGCAACGTACTGGCGGAAATCCGGACAGCACTGCGCACGGCCATGGACACCGCTCTGCAGCAGGGCCTGCCGGAAAGCAGTATCGCCGTGGACCCGGGCATCGGCTTCGGTAAAACTGTCGAACACAACGTGGAAATCCTGGCCGGACTGGAATACCTGCGCCTGCTCCAGCGGCCGATACTGGTAGGAGCCTCGCGCAAAGGTTTCCTCGGCAAGCTGACCGGCGACCAGCCGGTAGACGAGCGTGAAGAAGCAACCATAGCAGCCCACTGCGCAGCCGTGCTGCACGGAGCAACGATCATCCGAACCCATAACGTAAAAGCTGCCGTGCGATCACTGGCCATAGTAGACGCAATCCGCCGCGCCGCGGATTTGTAAAGAACAGAGCGCCCAAGAAAAGCACCCTTCTTGGAGTGCGCCCGCTTGCTGGCGCTCTTAGAAAGAGGGAACGTTCGATGAAAAACACAGGTCGCGCAAAGATTAGTGGAACGTGTAGCTGCCTGATGCTGCCTGTTCTGGCCGTTTTACGATGACTTGCCCCGTAGGTTTCACTGCGCGAATTCTCTGGTCGCGAGCTTTCCAATAGCGCCAGCAAGCGGGCGCACTCCTAGAGGGCGTCTTTCACGCGATGCTCGCCTAATTACTCCTGATCCCATACGGCGTCAAAATCATCCAGGACTTTTATATTGTCCACCTTCTGGGAATAGATCGTCTTCACCTGCGCACGGGTAGCCGTCCGTTCAAACCATGCGGCGGAGCAAAACGGGTAAAGGGCTGCATTCGAAACCAGGCCGTGCTTTACTGGATTCTTATGGGTATAGTTCAATCTCGCCATATACGACCCCGCATACGTTAGTTTCTTATCCCAGAAGTTATGCCACACCTCCCGGCTTGGCGAATTATCTTCTTTGTTAACCCATTCTGCCGTTTTGCTGTGCAATTCTTTAAGCATCGGGGAAAGGCTTTTCGCATCCTCATCGGCAGTTGGCGAATGCCCGACGAAATGGTAGTGATTCGAAAACACGGCCCACGCTTCTAACTGCCATCCGTATTGCGAGGCCAGTGATAACAATCCGCGATGTAACACCCCGAGACGGCGCGAGCTTCTAAAGAGGTGCTGCTTCAGGTACGTGGATGCCGTAACGAAGTATGTACCGCTCTCTGATAATTTGTGTGTCGGGGCGTGAGGCCAAGATACGGTGGGCGTGGTGAGCGAGACGGAATTGGGTTGTGGAACCATGTCGGCACGAAGAACCAGACACAGGAAATCACATCAACTTAAAAATAAGCACCCGTACGTAAAAAATCACCCGTATATTAAAAAACACATTTATATTAAAAAACACATTCTAGGAGTGCGCCCGCTTGCTGGCGCTCTTGGAAAGAGGGAATAGTCGATGAAAAGCACACGGCGCGTAAAGATAAGTGCAACGTGTAGCGGCCTGGTGCCTGGTGCCCCACAAGTCTCACTGCGCTAAATCGTCAGTCGCGAGCTTTCCAATAGCGCCAGCAAGCGGGCGCACTCCTAGAAGGTGTCTTTCCGCGTCAACGGAGCGGCTTGCGCTGAATTTAATTGCTACCGCCAATTGTAACTTGCCGAGTTACATTCACTAAGTTCCGATACATCCTCCCCAAAAAAATGACCCAGTACCCCACAAAACACAACCCGCGCTCCGCCGCTACCGCACGCCGGCCGGCTTTTGGTACTATGCTGCTTAGCTGGCTTATCCCGGGTTACGGGTTTATGCGCAATGGCCTCCTGGCCCGCGGCATTTTCTTTTTTGTGATCCTTGAGATCACCTTCCTGCTCGGCACTGTGCTGCGCGGAACCGTGCTGGTGCCGGAGTTCAACTTCCGCGACCCGGCCTTTAACCTTGTTAACATCCTTACGTTTCTGGCGCAGGTCTTTAACGGCGGCCTTGCTCTTATCAGCATGCTGCCCGAGATACTTGGCCCTGGCGCTGCCATCCTGCCTTACCAGGAAGATTATGTATGGGCCGATCTGGGCGCTTTTTTCCTCCTGGTCAGCGGCGGAATGAACTATTTCGTGCTCGTTAAGACCTACGATCACTTCTACGCAGAGCCAAAACAGGCGCAGCCAGTGGTGGAGAACTCATGACAATCGGCACTCTTTTTCTCTCTTCTCTCGTTTTTTTGAGCCTGGTTGTCTGTTCGGTATATACTTTGGCCATGGATGTGACCAGTTCGTCGCAGGGTCTCGCGCGCGGAATGGTTAAGCGTTTACTACGGTTAATCGGCGTTTTGGCAGTACTTGCAGTCCTTGTATTCTTTTTTAGTCTCGTTTGATTTTTTTCCGATTGACATGGTTTATCACCGCTACGTAGGCATATCCTAAATGACATATGTACCCACGGGGTTTCTAGACTAATAGATTTTTCCCAGTGGAAGGAGGGATAAAATTGAAAAAAGCTTTCACGCTTATTGAGCTACTTATCGTAGTGGCCATTATTGCGATCCTGGCAGCCATCGCGGTGCCGAATTTCCTGGAGGCTCAGACACGCGCTAAGATTTCACGCGTGCAGAGTGACCAGCGGACCTATGCTACGGCACTGGAGACTTATTACATTGATAATAACTCCTATCCGCCGCATTATCCGTTCACGGCAGCTGCTGGCTATGTTGCTCCGACGGGCGTAACTAAGAACGTCAACAAGGCGTTTTGGGACGCTTCCGGTAAGACTGGTAACACTGTATCGACCAACGTACCTTCGTTTTCGGCGCCGGTTGGTAATGCTGCATTCGGTCTGACTTCTCCGGTTTCCTACCTCAGCACGTACGTGCCTGATGCGTTTGCATCTGAGAAGCAGTTCACATTCGCCTACGTTCAGGGCCCTGCCGGCTTCCTGCTCTGGAGCCCTGGTGCTGACGGCACTGACCAGTTGGACGGCGGCACGGATTCTGCTGCCGGTCATCACAATGCTGAATTCATCATTCGTGGTGGACAGTCACTGCCTTCTCCGTTCCTGATCACGGGGCCGGGCGGCACTGCTCCAAAACCGGCTGGTGCTCAAGCCGGCAATGGTTCCTTCACCTATGATGCGACTAACGGTACTGGTTCTGAAGGCGACGTTTACCGCACCAAGTAATTAACACCCTGTTATAACTGATTAAACTCAGGCGGTGTCTTCGGACGCCGCCTGTTTTTTTGTGCGCAGGTGGTTTCCTTTTTCGCATTCGCTACGACTAACCCTCCAGCGGGACATCATAAAAAGCGCAGCGAAGGGGGAGCAGCATGAACAAAGCCTTTTCTATCATAGAGCTACTGATCGTAATCTGCATCGTCGCAATGTTAACGGTGATAGCCGTACCCAACTTCCTGGAAGCCGAAACCCGCGCCGACGTCGCCCAGGTGCGAGATGACCAGAAGCGGGTCTCCATGGCGCTGTCGGCGTATCAGGTGGATTATCATGCGTATCCATACTATTTTCCCTTCGGCACGGCACCGGGCTATATCGCCCCAATAGGCGTAGTGAAAAATGTCAACAAAGCCATATTTGATGCGCTTGGTCGGTCCGGTCCTTCTGAGGGGTCAAATCTTCCCTCTTTCGCCTACTCCTTATCGGGGGCAGCTATTGGCCTTACAACGCCCGTTGCGTATCTGCCTGTCTATACGCTAGACGAATTCAGGCTTCTTCCCGGGGAAACATTTCAATTTGTCCAGTCGCCAAAGGATTTTCTGCTATGGAGTTCCGGTCCTGATTACTACGATCAACTGGACGGTGGTACAGCTGTTAGCAGTGGTCATCAGGCCGCGGAATACATTGTACGCGGCAACCAGTTACTGCCCTCCAACTACCTCACCGCCGGACCCA
>JAKFFN010000293.1:0-6026 GCA_036675025.1 Candidatus Sumerlaeales bacterium | reverse complement strand
CTTCTCGGAGTGCGCCCGCTTGCTGGCGCCCTTGGAAAACAACAGTCAAGGTACGGCAAGACGATGCGGTGTCTGTCCCCGCAGGGTCGACGTCCCGTCGACCACTCTCTTTGAAACCGTTGCCCCTTATTTAATACAACTCCCACATCTTCACACCGGTCGACTGATCCACCTCATCTGCGCCTGCCATTGTCTGCACCGGATATCTGGCTTCGCCATCAAAATCCGTGGGTATTCCCTCTACAGCAGGCACAAGAAACTCACCACCCGGGAAACGATTAAAATGCATGTCTGGATTAGGCTGCCCCGGCGATCCCATCCAGACTCCCGGATTTCCCATCCCGATGGCCACCATGGGATCTCTAACAATGCTGTTAATGTCACCACCCGTCGCTGCCTGCCAGTCTGCAAGCGTTGTCTTTGCCCCGCCACCGATAAAGGGAATAAGCCCCACGTGCGCCAGCGGCACAGTGTAGATAATATTGTTGTCGGAATCCAAAACACCCGGACCCGGCATCCGTTTAAAGATCACGCCGCCTTCTGTGCCCATACGTATCATATTGTTCCGAAGCAAAGTGTAACCTTCGTAGATCTGGTTAACAAAGGCGAACTCGAACGCCGCCACACGCCCAAGGGTGGTCGTTGTATCCGGCAGGGTGTGGAAACTGATAGAATTATGTGCTATGGTAGAGGTCGTATTTTCGTCGATGTTACTAGCGATGGCTATGCGGTTGTGCTGGGTCTGGTGCGGTGCAGGCGCTGCCAGTCCGCTGATCATGTTATTCGTGATGGTAAATGTGCTGGTGGTGCTTCGGGTTGAGAAAAGAATACCAGTCTGGCTGTTAACCGAAGGCGTTGTTCCGCCGAACTGAATGAGATTTCCGTCCACGATACTCGTGGCCGAAGAGCCCGCATCGCTGGCAGGATTCAGAATAATACCCGCCTGGGTGCGGAATACCTGCCCAGGCTCAGTCAGGACGATGTGATTATTTCGAACTTCAACTTCATCGCTGTCTCTTACGTAAATCCCCTGGTGCGGCGTACTGATGCTATTGTCCAGGAACCGCAATCCGCGGCTGGATGGAACGACCGGAAAGTTGGAGAACGAACTGGACCGGAAGTTTGATGTTATCGCTGGAGCCTCATGGAACCCGTTCACTAAGAAGTTGCAATGTTGCACAGTGCAGTCGTCGGCGCTGCTGAATATGCGACTGGGATTTACCGTTGGTGCTGTTCTCTCACCTATAAACTCGACGGGGCCCATTCCCCCGTTTACGCTGGTGTAGAAGCCCGTAGTATGGTAGAAGTGGCAGTTCTTAATGACGACGTTGTCGCAGTCGCCAGCCACATGGATGAGCGATGTTGTTCCGCCCTGTATTTCCGGGTTTCTGAACGTCAGGTTTTGTGATGTTGTCGTGGGATCGTTTGATCCGTCTATAATCACATTTCCTGTTGGCAGATATCGCCATTCGCCGGTTGGCGTGCCCGGGTAGTAGCGCGCGCCGATTACGAAGTGCCCGGGGAATTCCCGGGGATTCTGGGTAGTATTCACGAATGATACCGTGGCGCTCGTATTAGGCGCAGGGCGGAACAGTAGTTTGTTGCCGCCCCTGTTCTCCGTTGCAAGCATGGAGTTCTTGGTCTCATTCAAGTCATTGAGGATCTGGAACGTCCAGTTACCGCCGCTTAACGGGGCGGCAGACGCAGCCTCACAGGCATCATACAGCGACGCATAATGGCCACCTGTGCCGATGGTGCTTGTACCGGGGCCATATCCATCATACGGACCGACAAATGGCGTCGTGCGCGGAGGCAGCGCATTGCCAGTCAGGCTAACGTTGAATACAGGGGTATCGGGGTCATTCGTCGTGATCCTGAGTGATGCGAACTTTGACCCCACGGTGGGTGGCTTGAAGCCAATCTTGATCTGCCTGGCCGGCTCACCAGTATTGAGCGGAGTCGTAGACGGTTTATCAAGAATAGAGAAATCCGAAGCGCCAGGCCCCACGAGCGAGAAAGCGCTCCCGGTAAACTGCAGCGCCTCCGTCCCCCAGTTTGTTATGTTCGCCGTCAGCACGGTTGGCTCCGGGTCGGATATAACCTTGTTGCCGAAGTTCAGCGAGAACGGTGAGACCTCTAATTCGGCCCAGGTGCCAAAACCCTGGAGGCTAATCTCGCGCAACGGTGATTTTGTGTCGTTTGTATAGAAGCGGATTTTCGCACTCTGCGCGCCCTCAACAGTTGGGTCAAACGCCGCCACAAGAGTCCGGCTACTCCCCGTTTCCATGGTTGCGGTTGTCGGCATTTCTGTAATGGAGTAGGCACTGTTACCGATGATTTCGATTCCGGTAGTCTCAAACTCTACCGGCAGCACGCCCAGGCTTGATAACGTGAAGCCGACGGTTGTCGGTCCGTCGTTCACGCTACGAAATCCAAAGTGATGCGCTGTCGGCGTCAACGACAACTCCGAATAGGCCGCAACGCCCGTCAGTGGCATTGTCGTGACCGGTGAATCCGGATCATTAGTATGAACGTTCAGCACTGCATGATAAGTCCCGCGTGCGGTCGGGCGGAAGTAGACCCGGTAATTTGACAGCGATGAATGTGGCGGCACTGGATCAAGAACGGTAAGGCTTATGGCCGAAAATTGGTCTGCGTCTGGACCCGTAACCGAAAAGCCGGGGGTCACAAAATGCAGCGGCTGGTTCCCAACGTTGTGAACAGAAAATCCGGTGAAGCTAACTGGCTCCGTATCGAAATCGAATTTGTAGAACGTGATTTCCGAAGGGCTGAGAGCGGCATTGGGCTGCGCAGCGGCAGGTTTTTGAATTGCGGCCAAAGCACAGCAAAACAGGATCAGAAAAAATATGTTATGACGCATGGAGGTCCCCGCGCGCAGAATGCACTGCTCATTGAATCTTGTTAAAATGACCAGATAGTTGCGCAGGTCTCAAGAAGATTTTGCACTTTCAAGTGCTGAATCCATGGGGCTTGTCGGCTACATGTTGCATCAGAACTTAACCAATTTTACCGTGCGCCCGTGGCGGTTTGATATGTTAGCAGTAACTCAAATAGCTGTCGCAGTGTAGCCATATTTCCATGAACGGAAAACATCACCAGCGCAAGGAATCATCGGCAGGTGGCCAGCCAGAGGACGAAGAGAGCAGCCTTCTGTGTGCCGGCTTCGTGCTCATCCGCACCGCTCAAGTCCCTGCCGGCCTTGATGAGCGCCCGCTACTTACCAAAGACGTCACCAGCGTGTGCGAGTGCATTTACCCGCGCTTCCCTCACATTTACGCCATTGAATGGTGTGAGGCCGATGACGATGAACGCGACGAAGCCTTTGAAGAAATGGGCGTGCCAAAGAAGCTGCGTGAGCCGGCCATAGATTGGGCAACTGATTCTTTTGAGCACGAGCATGGCGCCTGGGGCGTCTTCTTCACCATCGACTCTGCACGCGCCGCTTATGACCAGTTCCTGAAAAAGAGCACCGGCGTCCGGCTCATTGGCCTCGGTGTCCACCGCGATGATGCCGCCACCTTTATTAAGGAAAACACCCCGCCGCCGCCCGAAGCCGGTTCCGCGCCGGAAGGTGTCGGCGGTCATGTCCATATCTTAAAAGAAAAGCATCCGCTTCCGCCCGGTGGCCAGCTTCTGGGTTACGAACCGCTCGTTACCTCCCACCGTGTCGTAGGTTGTTCGTGGCTTTGCAATGGCCTCGAAGAAACCCTGGCGAAGGAACTTGGTATTAAACCCAACAAACTGGGGCTGATAAAAGATTACGTTTCTGCCAAGCGCCTGACTGACCGTATCAACCAGGGCGACACCGGCGCTGAACCAGGAACATGGATGCCCTGGGCGCTGGTGGAGTATCGGCTGACTTAGGTGCCCGAAAGGTTTTAATCCTGCGAAAAAGGCGACCGCATTGGCGGCCGCCCCGGTTCTACTTTTAACTTTTCACTTTCTATTAGTTATCTCTAGGAACCGCGAGCATCCGCTCCAGGGCGAGTCGGGCGCCGGCAGCCACATCATCCGGCACTGTAATCTCAAACACACCTTCGCGCAGGCTGCGCTCCACATCTTCCAGTGTGATGGCCTTCATGTAGGGGCAGTTCAGGCGGCAGCCCAGGCAGCCGTCGGCCACCACGAATTCCTTATCCGGGTAGCGTTTCTTCAGCTGGTGCAGCATTCCGTTTTCCGTAGCGATGAGCACTGTCTTCGCCTCTGGGAACTCAGCCACTGCGTTCAGCATTCCCGTCGTGCTGCACACGGCGTCAGCCATCTGTACGATGTCCTCACGGCACTCCGGGTGAGCAATTAAGACACTGCCGGGATATTGCTCGCGAACCTTTTTCATGGTCGACCCGCGGCCCACATCATGGATGGGGCAGCAGCCATCGTAAATCACTACGTCTTTCTCCGGCACCTGCTGCGCAGCCCACCGGGCCAGGTTGCGGTCCGGAGTGAAAAGCACCTTGTCGCTCGGCACGTGGCGTACCACGCTGGCCGCATTGGCTGATGTGCAGCAGATATAGCTCATGGCTTTCACCGCCGCCGTGCTGTTCACATACGTAACCACCAGGTGGTCCGGGTACTGGTCTTTCCAGTCCTGCAGGCTCTCCGGCGTAATGGAATCAGCCAGCGAACATCCCGCCGCCAGGTTCGGCAGCAGCACCGTCTTGGCCGGGTTCAGCACCTTCGCGCTCTCAGCCATAAAATGCACACCACAGAACACGATCACATCCGCATCAGTCTCCTGCGCCAGGCGCGAAAGCCCCAAGCTGTCACCCACGTGATCCGCCACATCCTGCACCTCTGAAGCCTGGTAATTATGGGCCAGGATTACGGCATTCTTCTCCTTCGCCAGCCGGCGGATTTCCTGCTGGAGATCATTGAATGGGGGCGCTTCAAGGGTGGTCATTCGGCTTGTCTTGCTCCAATGCGACGACAGTCTGTATTACAGGATTTAATTATGAACCTCTCGGTCCGTTATTCCCCTGCGGACCGACCTCTTTTCGCGCGAAAATAGTCTTTAAGGACCGCCCCGCATTCGTCCGCCAGCACTCCGCCTTCCACGCGCACCAGGTGATTCCAGCGGGCGTCTGCTGGCAGGTTTACCAGCGTGCCCGTCGCTCCGAACTTCGGGTTGTCCGCGCCGTAGATGATGGCATCGATTCGTGCCATGATTGCCGCACCCGCGCACATGGGGCAGGGCTCCAGCGTCACCACGAGAGCGCATCCTTCCAGGCGCCAGTCCCCCAGCGCTGCGGCCGCTTCGCGCATGGCCGTAATTTCTGCGTGGGCCGTCGGATCATGGAGAGCCATCTTGCGGTCGCGGCCGCGACCGATGATGGTGCCGTCGCTCACGCGAACCACTACCGCACCGACAGGCACCTCGTCCTCGCCCGCCGATTCCCGCGCCAGCTCCAGCGCTTCTTGCATGGGAGCGATCCAGTCCATCATCCCTTCCGGTTAAACCGGTTCATGGCGGTGTTAAAGTCCTTCTCAATAGTCATTTCCACTGCGTCGGCTGCGTCTTCCCAGCTGCGCTCGAACGCCTCGCGGTCTGCCGGACGCACCCTTGCCAGCACGTAGCTCACCATGTCACTCACATCGCCGCCCGTCGGCCGGATACCAACCCGCAGCCGCGGCACATCCAGCGTGCCCATGCTGTTGATCACCGAGAGCAGACCCTTCTGGCCGCCGGCGCTGCCGCTGGGCCGGAGACGTAACTGGCCCATGGTCAGGTGGATGTCGTCACTGATCACCAGGATCTCGTCCGGCTCGCCGCCGTTCTTTGATCGCCACGCCTGCACGCTGCGTCCGCTCAGGTTCATGTAGGTCAGCGGTTTCATCAGCGTCACCTTCTGCCCGCCAATGCGCACGTCCGTCGTCATGGCCTCAAAGCGGCGCTCCACCACCCACTGCCCGCCATGGCGCTCCGCCAGAACGTCAATGGCGTGGAAGCCGACATTGTGTGGTGTCTGCTCATACTGTTTCCCCGGGTTACCCAGTCCAACGATCAG
>JAKFFN010000031.1:0-6051 GCA_036675025.1 Candidatus Sumerlaeales bacterium | reverse complement strand
AGACTCTGATCCCCAAGTATCGTAAGTCAACACACCTGGCTGTTCTTCCGCCAGGAGGCGCCTGCGGAATTCCCAAAAGCTAACTGGCACATCGAACAGTGATTTGGGAATGTTAATGTCAGCAATTAACCGGGCAGGTCCCAGTTCTGCAACGGCCTGCTGGGGTGAAAGATGTACGTGAACGAGAACTATGGTAGAAGAAGTGCGAGGCATATTGCCGGTAACGGTCGCGATTTTCGGTTCAATTCCAAGGCGTGCAATATGGCCCGCCATCGACCCGATATGCTCATTCGCCGTATCGCCGGCAAAGTAAACGGTGTGCTCATTTGCGGAGTGCTTCAGAATCTCAAGGGTTGCCTGCCAGTTCGCTTTTTCCCGCTCGATGTAGTTATAGTTTAAAGCGCTTCTGGCTAGCGGCACCTGAAACAGAATATAAGCGAGGCCGACGGCTGCAATGCCTGCGAGAGCACCGAACGCCAGAACCCGTTTATAGAAAAATAAACCGACGGCGCCGGCCACAAACAGCCATAAGAAATACGGCGGAAGAAAAACTACTGCGCAGCCCGTGACAATGGCTGGTAATAGAACTGCAATTCTGCGATCGCGGTTCTGCAAGCCGTCTACTATAGAATATAAGGCGAAGCCGGCAAGCACGGAAAATCCAAAGTGACTGACCAGCATGTAACGCCACAATCGGTTAAGCCACGGCATGTAAATGATAATACCAAGCGCGGTGAACGTGATGAAGTAACAGATCATCAGGAGTGGCAGTGTCTCGTCACGCCGTAGCTCCCAAAACCGGATTAAAGATATACAGACCAATCCAATCAGTGCGGGCAGCAAGGGTCCGTAAAGGTCCCAGAAGTTCTCCGTGTAATAACGCCACCCTTCCAGTAGACCTCCAGGTGTGAACGTCACGCTATCTCCGTACGCGTCCGGTGACGATTCCAGCTGGTTTGCGATGGTTCTGAGGAACAGGTAATACGCCAGGAACAGCGCAGCAACGGTGCTGCCAATTGCCGTTCCTTTTAATGCAATGTGCCGTTCCCTGGATTGCAGGGCGAGCAGCCCTACTATAACCACTGGCCCGAGCAGCAATCCGATATATGGGATTTTAATACTGGCGGCAATTAGTCCACAAAGCACCGCACATACGCCCCAGAAGCAGCAGACCCCAGTCCGCCTCATCCTAAAGGTTTGGAGAAGACAGTATATGTGGGCTGCCACAAACACCAATCCATCGGAGTCGGTTGCGAAAAGGCGAAACCAGTTTGTCCGCAACCCCTGAAGATCAAACCCGCCCAGGGCATTACAGATGGTAAACACAAAAACGGAAAACAGCCCGGCCATGCCAGCTAGTTTTTTGGAGGGAAGGATCTGGCGGATTACCGCGAACATTACAACGCAGACGAACGCGAGCTCAATTAATTTAAGCCAGTGGAACGGTTGCCCTCCGGTGAGCCACAGCTTCAACGTCATGAGCAGCGAAAACCCTAGATTATACGTGCGGCCTGTAACGCTCATGTCATTTTTGACGACGCTGCCAAAATCCCCCTGTTGCAGGTCAGACGCTATTCGATGGTAATTATGGAGCGCAACAATGTCGTCGATCAGCGCAGGCGGCAGCCGCAGGGCGGGGAAGTACGTCCAGAAGATAAGAAGCAACAGCAGTACTGCCGTGATCTTCTCCGCGAAAGTGACACGCCCTACTGGTTTTGAAACTTGTTCCTCCAAAAACTCCTCCCCCTGCATCTTTCTTATGTATGCCTCTTTTGCCTGCTATTTTGTAAGGTAGTTCTCAATCTTCGCAGACCGCAGCGCTTCGCGCTTCCAGGCGTCTACTGCGTGCAGGCGGCGGAGTTCGTCGATCAGGATCCGGAGGTTGTCGGGGTGGCGCTCTGTTACCTGGATGATGTGGAACCCGACTGGCGTGCGGACGATGCCGCTGATATCGCCCGGTTGCAGGGCGAATGCGGCGTCTTCAAATTCTTTAAACATCGTGCCGCGCGTGAAATAGCCGACGTTGCCGCCCAGGTAGGCCGTAAAGCGATCCTGGCTGTACTGGCGGGCAGCCGTGGCGAAATCAATCCCGCCGCGGACTTTTACCAGAATATCTTCTGCCTTGGCGCGGGCATCGTTGATGTTGAATTCGCTCATATCGGGCGTCGCCCGTATCACGATATGCCGCGCCCGCAGGGTTTCTTTCGGCGCTGTCGTAATTGGCGCAAGGGCTGTGGCCGCTACGCTGGTGATTTCATCTAAAGTGGGCGGCACGCTGGTGGCGCGATCACCTATAAATTTTTCTACTTTTTCGCGAACCAGGGTATCAGTAGCCAGGGTAAGGAGTTGATCCTGGGTCAGCCGCTGCAGCGCTTCTTTCCCCGGGCCGGCGGACTGCCCAATGATCTCACCGGTCTTCCGTTTGGCCTCGGCGGGCGATACAACCAGACTGTGTTTCTTCGCGAACTCACGGTACAGTGCCGTTGATACCAAGCCATCAAACACAGGGGCTGCCAATGCGGCCATTACGCCGTCGCGATTTTCAGGGTTCTGCTTCAGCAGAGTCGCGGCGCTGACCTCGAACGTGATCAGGAAATCGTCGAGACTCAGCGGTTGGCCGTTCACCTTGCCCACCAGCCGCTTGCCGTCTGCCACCGGCAGCGTGGAAGTGGTTAGAGATCCGAATTTTGAAGGATCAAAATTCACAGGACTATCGGCAGTAAATCCGACGCCGACACCGGGGCCGGGCGTTGTCCCGGGGATTGCGGGCGTGGCGACTACCGGAACGGGCGTGGTGACGACATCCGGCGAACCGGGAGCATTTACCGCGAAGGCAACGCCGGCGACTAAGGATAAAAGAACCAACGGCAGAAATGGCTTATAGATAATCATGGTGACTTCCTACAGGCGAAACTGTGAGGTTATCCATCTTGAGTTAACACCTGGACAGCGGCCCGCTGAAACTGGAACTCATAGCGGGTGCCCTCGCCTAGCCGTACGGCTTCTCCATCAAGCTGAAGGTACATGGGCCTGTCGCTGATAACCACAAACCCTTGCACGAGGTAATGACCGACGTTGCCGCGCAGATACCGCTTCCACCGTCGCACGCCGAACATGGATGCGGCCGTCCAGGCGGCCATGGCGTCCACGCGACGGTGGCGAAACACCCACATCTCCATGGCGTCGGCGCAGGGGTGGGCGTCGGGGAATAGGTTAAAGCCGGCGTAGTTGCGGATATTGCTGACAACCATGGAGTAGCCTTGGTCGTGGATGTCCTGTTCGCCCTCGTGGGAGTGCGGTTCGCTGGGGCAGGCGTCGCCAGCTTTCCCCCCCGCCACCGCTGTTGCCATGGCTCGCCCCTCCCCTGCCGGCACTGCTTTTCGCAGCTCCAGCCTGAAGGGAACGATGCGCTTGAGCGCAAATACCGACATGGCCCCGGCGGCAGCATAGGCCAGGCGGCCCCCCAGCCGCTTGAATGCGCCGCCGACATCATGCACCACGGCAGCATCGAAACCGACACCGGCAAAACACAGGAACATCCGCTCACCGTTTACACAGCCGATGTTCATGGGTCGGGGAGTGGCTTTCAGCAGGAAGCGCACGGCGTCTTCAGGATGTATGGGAATACCCAGCGCGCGCGCAAGAGCGTTGACGGTGCCCATGGGAACAACGCCGAGGTTCAAGTGCGCGAGCCGGCTCTGGTTTAACAACACATGGATCGTGCCGTCGCCGCCGCCCATCCACAGGGTATCGTAATGTTCCTCTACGGCCGTCGCTACAAAGCTATCGGATTCCTCCAGCGTGTGGCTAATTTCCAGGCGGTAATCGGCACCGGCTTCGTCCAGTATGGCGCGCAGCCGCTTCACGATGGCTGGCGCCACGGGCGCACGACCGCCGTTGATGATGAAAAAGATCCTCATCCGGCAGGAGGCCCCGGAGGCGGGGGAGGCGGCGGGCCCGGCGGAGGTTGCACCGGAGCGGCAGGCTGCTCGGGTGCCGGCTGTGCGGGTGCCGGCTGTGTGGTGCGGCTGGAGCGAGCGGCGCCCTGGGCAGGCGGAAATGAGATCACGCCGGGCGGTCCATAGGGGTTAAATCTCGCCGGCAAGCCCACGCGTAGCCCATCTCCATATTGTCGTACCAGGTCGTTAAACAGCAGGGTTCCGCCCACCACCGCCAGCGGGAAGAAGATGAAGTTGATCACAGGCACCAGCGCAAGCAGCGTGACGGCACACCCGAAACCAAGGCTCGGGAAAAAGTAGCGACGCGCGATCATGAACTTGTCTCGAAACATCAGCGCGCCCCGGCGCTCCATGGGGTAGGCGAGGTAATCGGAGGTGAAAAACATGGCGGAGACGATGACGTTCAAGATGAGGGTAAAGGGCGCAAACAGGGGGATAAAGGAAAGCAAAAAGAGCGGCACCACCAGGCTCAGGTACAATACCATACGCTTGCCTTCCTGGAAGCCCGTAATGGCTAAGTCTCGCGTCATGCGCACGGGCGAAAACGGACGCGGGTCGTTCCACCCGCCGGCTATTTTATCCGTTTGCTCACTGAGCAGGTCATTAAAGGGCAGCGCGGCGAAACTGCCGACCACCACAAACGCCACCAGGGTGATAACAATGCGCGCAAAAAACACCAGCACCTCGGCGCCTTTGCGCAGCGCCTCCCAAAACCAGCCGGTCGCATCAGTAACGTAGGCCTCAACAAGATGCTCGCTGAAGCGCCCGGTCCATATCCAGAGCAGCACGATTACAATGATGTTAATCAAAATCGGAAGGATACACCACGGCCACAGCGAAGGATGCCGGATAATATAGAAAGCGGCCACCAGCGGATATCGAAACCCGCTGGCAAAACCGCCAACGGTCCGGACGGGATTGGCGATAATCTGTTTAACTACCGGAACCAAAGGTTGTTTCTCCGTCCACTTTTGTTGCTATAACTCTAGTCAATACAGCTTTGTGTCAACGTTGCCAATTCAAGCACGATAACGTTTGAATTTAAGAACTCGCTGGTTTTTGTTGTTCCACCAACTCAGACTCGTTCTTTCCAGTGACGAGTCTATAAAAACTGGAGGCTTCATATGTTTATTCGTACCCACAGCCGCCCAGGATTTACGCTAATCGAACTCCTCATCGTCGTTGCCATTATAGCAATCCTGGCCGCAATTGCAGTACCCAATTTCCTTGAAGCACAGGTGCGGGCAAAAGTGTCGCGCGTACGTGCCGATGTTCGTTCCGTAGCAACTGCTATGGAAACCTACAAAATCGATAACAACCGTTATCCGCCGGCAGCGGAGTACCCCTATGCCGCACTTTCGGGTCCATGGCCGTCACTCACGCCCCAGTTTCACTCCCGAATCCCGTCATATATCTCTACGCCTATTTCGTACATGACTACCATCCCGACAGATACGTTTATTACCCCGAAGAAATATCCAAATCCTGGATGGGACCGCTACATCTACTTCAATTATGAAGAAATGAAGCGCCACACCCCTAACAGCACCTCCATTGCTGCCCAATATGACCAGACCGGCGGCTACCTTTACTACTCTCACGGACCCGACGGTGAGACAAATCAGCCCGGCGGCGGCACTTTCAAAACCGGCAAAAATGGTACGTGGACCCGTTATGAAGCGACGAACGGCACCGTGAGCTACGGTAACATTATCCGCACAGCCAAAAGCCCTGAAGGACAGATTGCTGCGCACCCGGGAAACACCGGCACAACTACCGGCCCGAACTAATAGCATTAACCATAGGTTATGTTAAGCGCCGCCTGCTATGGGCGGCGCTTTTTTTCGTCTGGCAGGAGTCTCTCTGCAAGCTGCTGTCAAAAACCACAACAAAGTGCTAGACATCACGACCGTTTTTTGCCGTTAATCCATGTGGGCAGTATTATACTTTTACTGTGCGGCTCCCACTGGAGGCTTATCATGTTTTATTATAGGCTCAAATTAGGGTTTACGCTTATCGAACTTCTCATTGTCGTGGCGATAATCGCAATCCTGGCAGCAATTGCAGTCCCGAATTTCCTGGAGGCCCAGAC
>JAKFFN010000209.1:0-6101 GCA_036675025.1 Candidatus Sumerlaeales bacterium | reverse complement strand
GATTTCAGAAACCAGGCGGATGGTGTAGGGGAATTTGTCGTGATCAGGAATGATTGGAGCAATGGACCGGGTAGCCAGGGCGCCATGGCTTCGCCGTCGGCGCTTGCCACGGCAACTTTGCCGCTGTCTTCAATGTCAATCTTCGCGCCGGTCTTGGCCACGATTTCCTTAATGATCTTGCCGCCGGAACCGATAACATCCTTGATCTTGTCCGGGTTAATCCAGATCGTCTCGATACGCGGAGCAAACACAGACATCTCGCTGCGCGGCGTCTGGATGGCTTCGTTCATCTTGCCGAGAATATGGATGCGGCCGGCCTTTGCCTGCTGCAGGGCCTTCTCCATGATCTCCAGCGTTACCCCTTCAATCTTGATGTCCATCTGGAGAGCCGTGATACCTTCAGCCGTACCGGATACCTTGAAGTCCATGTCGCCCAGGTGATCTTCCAGGCCCATGATGTCGCTCAGAACCGCGTAACGGTCGCCCTCAAGGATAAGGCCCATGGCGATACCTGCCACCGGCGCCTTGATCGGAACACCGCCGTCCATCATGGCCAGTACGCCGGAGCAGACCGATGCCATGGAGGAAGAACCGTTGGATTCCAGGATTTCAGAAACCAGGCGGATGGTGTAGGGGAATTTGTCGTGATCAGGAATGATTGGAGCAATGGACCGGGTAGCCAGGGCGCCATGGCCGATCTCGCGGCGGCCGGGGCCCATCATGCGGCGTACTTCACCCACCGAATAGCTGGGGAAATTGTAATGCAGGAAAAACGTCCGTTCGGAGATTTCTTCCAGATCATCAACACCCTGCGTGTCATCGCCAGTGCCAAGAGTGAGAACGCCGAGGCTCTGGGTCTGGCCGCGGGTAAAGACGGCGCTTCCATGCGTGCGTGGAAGAACTCCAAGATCGCAGTCGATTTGACGAATTTCATCCAGCTTGCGGCCGTCAGCGCGAATGCCATTGTTTAACACGGCCTCACGCATGGTCTTGGAGTATTCCTCTTCAAAGGCTTCCTTAAGAACTTCCTTCAGGTCGGGATACTGCTCTTCCAGCTGAGAAACGATATCATTCTTGGCGGCGTCGAGGGCAGCGGTTCGCTCATGTTTTTCATAAATATTGGCGATTTTAGCAAAGTGCGGAGCGGAGATCGCACGAATCTTGCCGATAAGCTCTTCGTTTTGCGCAGGCTTCTGCCAGGGCTGTTTCGGCTTGCCAACTTCGCTGCGCATCAGTTCCTGCGCTTCACAAAGAACCTTCACGGCGTCGTGGCCAAACTTCAGGGCGCCAAGCATCTGCTCTTCGGTCAGCATCTGGGCGCCAGATTCGACCATGGTGATGGCCTTCTTGGTGCCGGCGACGATGAGGTCTAGCTTTGCATCCTTCTGCTGCTCAATGGTCGGGTTCAGGATGTAGTTGCTACCATCAAAACCGACGCGTACAGCGGCTACGGGGCTTTCAAAGGGAATGTCGGAGATAATAAGAGCGGCCGAGGCGGCAGTCAGGGCTGCACAATCGGCCGAGTTCTTGCCGTCAAAGGAGAGGATGGTGATGTACACCTGGATTTCCTGACGGAAACCTTCAGGGAACATGGGGCGGAGCGGGCGATCGATCAGGCGGGCGCGGAGAATTTCCGCTTCGCCGGGGCGGCCTTCACGCTTGAAGTATCCGCCGGGCATACGGCCTGCCGCATACGTCTTTTCGCGATAATCCACCGTAAGGGGGAAGAAATCGCGAGGTACATCGCTGGGCGGAGCCATAACGACTGCGGCCATGGCGACCGTTCCACCTACGCTTGCAACTACTGTTGCGTTGGCCTGCTTGGCCAGTTTGCCGGTGCCAAGCACCAGTGCTTCGGGCCCGAAGGGCACCGATTTTTCATAGACAGCAATTTTGCTGCCCTGACCGGTAATGTCGGTCATTGTGTTTCCTTTCCGCTGGCACGCCCACAAAAATGTGCAGACCCGTAAACTCAAGAGCCTGCTGTGGTCGGGAAAGGAGACTGTCGGGATTTTAGGTTACGGCGCAATTCCAGAAAGACTGTACTGTGCCGTCACATAAAAGCCCGCATTCACCTCTGCCGATACCGGGCGCACCTGTTAACCGTAAATTGAGATTTTTACGAAATACCTATAAACCCCTGCAGGCGGCTTGTTCCATGAACAAGGTTTTTTTAATGTTGGCCTGATGCTTCTGTGCCCGGCAGTTAAATCTCTAATAGAGCTGCCAGTCATCGACTCCTGATGGATTGCTTACCCGAAAATAGTCGAAGCGGGCAGTACGGGTTGCCCCGCTTATAGACGATATAGCGCCAAGCCCTGCCTGCATTTCCGCCGGATTCAGCGTCATTATCTGCCCAATTTGCGTCCACCCGGAAAAACCAGGCCGGGCAGCATAGCAAACGCAGCTGGTTCCACGGCGCTCGATCCTAAGCTGTACGGTGCTACCCATGCTGTATGGAGTCAGTAAGCTGGAGAAACTACCGGCTTTTTCTACCGACGTCTCCAGTTTCGCCCCATCCGCATAGACCAGGCTGAACCTGACGTAGTTAGACTGGTCACCCCATAAGACCAGAAACGCCTGTTCAAAGTTCTGCTGCGGGGTAAAAGTTACCTGCGTTTCAATGTCGAAATCACCGGCGGGCATGTGCTGCAGAAAGATGTTCTTCGCATCGCGGTTATCGGTATGGATATCACCTGGCCGGGTCTCGATCTCCAACTGTCCGCTTACCAGCTGCCATCGCGTTGGCTCTTCTCCAAACACATTCCACCGGGAGCGGTCCAGCTGCACCGCGCTGAACTCATCGCTCGCTGCAAGTAACCTGGGTGCTGCTCCCGACGGCAACGGCTGAATGCCGCTGGTGGGGCCGCCGGATGGAACGGACAGCCGATCGGGCTGGCCTGACTGCGGAGTAAAAACCAGGCGATCAATGGCAAGCTGCCGTGCTCCGCCGCCGGCAAAGGTCAGGTGCGTGTGATACGCCATGAAAAGCTCACTCCCGTCCGGCGAACGAATGGCTGAGTTATGCCCGGGGCCAGACACCGTTGCGGTCTGCCGCAATATCGGGTTATTTGGCGACTTCGTCCACGGCCCGGTTAGGTTTGTTGCTGTCGCATACCCTACGGCATATCCAGGCACATCAAACGTCGAGCCGGAATACATCATATAATAGTGGTTGTTGTGCCGCACAATGTACGGCGCTTCTACCCACGGGCCCTCCCAGGCCTGCGTCACTGTCATAACCTGGGTAAGCGCGCCCACACTGGAGAGAGGCGGATTGGCCAGCTCAGTAACCATGATTTTCGCAGGCCCGTTCTGGGTTCTCACTGCGTACATGTAGTACTTGCCGCTCACCGGGTCGTGGTAAGGATGTCCGTCAATAAACGACAGCGATGCATCCAGTACCGGCGAGGGCGCATCCGTAAACGGCCCCAGCGGAGAGGTAGACGTCGCAACGCAGATGTTGCGGCGGTCGAGGGTCGGGTTATATCCCGTGAAATAGAGGTAAAACGTGCTGCCGACTTTAACAACTTCCGGCGCCCAGAAATCCCGCTGGGCCCAGCTCGAAGCGGTCTTCTGATAACACAGGCCGCGGCGGCTCCAGTGAACAAGGTCCGTAGAAGTAAAAACCGAAAATCCGCGCCCGACTTCCGTAGTACCGTAAAGATAGTATGTGCTGCCATCCTTAAGCACATGCGGATCGGCAATGCTGACGTCTAAAGGATTACAATAGCCATTCACGGTACCCTGCCCGTAAAAGACTCCACTGACTGCAAAACAGATTACTAACGTAAGCAGCCGTCCGACCCTTGCGAAAGTCGACGGCTTCCATGCTAATTCTGGTTTAGGCCGATCCACACTCGCCAACCGACCTATTAAACTCTGTACACACTGCCTGCCGTCCCATCCCGCTATCCAATCTTCCGCGGCTGCGCCGCCCCACAATTAGTAATTAGTAACTAGTAATTAGTAATTAGAAATTTCTCTTAACTTTCATCCCAGTCCAAACCTGATATAGCGCATCACCAGCCCCATCACCCGCGACTCATCAGCCACGCCGTTGCCACCCGTCAGATACTCTTTGGCATTAGGATTCTCCTGCTGCCGGGCTCCCCGGGTCATCTCAATACCGCTCGTAATCACCGGCATCTTCTCCGGTGACTCGTTCTTCGTAAAGCCCTTCTTTTTCATGGCAGGCGTTCCTGTGAGATAATTTAGATGTGCGCTCACACACTAGAGTCGCGCACAAAAGAGATTCGCGGGAATCAAGCCATGCCGCTGCTTACATTGAAGATGCGTTGGTATAACCAGTAGCCGACCGCTGGGAGCGAATGATGTTTCCGTTGCTGATCGTGCCGTTGGTAGCATCGTAAGGCAGGTGGAGTTCGAGCGGTGAAAGATTACTGACGCCTTTCCATCCCCGGTGCTGAGGGCGAGTTCTCGCGCCTTCGTCCTTGTCAGGGCCCCGGCTAAACATATAGTAGGTGCCAAACTCTGTCTTAAACCCGTTATATAGTGGGTGTTGAGACGGTCCACCGACAATGCTGTCAAACCTGGTGCCGTATACCGCTTCGACGTTGAGGTAGCGGAGATCCCTTTCCTGCCAGTACATGCCTTCTCTGAGCGGAACAAATGGGTCCACTATTATACAAGTTGAAAGGTATGCAATCGGCGTGCTTACATGCCAGGAGAGTCGGTTGGGGTTGTATTCGGCAGGGGGGCTAACTGTAAACTTGCTGGCATGATGATAGCCGTCATATGGCGCCATGTTCCAATCGATTGTATACGTTTCAATCGCAGTGGCCGCCGTCCGCATGTCAGCACGGTTACGGGATATCTTTGCCCGGGTTTGTGCTTCCAGAAAATTGGGAACCGCGATCGCGGCCAGGATAGCAATAATGGCCACTACGATAAGAAGCTCAATCAGCGTAAACGCCGCGGATCTGGTCATTAACAACACCTTTTTGTTAAGTGAGAGTTACTTGCGAATGCGGGTCCGAACTCCGCCTTTAGCTAGAGCGCGTTCACATAACCTTTTACGGACTTCTGCGACCACATGATATTGCCAATGCTTACGGTTCCATTAGTGGCATCATAAGGCTGCCAAAGTGCGTTTGGGTTAAAACTGCTGATGCCCTTCCAGCCGCGATGATTGGTCGGCGCGCCGGGGTCAACGCCATCGGGACCTACAGCGAATAACAGAAATTCCCCAAATTCTAATTTGAAGGCGTCATAGCTCGGATTTTTTCCGGCACGTGCACTGACTTCCACGGCATCAAATTTCGTCCCGTAGATCGACTCTGTATTCCAATATTTGATTTCGGTCCACTGCCAATAAGGATTTGGTGGAGGGCTCTTCTGAAATGGATCAGGTATACGGCAGCTACTGAGATACGCAACCGGCGTAGACAGATTTTTGGAAATACGGTTGTGGTTGTATTCCGTAGGTTCCGGGTAACCATTAGCTCCTCGGATATGGAAGTAACCATCGTACGGATACAGGTTATAGTCCACGCGATAGGTTTCCATTGCCGTCACACAGGTGCGGAAATCTGCCCAGTTACGGGAAATCTTGGCCCGGGTCTGCGCTTCCAGGAAGTTGGGTACAGCGATCGCCGCGAGAATCGCAATAATGGCGACCACTATCAGCAACTCAATAAGAGTGAAGGCGGATTTAAGATTAAACATAGTTCATCACCCCGCTAGGATATGTGTTTCTCTTCCGCGCTGCTCGCTAAACTGCAAGAGTTAATTTACAAGTATAGATATAATTAGTTCGAGTCTTGAGATTTTTAGTAAAACGAACAAAAAAAGCGACGGTTATCACAAACCGCCGCCTTGCTCAGATTTGTCGGGCTTCTGTTTTTTACTGCTGCGTGCCAGTCGTACCGGAATCTGCCGGCTTCGGCGCTGCGGCTGCACCGCCAGCTCCCACAATCTCAATGTTCTTAATCGTGATCGGCTCTTTCGGGCGATCCTGCGCGCCGGTCGGCTTGCCGACGATCTTGTTGACCACATCCATACCCTCAGTCACCTTGCCAAAGATGGTGTGTTTGCCATCGAGGTGGGGTTGCGGCTCGTAGACAATGAAGAACTGGGAG
>JAKFFN010000132.1:0-6150 GCA_036675025.1 Candidatus Sumerlaeales bacterium | reverse complement strand
GCAGCTGCACCGGCGGGCGTGGTTGCATCGGCTCCCAGCGTTCAGCCTGATGAGGGTTTTGTAAGATTTGAGCCGCCCATTGCCGCTCTGGAAGCGGGTAAGACCACGACAGTTTCTATCACACTGGCTAAACAGCCGGACACAACGCGCACAGTAACGCTGAAGCGCCAGGAGGGCGGCTTCTTTAAAGAGCTTTTTCCTTTTGGTGATGAGCGCCAAGTCGACCTGACCGACAAAAAGAATGAGGTGCTGAAGTTTAACGCGGCCAACTGGAACACTCCCCAGGAGGTTGTTTTTAAAGCTGACGCGAACATGAAGAAGCCCATCAATGTGACGTTCAAAGCTACCTCTGGAAACATTCCGCTCACGTGGGCGCTTTGCTTCGGAGGCATCGGCCTTTTGATGCTGGGTTTCGGTATCTACCATATGTTTGTATTGCCGCGGCCCGTGCACGATGGTGCAACGGAACCATCCGGTACCCCGTTTGGCGAGGCGTTGCTGGTGATGGCTGCACTAGTTATTGTTCCCGTAGCTGTTTACGTAGGGTTGTATTATGGTATCAATTGGTCGCTTAAGAGCCTGGCGCGGATGCAATGGGGCGAATCCGTTCCTGTATCTAACACGGTTTTTACGTTTATTACGATAGCCGTTGTGTTGTTTATCTTCTGGATCTTGTGGCTAATTGCACCGATACGGCACGCTGCAAAAAATGCCTTTAGTGGGGCGGCACGCACAAGCGGAGTTCCGTTTGATGACATCTTTGCCTCGTTCTTTTCAAAGCCTGGGATCGGGCGTATGATCGCGTTCCTTCTGCTTTATCGCCTGGGGGAGGCGTTGCTGGTTAAAATGTCAGGCCCATTCCTTGTTAAGCCGCTGGCTGAGGGCGGGATGGGGCTAAGTACTGGAGAGTACGGGCTAGCGTACGGAACGTTCGGGATCCTGGCGTTGACTTTAGGCGGCATCCTTGGCGGTCTGGTGGCCTCGCGGTGGGGCCTGAAGCGCTGGCTTTTGCCCATGTGCCTGGCTATCAATGTACCGGATTTGTTCTACGTGTACCTGGCCTACTACCAGCCTACGAGCTTTACCACGGTTGTGGCCTGTGTGGCCGGTGAATCCTTTGGCTACGGCTTCGGCTTTACGGCATATATGCTGTACATGCTCTACATAGCAGGCAGCGGCGAACATAAAACCAGCCATTTTGCCCTCTGCACAGGCTTTATGGCGTTGGGTATGATGCTGCCAGGCATGCTGAGTGGCGATATCGCAGAAAGCCTGACAAAGAGCTTTGCAGATGCGCCTAACATTGGCTGGACCTGGTTCTTTGTCATCGTCTGCATCGCGACAATTCCTGGCTTTCTCATGCTGCCGATCATTCCGCTGGATAAAGAGTTTGGCCGGCGAAGCACTGAGACGGGAGTGGCGGAGGCAGATGTTTCCGGAGAAAAGGCTTAGCCTTTAGCAGACAAGCCCGGCGCGTTTCGAATGCCGGGCGGCTTTAACCGTAATGCTCTGCGGACGCTGGTTTGACTTGTTGGCGTCCAGCCGGGCCTGCATGCCTTGCGATACAATACAAATGGCGGTTTTGGTGTGACTACAGAGACAAAGAGCCTTACGCTGGGCCACAGCCCTGATCCTGATGATGCGTTTATGTTTTACGCGCTGGCTGAAGACAAGATCGACAGCCGCGGGTGGAAGTTTGAGCACATCCTGCAGGATATCCAGACGCTGAATGAGCGCGCGGAGCGCGAGGAACTGGACATCACTGCCATTTCGATTCATGCGTTTGCGTATGTATCGGACAAATACGCACTGCTGAGCTGCGGCGCGAGCATGGGCGACAACTATGGCCCCATGGTAGTGGCGCGTGAAGAGCTGAAGCTGGAAGATCTCAAGACCAAAAAAATTGCCATTCCCGGAAAAATGACGAGCGCATATCTGGCGCTGCGACTGGCGATCGGCGAGTTTGAGTATGAAGTTGTGCCGTTTGACGAGATCCTGGATGTTGTTGAGCAAGGGAAGTATGATGCCGGCCTGATCATCCATGAAGGTCAGCTCACGTATGCACGCCAGGGATTGAAGCTGATCATCGACCTTGGCAAGTGGTGGAATGAGCGACATGGCCTTCCGCTGCCCCTGGGTGGCAATGTTGTTCGCAGGGCTCTGGGCGATGAGGCGATTCGCGAAATTGCTGATATCATGCGGGAAAGCATCAGCTACGGTCTGGAGCACCGTGAAGTGGCGGTGCGTCATGCGCTGAAATATGGCCGCGGTCTGGATGAGAAGCTGGCGGACGAGTTTGTCGGGATGTACGTGAACGACCTGACGCTGGACTACGGTGAGGCTGGTCGGCGGAGCGTGGAAATATTCCTCACGGAAGCGGCCGAGGCGGGGATCATTCCAAAGAAGCCGGAACTGGTGTTTGTGTAGATCGAAGGGGTAGTGACAGACTGGTAAGTTAAGCGAGTAACACTGCCAAGCGCGTGGACGGGCGTTGCCGGTTAACGTCAGGGTTCTTCGTAGCCTGTGATTTCCAACTGAGGGCTAGTGGTAGGTGCGTCAGGCGGGAAAATCAGCGTAGCGCGGCGGGTACTTCTGCCGGGAAGCCAATCAAGTGTTGCCTCGGCTTCAATGGGTTTGCCGTCCGACCCGAGAACCTCGCCGGTGAGGTTTACGGCTTTTGCAGCCTGGTCGCCGGTATTTTCTATGTACACGTCGATGGCCTTAAAGTCTCCTCGCTCGATGGGATCTGAGGGTTTGAGCACGAAGGCTGCCGGGGTTTGCTTGGCAAGGCTTTCTTTGCCAAGGTATATGGTTATGGCGACGATCAGGATGCCAGAGATTACTGTAAAAATCTTCTCGATGGTGCCTGCGCGTTCGCCATTGCCGTTTCTCCCGTCTTTGGGGTTGTTGTTACCCTGTTGTTGAGACTGCCCGTCCTGGTCATCCTGCTGATCGCGTTCGTTTTTGTTATGTTTTTCATTCATTTCAGTATCCTCTGCAGTTCTATATGAGCAGGCGCGCGAAAGAGGCGCCCAGCGCTGTAGCAAAGCCCAGCGCCACGACCATTTGCACTGCCGGAAGAATGCCTGTCTGGAGATCAATCCGCCCGAAAAGCAGCAGGGCGCCCGCTGCGATGAGCAGGGCGGTTGTGTACGTGCTGATGGAGTCGCGAAGAAAAATGTTCCACCAGCGCGTTTTTTCGCTTCTGCCTATGCCGCCACGGAACTGCAGGGCGTAGGTGACGGCAAAAACCAGAAGAAGGGATACAATTAACAGTGCCAGCGAATGAGCTGGTCGCATCTGCATTCCTATCATTAATGGTTCTTCCGTCGCCGCTACGTTAAGGGCAAGAAATACGGCTCCGGCCACAGATTCTGCCTGGTTGCCCCAGAAAGTATTTTCCTCTTTTTCGCGTCGCTGCGCTTGCTGCGACTCACCGAGCATGGCCATGGCTACAGAGATTCCGATACTGACGGCAATGGTCTGCATGATGACTTTGCCTGTAAACTCATACAGTCCCATTCCCGGCCGTAGCACGTTGAGCAGAGCAAGTGCTACGACGCTGACAAACATGCCAAGGCCAAGCGCCACTATGGCATCTTGAACTTCTTCCATGAAACTGGTATCTTCACGAAATCCGCTGAAGCGCTCGAGGACGAGCAGCACGCAAAAGTTTGCTGCCAGGGCGATGAGCAGCTTTTCGGGGGAAAGGTAGAATCCGAGCCACCACATCTCCATCGTGTAGAGCAGCGGCATGCCAAAAATTATACCGCCGGCGAGCCCGCGGGCGTAGGCGCGTAAAGTATCGATTTCGCGGGTTAGCCAGTTAAACATATAGCAGGTTATAGCGATTCCGATGCCGGGGGACCGGTTGGTGATACTTTGGTTACAAATAAAAACGGGCCCTCCCGGAGGAGAGCCCGTTGCACTAACTATCTATTGAAAACGCTTAAACGGAATAGGCAGCCTTGCCGTCAAAGTTGTAGAGGTTTTCTGTCTTGATGAAGTCGATGCCGGCCTTTGCAAGGGCATCAAGTACTTCAACAATCTGCTCGTTTTTAGCTTCGGTGCCATTGGGGGCAATGTAGCGGGCGCGCCAGTGATCTACCAGCATGGTGTCTGTCTGCACGTTAGGCCAGACCTTCATGCCGCGGTTGCTGAGGTACTGGAATTCGAGGGTGCTCTTTACAGCGCGCAGCTTCTCGCCGAGTTCAGCCGGATCAACCGGAGCGTAATCGACAAACACGTCAACACCGACCAATTGCTTGGTGCTGGCGGATTTCTTTGCGGCGGTGATGTGTGCAACCTTGGGGGCGGTTTTGTAGCTGACAGTCTTGAGTTTCTCAGGCACCTGGCCGAGACGCTCGATAACGGCTTCTGCGAACTCTTTCGTGCCGACCTTCTTCGTGCTGATGCTCTCGTCGTAGAGGTCGTAGGTGTGAACGCCGTCTTCCAGCGTCTTGAGCCATGCGTTGTGGGCGCGCTCGGCTACATCTGTCTGGCCGATGTGGACCAGCATCTGTACTGCGCCGAGGAAGAGGCCCGAGGGATTAGCGAGGTTCTGACCAGCGCGGCGGGGCGCACTGCCATGGATGGCTTCGAACATCGCGCAGCCTTCGCCGATGTTTGCGGAGCCGGCCAGGCCAACGGAGCCTGCGATTTCGGCGGCGACGTCGCTGAGGATATCACCGTAGAGGTTCGGAAGCAGGATAACGTCGAAGTTTTCCGGTTTATTGGCCATCTTTGCGGCACCGATGTCGACGATCCAGTGTTCCTTCTCAATGTCGGGGTATTCTTCGCCGACTTCATGGAATACCTGGGTGAAGAGTCCGTCGGTCATCTTCATGATGTTGTCTTTTGTGAAGCACGTTACTTTTTTGCGGCCGTATGCGCGGGCATACTCAAAGGCATAGCGCGCAATTTTTTCCGAGCCGGGGCGGCTGATCAGTTTCAGCGTCTGGTAGACCTGGTCTGTCTGGCGGTGTTCGATGCCAGCGTAAAGGTCTTCTTCAACGGCTTCGGCCCGCAATGATGTGCCAGGGATGGTCATCGTGTACTCGGCGCGGAAAATCTTTCCCTTGTTGTGGTGCTCGCTCGTCTTCCCTACTTCAACAGCAACATCGCATGGGCTGTAGCGCTCACAGAACTTGTCGAGCGATGCAAGCTTGGTTTCAACGTACGAACGGATGGCATCGGTAAGCTCGAGATTCGTTGAAGTGATTTCAGTAATGCGCATATGGTTGCATTCTAGCACTGAATTATTTCGCCGCAACGTGTTCGTCGGACGCGGTCTTGGTCGCCTTCTGGTCTTTAGCCGGATGCAGCAAGCGGAAGTATGCCAGCATCTGCCCGCTATGTTCCGCAATAGGGACATCCAAAAGGTGCAGTCGCTCCGACATACCGAGGCCTTGCGCCCATGCGTTCAGATAGCGGACATAGTTGACCGCAATCTCAGCGCAGATAATCTCGTCATCAGTCATCGCCTCCCGCTTTATCATCTTCCCCACCGCCTCGCGACCGCGGATGAACACCCCGCCAGACTGGCGTGCATCCATAAGCACCATACGCCAAGCGTCGCCATCGGTACCGTGCTCTGGATACACGCGGATGTTATTACTGCCGATAAAGTCAACAATACCTCCAGTCTCCTGACTGAATTTTATAGCTGCGCCCACAAAGTCCGTCATCATCGCTCGCAAAGCAGGATCCTCTTCCGTGCGCGCAAGCAACTGCTCCGCCTCGCTGGGTTCCTCTTCTTTTTCCCTAAATGACAAGACCCGGATACCGGCATCGGAATCATCAGAGTCTTCGCAATCGAGGAAACGACGGTTCAATTCTGTATATAACTCGTCTGCCTCTCCGTTGATAACCGTATCGTGTGATTCGAGATAATACGTCTGGGCGCCCATGGACTCTGGACCAAACGCTGCTTGCGGTGCGCGATCCTGCAGAATGACTAATGCAGGCACCTCATGAACTCCTGACGGTACTTCGGGAGGTTTCTGGCCGTCTTTCGCAAGGACCTTGAGAAGCTCACTTGTCGCTGGGACATCCATTACTGCAACGCGTTCGCGTAACACAAACTGACCGAGATACTTCTTGGCCATGTTAATGCTGCCACGCTCCTTTCGAAGTGCTGCCTGCAACAGC
>JAKFFN010000373.1:0-6187 GCA_036675025.1 Candidatus Sumerlaeales bacterium | reverse complement strand
AGAACATCAGGAAAATCGTTCTCAGTAACGGTGTCCGTATTGTACTGGAGCGCATACCATACGTGCGCAGCGCCAGCCTTGGGCTATATATGGATGTGGGCAGCAGAAATGAGACCAAGGTTGAGAGCGGTCTTACCCATTTTGTGGAACACATGCTGTTCAAAGGTACAAACAAGTTCAACGCCATCGAACTCAGTAACGAGATCAATCGCATCGGCGGGAACGTAAACGCCTGGACCACACAGGAAAACGTCGCAATTACGGCAAAGGTCGTCGATGAGCATATCAGCCGCGCCATCGACCTCATTTTTGAGATGTACCAGCAGAGCATCTTTGCGCCTGAAGAAATCGACCGCGAGCGGAACGTAATCCTTGAAGAAGTGAAGATGTATGACGACACGCCGGATGAGCTGGTGGTGGACGTTTTTATGGATCAGCTCTATGCGGATAACCCGCTGGGTCAGCCCATCCTGGGAAGTCCAGACAACATTCGCCGGTTTAACCGCGATGATATGCGGAGCTTTATCGGCAAGGAATTTGCCCCGGAGCGCCTTGTCATCGCGATTGCAGGCAACTTTGACCTGCGCAGGGTAGAGCCGCAACTGCGAAGAATATTTGAAACCATAACGCCTTCTACCGGTCCGCAGAACCCGATTGTGTATCCAACAGCTGCTTTCAAAAGCCAGAACATTGACCGCAAGCTGGAGCAGGTTCACTTCTGCATGGGCACCACCGGACCCTGCCGCACCAGCGACGACCGGTTTGCGTTTGCCGTTCTCAACACAATCCTGGGCGGAGGCGCATCGTCGCGCATTTTCCAGGAAGTGCGAGAAAAACGCGGCCTGGCTTACTCGATCGGCAGCTTTGACGTGATGTTTAAAGACAGCGGCTGTTTTGCTATCAGCGGCGGCACCAGCCCGAAGAATGCTGCGAAGGTCGTAGATATTTCGCTGGAGCAGGTGAAGCAGATCTACCGTGAAGACATCACGGCGGATGAACTGCTTAGCGCCAAGGAACAGATTAAATCCGGAGTACTCCTGGGTCTGGAGAGCAGCAGCTACCGCATGTCGCGCCTGGCAGAGAGCGAGATCAACTTCGGTGATTTCATCCCTGTAAACAGGCTACTTGATCGTGTGAACGATGTGACCATTGATGAAGTCCGGCACGTGGCAGAAAAGTACCTGAAGGAGAAGCCCGTAACCTTTGCCGGCATTGCCCCGGAAAAGAAGTTCGAACCGTACCTGGCAAACGTAGCCTTTTAAACTGCCGCTTCGGGCTAGCTGCTATTCCGGCTCTTTGCGAAACTCCGCCTTATGCACAACGATGTGAGGACGTTTTCCGCCAACAGTGTCTTTGAAATATTGCACGACCATTTTGTAGCTGCCGGGTGCCAGCGCGATAGAATCCTTCAGGTGCTGTTCTCCATTTATCGGGCGTGTGCCCAAGTCATGACTCTGGTACTTTCCGCTGGTTGAAATAATTTGTAGACCAATAAGCGGCAGTGCTTCCTCTACTGCGATTCCAGTCAAATGTGTCTCCACCTGGGTCGCTGACGTCGTAAGCTCGAACGGGGCTTCGGCAACAAAATAGTGACCTACCCGAAGAACATCGCCATGGACGGAACTCGTCGTTGATTCACCAACGAATTCGGATCCTTTCAGAGTGACCAGCAGGTTCGCATTCTCCTGAGAATTGGCAGCAGAAGAGCTGGCTGTAGTTTCGCCAGCGGGCGCGTCGGCTGTGCGCTCAGGCACTTCCCAGGCGTCATTAGCTTCCGGTTGCTTTACCTCCTGTGCACATGCCGCCAGGAACGCGAGTGCTCCTAAAATAACCATAAACTTAATCGATTTCATCTGGTGTTGCTCTCCTCTTCTGACCATTTTAAATTTTATAGGGAGGCGTCACGCCGTCCCACGGGCATTTCAAATCTTCAATTCTTCCGGTTACCCGCGCAGGGGCTCCGGCTACTACCATTCCCGCCGGAACATCTTTTGTAACGACGGCACCCGCACCAACCAGGGCATTTTCTCCTACCGTAATTCCCGGAAGGATAGTTACATTAGCCCCAATCTTCGCGCCTTTTCGAACGGTAACGCCTTTCAGGCAGTTCGGAAGATTGACGCACCGCGGATGCGGCGCATTGGTAAATACCACCCGCGGACCAATCCAGCAGTCATCTTCAAGCACCGTAAGTTCCGGGATAAAAACACCGCTGTGGATGCGCACCCTGTCGCCTACCTGCACTGTGTGCTCAAGAATGCTGTGACTCCCGATACTAACGCTATCGCCAATGCTGCAGTTATTTCGAACCAGGACACTATGCCCCGTCTGGAATTGCGCGCCGGCAATCACACCAGCGTAGATTACCGTGTGAGATCGTATAACGGCGCCGGCTCCGAACACCGTTTCCGGCTGTGCTTCAGCCAAATCTCCCGGCCACTCCCCCAGGATCACGAAGTCACCCACACGGGCACCTTCGCCGAGAACGACGCGTTGCCTTACCTGCGCTGTGGGAGCAATGATCATGGCGTAAATATTTGTGGGTGGAGGATGAGAATCAACCGTAAAGAAACCATAAGCTAACGGTTCAACTTAGCCTGAAAGAATTCCACAACGTTGTCTACCATGGGCATTGTCATGCGATTGATTTCGCGAGGGGTTTGAGTCACAAGTTCTTCCGAATTTCCGTAGGCCTCATAGACATTCCCGGCCGCCGACAATGAAGCCGCCACAGCTTCTGGATTGCTGTGCCTGTCGAGCTCAGGCGCGATCACCAGTAGTGGTCGAGGCGCGACACACGCGACGATCTCCTCAAAGTCTACAGGCACTTGCTTTGGATTCTCCGCAAAAAATCCAAGGCGCGGGAGGAAGCCGTAAGCGTGAGAATAAGTGCGAATCGTTTCATACTGAGAATCGCTGCTTCTCCACGGCGAAAAAGCCGCAACCACTGCTACGCCGTCAATGCGTTCATCCTGCGCTGCGGCAATCAGTGCCACTGAGGCCCCAATGGTATTTCCCAGCAAGAAAACGGCATCACTGTCGACAAAGTCGAAATCTGCCAGTGCATCCACACAGGCATATACATCAGTTACCATTTTGCCCATCTTTGACCATCCCGGCTGCCTGGTGTAAAAATGCTTCGCCTCATCCAGCCGCGTGCCGAAACCGAACATATCAATGGCCATTACTGCAAACCCGGCATCGGTCAGTTTCTGGAACACCTTGCTGTTTCCCCGGCCGCCTTCTTCGTGGTAGCCGTAGGCATAGCCGTGGTTATAGGCATACTGGTGCAGGTAGAGGATTACCGGCAGCTTACCGTTTGTCCTTGTTCGCGTTGAACCCTTGTCATCCGTCGGTACATATAAAGCGCCGGCGAGATGATCACCCATTGCCGTGTAGGGGCCAATGTTTATTATCTTCGCATTCTTGACCTGGGGACGCCCTGTAATTATATCAATCCAATCGACCCGCGACGGTGACGTAGGCGCCACCACGTCAGGCTTTACGCCGGCCGGTTCATCACCCAGCAGCCAATCCAGGTTTGCAAGGATGCGGGGCTTATCGGTATTGAATGCAGCTGCGTCTGCGTACTTCTCCTGGAGCTTAACCGGCTCAATATCAGCGGCGGCTTCGCGTTCTGCCTGGTGATGCTTTTCCCATTCCTCGAACGAGTAATCAAAAGTCAGCCGGTTTTCCCACGGGATATTCCTGCGGCCGAAGTGGTTATCCAGGAAGTCAATACAACGCTCCACGTCGCGGGCCGCCACGGCATGTTCACCCATCCGCGGAAAGATTCCGATGTTTCTTGCCGCACCGAGGAACTGGTAGACAGAACGCACTGAATGGTAGCACTGCTCATTTACCCAGGGGTTCAGCTGCGTTTCCACCGTAGAATAATGGAAAAGAACCGCGCGTGGTGCGATCAGTGAGATCAATAGATTTTGATCTACAGGCAGCTTGTCTTCACGCCCGAAGAAAAATCGCAGCCGCGGGTGAAACCAGTGAGCGGCATTGGAGGCGATGTCATCCAGGGTCTGGTTGCAGTACTGCGGATCGCTGTAGCGCCACGGGGTAATGCCGCCCGTTCCGCAGCTGCTGGTAATCACCGCGCCGATGCGGTCATCAAAAGCGCCGGCCCAAAGCGACTGCTTCCCGTTCCGAGAGTGGCCGGTAATGGCAATCTGATCTTTGTTTACCTCGCTTCGCGTAAACAGGTAATCAATGACGCGCGAAGCGCCCCACGCCCTCCGCATCAGGCCGGTAAAGTCGTAATCGGGGTACAGCTCCTGGTATTCCTGGGTATCATCCTTACTGTCAGCGCCGGCATACACGCAACCGATGTATCCGCGGCGCACCGCCAGCTGCGCCCAATCGCGGTGGTTCCACTGGGTCATGTAAACCGGGAAGGGACCTTCGCCCGGCGGCACCATCAGCTCAAAAGTCATTCGGGCCTTATTGTCCGGACCAAAGTTCAGTTGCACCATCTGAACCCGCACCTGCCCGTCCATAGTATCAGAAAGTATGGAGACTTCCATATCCCCCGGGGCGGGCGGGATTGTGCCCGATACCCAATGCTGGAATTGCTCTTTAATCCATTCGCGTTTCTCGGCCCATTCCTCTTTGTTGCGTATGGCGGCGCCGCTTTGTCCGGTGGTTGTCAGAGGGTCCGGAAGAAACGGCTCAGATGGCATGGTTGAAAAATCGGGTGGAAGTTCACCACTGCGCTCTAACCAGTCTTGCCACGTGTTTGCCTGCAGCGAAACAGGCCGGCTGATAGAGTGCCGGTGATCCGCTTTGATATTAATGCTGAGGCTGTCTTCCAGGTACTGCTTTTGTCGTTCCTGTTGAGTCTGCGCTGATACTGACATGGCCATCCAAAACGGTAGAGTAAAAACAATGAACTTTAAGCACCACACTTTTTGCGCGGGCTGGGCATGATTCCATATCGTCATTGGTGCAGCCTTTTCGCATGCAAGGCATAATCAATATTTTTAACCGTTTCCGCAAAACAATCCGGCCTTGACCACCCCTGCCACTAGGGCGACGCTCGGGAAAACTAGGGACGGGAAAACTAGGGACAGTTACGACTTTAAACTGCTATAACGTTAAAACAATAAGCAATTGTCCGTTGCTTCCCAGAATCCGTTTCTCTGCGACCTCCCCGCCTCTGCGTTAAACCTCGTATTCCCCACCACCAGCGTCACCGACACCCGAAAATTAAGGTGCCGTAAGGGTCAATAAGGGTCATTGCGGGAATTCCCAACCCCATTTTCCCATGCTTCACTGCTCCAGTAAAACACCCAAAAAGGAGCTAACTGAAGCCATGAAATACAACAGGAACCCGAACCTACCGCACCCTTCATTATCCAGACTCTTTAGACAAATTGGAAACCATCCTCGACCTCCCGCAAAAAGAACGCAAGCGCGTTCTCTACGGCAAGCCTGGCCACACCCGTAAAGGCCGCCTGCCAACCCACTCCCCGACCATCCCACCACGAGCCAAATTACTGCAAAATAAAAAAGTTTTCGAAAATTCGAAAGTTGTCTCCGTAACCCCAAAAAAATCAACGCCGGAACCCGTCAAAAACAACGGCACTTTGTTTTTCCGAGACTGCTCCGTAACTCTTGCAGAATCAGCATCGGAACCCTTCAAAAACAAATCACCAGAAATTGAGATATAAGCGAACAAATGAGACATAGGAAAAATACGGGGCCGCGCACGCCCAACCCAAACATTCCAGCCTTGACCACCGGTCGCCTCCGCGCCGATTCTTCACCTACTATGGCAACATTTAACGGACGAATCGGCATTATTGGCGCAGGCGCACTGGGTGCCTTTTACGGCGCACGCTTGGCGAAAGCAGGGCATGATGTTCACTTCCTTATGCGAAGCGACTATGAAGCGGTGAAGCGAAACGGCCTGCAGATAAACTCCTTTGAAGGCGATTTCCACCTGAGCCCACCAGTGTACTCTTCGCCTGCGGAGCTGGGCATTTGCGGCCTTCTGATTATCGGCCTGAAGACAACGGCCAATGCCGCGTTGCCGGCACTGCTGAAAGACACAGCCGGACCTCGTACCCTGGTACTGACGCTCCAGAATGGCCTCGGCAATGAAGAGGCAGTAACTGAAGCCCTGGCCCATTCAGGCGAAGATGCTGCAGCGCGCGTGCTGGGAGGAATCGCGTTC
>JAKFFN010000343.1:0-30954 GCA_036675025.1 Candidatus Sumerlaeales bacterium | reverse complement strand
AGAGAGTTGAGCAGAGGAAAAAGGGGTTGGGAATTCCCGCACGGACCCTTAGGGGTGCTTAGAGACGCTTAATTTTTAGTTTCTTAATTACTAATTACTAATTACTAATTACGAATTGTGGTGCGGCTGCGCCGCGGAGGATTGGATCATGGTTGCGGAAGACGGATTGGCTCGGATAAAAGCAAATGCATAACGCAATGGGGCAAAGAAGCAAAGAGAAAGGAAAGAGGGATAATCAGGTGAGGTAGTGGGGGTTACAATGGGGGTTGCCTTGAAGAGAGCGTCGTTTAACGCGCAGACCGGGGGGGCGCAGAGGGTTCTATCTGCAGGGTTATCAACCTATCCCGAATTCGAATGTCTTTGTTCCACCCGGTAGCTGAATCGGCATAGGCTCAAAGCAGGCCTTGTTTGCAGTTTAGAAAGTGAACTGCCCGAGACTGACACGGACGGACACGGACGGACACGGACTCACACAGACTTTCATGGACGGACATGAACAGACACGAATGGCAGGTGCGCTCCGCGCTCAGGTGGATGGAGCGGTAACAGATTAGCGCACTCAAGACAGTCTCACTGAACAGTAAGTTTCGGATGGTTGTCCAATTCCGGCTGGTTTGTTCGTCACGTTTGCGGAAACATAAAAAAGGACACTGAGAGGGTTAGGCCATGAGTGTTGTTACGACGTTTACTGCGGGGACTTTTGCTTTTCCAGGCTATTGCTCGCTGGATGAGAGGGCCACGAGGGAATTTTATTGCGGGCTGCTGGGGTGGGACGCTGTTGACCAGAAGATGGGTGAAAATACATATACTAGTTTCAAGGTGAATGGCTCGACCGTGGCTGGGATGTATGAACTGCCTGAGGACCGTAAGCAGGCAGGGGTTAAGCCTCACTGGAATTCGTATATCGCCGTGGACAGCGTGAAAGATACGGTCAACAAGGTGCTGGAGATGGGCGGCAAGCGCCTGGGCGGCCCTTCGGATGCGTCGGAAGATGAAATGGCGAACCTGGAAGACCCCACTGGCGTGAGATTTTCCGTGCTCCCAGTTGTCATGGGAAATGATCCTTCCCAGGCGATACGTAAAGATGAGGTTGGCGCGCTATGCTGGAACGAATTGTGCACGAAGGATGCGGCAACAGCTTCGCGGTTTTATACGGAAGTGCTGGGCTGGTCGGCTGCGCCGTTCGAAGGCGGAGAAATGCCTTATACCATTTTTCTCATGCCGGGCCATGAGAAAGGGGTTGCCGGTATGCTGGAAATCACCCCGGAGATGGAGGCGAGCATGACGGCGCAGTGGCTTCCGTATTTCCAGGTGGAAGATGCAGACGCTGCCGCATCGAAGGCTAAAGAGCTGGGTGGTGAAGCTCACGGTCCGATAGATATTCCTAATGTGGGGCGGATTGTTTATGTCACCGATAACCAGAGGGCGGGATTTGCGGTTATCGAGGTGGCAATGCCGCCGTTGGCGTAGTCGACCACGGACTTTGACGAAATGGTAAGTGCGCTCCGCGCACAAGGAGAGCGGCGCCGGGTCGCTGCAGTCCAGAAAGATGGTCTGCGCTGCGCGGTGGGTTAGCTTAGGGGGGATCTTTCCAATAGCGCCAGCAAGCGGGCGCACTCCTAGAAGGTGCGGCGGGCGATTTTTGGTGCTGCGCGTGTTGGGGTTGATGTGTAGGTGCGTTCCGCGCACAAGGAGAGCGGCGCCGGGTCGCTGCAGTCCAGAAAGATGGTCTGCCGTTTAACGCAAAAAGCGGCGTCTCGAATTGAGACGCCGCTTTTGTTCCTGTGTACTTACGCCTGCTTGCCTGCAAGGCGCTTTGCGAGGTTGCCGTGGGTAGCGGCTTTCGCGTGGTTGTTTAGTTCAGCTGGTTAATCCGGAGGCCGTCTACTACTACCGGGTTACTGCTGTTGTTGGGCTGTGCTACGCTGATGCTGATGGCGCCGGGCACGAAGGTGAAGTCGCCGAGGCTAACCCAGGTGCCGGTGTTCTGGCGCTGGTTGACGACAACACTGTGTGAGCTGGAGCCATTGCTTACTGTGTAGTTTGCCTGCGTGGAGAGATGGTTAACCGACGGGATATACACCTCGACGCGGTAGGTGCCGCTGACGGGTGCCTGGGAGCCCCAGGTCGCTGCGTCATCGGTGCTGCGACGGGCGCGGACGACGTAGCTTCCGCCTTCGGCGTTTTCATCTTCCACGGTGTCCCAGGTGTCTGGAGCTTCGGGGTCATCCGCACTTCCGGAGAACAGGGGCGTTGTTGCCGTGGCTACCGGGCTGTCAGAAGATCCGCAGGCGTTGCGGGCTTCCACCACGAAGTAGTAGGTGGTGTTTGGCAACAGGCCTTCGACTACAAAGCTCGTGATGTCTTCACCGTTGCTGCCTGCCACTGTGTAGGGCCCGGCTTCGTTACAGGCGAAGCGAACTTCGTAGAGGGTTTCGTTCGGTGAGTCAGCCCAGGTAACTTCAACCTTATCCCACGACTGAGCTGCGGCGGCGGCGGAAGCCGGGGCCTCTGCCGGGTTGTCGGCTACGGTGACGGTCTGCACAGCAGCGGCCGAGTTGCCATGATTGTCGGTTACCGTCCAGGTTACGAGAGTAGCACCCACCGGGTAAGTGGTCGGAGCATCGCTGCTGACAGTCGCTACGCCGGTGTTGTCGCTGGTAGAAGGCACACCAAGTTCTACATTCTCCGCAAAGCAACCAGAGGTGTTGGCCGTGGCAGTGACGTCGGCCGGGGCAACGATTACGGGAGCTTCCGTATCGTTGACGGTAACGGTCTGGGTAGCAGTGGCGGAGTTGCCATGGGCATCGGTAGCGGTCCAGGTGACAACGGTGGTACCTACGGTGAAGGCTGCCGGGGCATCGTTCGTAATGGCGACGTTGCCGGAACAGTTATCCGTAGCAACAGCCTGGCCGAGTGCCACGCCCGTGGCTACTGCGGATCCGGCATCGGTGCTGATGACGACAGCAGCCGGCGCGGTGATCTGCGGAACCGTGGCATCGAGTTCCACCGTGACAGCGTTACTGTCTGTGGACGGGCGCCCGTAGACTACGGAGCGAACAGCGTACGTGTAAGGCGTGCACTCGGATGCGGCGGTGTCGCTGTAGGCAGTGATGTTGGCAGCGACGGTGGTTAGTACCTGGCCATTGCGAACGATCTGGAAAGCGGTTTCACTCTCGGTGCTATCAGTCCAGACCAGATCGACCTGGGACGCGCCGTGACCGGAGGCTGTGAGAGCCGACGGAGCGGCAGGTCCTTCAGCCGGGGCATCATCAACCCAGACGATCTTTACGGCATCAGCCATTACGATGTCGCCGGTGAGGAACTTGTCGGTAATGGAGACGGCGTAGTTTCCGCCTTCATCGAAGGTGTAAACGCCAATGGAGTTCCACTCGCCGCCATTGACGCGCTGGTTAACGAGAACCGTCTCTGCACCGTACTGGTGGTCGATGATATGAGGAGCATCCGTAGGGCGGTTACCGCCGGCGGGGTGCCATTCGAAGACCTCGTAGAGTCCGCGGTCGCGGGTGGTGAAGCTGAATTCGGCGCGGTTGGCACCTGTGGCTGATTTGCTTCGGAACGCGTAGTTGGTAGCCCACTTGTCTGCAGAGAACGAACCAAACGCCCAGTCGCCGATGAGGTTTGCATCCTGGTTGTCGATGATCTGGTCAGGCGGTGTGGAGCTGAGGGTGGTGGCGATGACAGTGTTGCTGTTGGGACTGGTGCCCTGGCTGTTAACGGCGCGGACCACGTAGCTGTACTGGGTGAGAGTTTCGAGGCCCGTATCAATATAGCTGATGGTGTCGGCCGGCAACGCGGCGATAACTTCTGGCTGACCGCCGGCCTTTGTGCGGACGATCTCGTAGCCGGATTCGTTTACGGCGTTATCGATCCATGAGAGACCGATCTCTTCATGGCTGATAACCGTGGCTGCAAGGGCGGACGGAGCGACCGGGGTTGTGGGAGGCTCACCAGCGTAGACAACCTTAATGGCATCGGCCATGACTACGCTGCCGACGGTGAACTTGTTGGTGATCATGACCTTCTGGGTAACTTCTCCCATGAAGAGCCACTGGCCGATCTTGTTCCACTTGCCGCCGTTGAGGCTCTGGTTTACAGGAACCACCTCGGTGCCGCCACCGTGGGTAACGTGGTGAGGTACATTGGTGCCGCGGTTAGTGCCGGCAACGTGCCATTCATAGACTTCATAAACGGCGGTGCGCTCGGGAACGAAGCTGAACGTGGCCGTGCGATCAAGGCTGGCGAAGCCGGTGCGGTAACCAACGCCGAAATCGGTTGACGCGGTGCCAGCGCCCCAGGCTCCGGTGAAGACAGCCTGCTGGTCATCAATGATGATGTCTTCAGGGATGTGCTGGAAAGTGCGGGCGGCGGCGCGGTTGCTGTCGGCCGACTGGGCACCGTTGTTCCAGGCACGTATGATGTACTTGTATTCGGTATCGACAGCTAGGCCGGTATCGGTGAACGATGTGGAATCGGCAGGAACGGGAATGATGACCGTGGTGCCGCCGCAGATGGTGCGCTCGATTTCGAAACCGAGTTCGTTGGTGGAAGCATCCTGCCAGGTGAGCTGGATGGCGTTGTGGCTCTGGGCCGTGGCAACGAGGTTTGCCGGTGCAGCCGGGGCAACGGTGGGCGATGGTGTAAAGGACCACTTAATGGCGTCGGCCATTACGACGTTGCCGGACACAAAGGTAAAGACGTCGTCAATCTTCACGGTGTAGCTGTCTCCAGCGGTGAACGCGTAAGTGCCAAGCTCGTTGAACTTGCCACCGTTAACGCGCTGGTTCTTAAGCACGGTAGCGGTACCGCCGTTATGCTGGACGAAGTGTCGGGCATCCTGGGCGCGGTTTGTGCCCTGGGGGTGCCATTCGGAAACGGTCCAGTTGCCGGAGGTGGGGATTGTTGCGGTAAAGGTTAAATGGTTGGTTCCGGTGCCGAAGGCACGGAAATGATAACTGGGGCCGTACTTATCGGCAGCGCCGGTGCCAGTGCTCCAGGCGCCTACTGCTGTTGCCTGGGCGTTATCCACAATGATATCGTCAGGGGTAGCGGGTACACCGGCCACGGTGTATGGGCCGATCTGGGTGGCTGCGCCGCGGTTGTTGTAGTCGTCGGCGGGCACGATCTTGTAGTAATAAGAACCAGCTTCGCCAACGGGTGCGTGGTACCAGTTGCCCTTTACAGGCAGTTTGGTTACCAGGTTTTCGTATGTCTCTTCTACCGGCTGGCTGGTGCTCTTATAGATATTGTAGTACTCGGGAGTTTCGCCGTCGACCGCAGGTGCCGGGGTTGTCCAGGTAAAGACGACAGAGCCGCGGCTCTGGGGCGTCGCGGTGAAGTTGGTGACGGCGTTGGGGCCGATCTTGTCGTAGCCTGCCTTGAAGAGGTAATCTACAGGCGTGGGCGTGCCAGCGAGAACGTCGGTTCCGGCGGAGGATGCGGCAGGATCGCGAATGAGATCCATGTCATTCAGTGTGCGGATGGCCGGGAACAAGCCGAAGCCGCTGAGATCAAGCAGGCGGGCATCGGTGAAGTTCTGGGCGTTGTTCTGAGACTGGGGAGTGTCGTTCTCACTGGGGTGATACATCAGCGGAGCGAGCATGCTGTAAGCACCGAGCATGAGTCCGGGGTCGCGGCTATCGGTAGCAATGTCGCCAAACTTGGCCTTTTGCATGAGGGTTTTATTGGCTGCAGAACCACCGCTGGCCGGGAGACGGTAGAACTGGGGCTGGAGCATATCGATACAGCCGAAGTCAACTACGCGGTTTGCGGTTTTACGGCCGGTCCAGGTAGGCCAGTGCTGGAATACGTTGTTGTAGGTGTCGGTCATGCCGGTGCCGAAGGCGATTGGTGTAGCACCCATTACGATCCAGGGCTTTTTGCTGGTAACTTCTTCGTAACATTCCTGGATAAAGTCTGTGATTGCATCGCGGCGGGCATCGCGAAAGGCTGCGCTGAATGGTGACGGAGCGGTGTCGAAACCCATATCTGCCAAAGCCTGGGGATTATAGCCGAAGCGCGTGCCCGGGTAGCGGATGCGGTCAAAAACGACGCCGTCGATATCGTAGTTCATGACGATATCCATAAGAATGTTCTTGGTGTACTCGCGAACATCGTCGCGGCCGGGATCTGCCCAGAGGCCTTCGCCGCTGTTATCCGCGGAAACCATCGGGCGGGCGGGCGCACCATTAGGTTGTATCCACATGATGCTGTCTGCGGGCAGAGTGGACGGGTAGGTTGCATTTGGTGAGACCAGGAAGCAGCCGAAGGAGATGTAGACCTTGAGGCCGAGCTGGCGGCAGCGATCAATGCAGTACTGGAGCGGATCGTTTTCCGGGCTGACATCCACAGTGCCGATGCGGGTGCCGAAAGGCTCAGGGTTCGGGTAGGTAGCATCAGTACGATTTGGTACATAGTAGGCGTCGCCGCGGTAGCGGGCGAGGATGTCTACGTGGGTGAAGTTATTGGCCTTGGCGCGGACGAGGGCATCTTCGAGGTTGGCAAGGTTCGTAAACGAATCGCCGACGCTGATCCATAGGTGGCGCTCTTCGCCCATGTTGCCGGGGCCGATGCGCTTGATGTCGTCAATGAGTACGGCGTTAGTAGAGCCGGCGGCCCAGGAGGGGGTAGCGCTGGCGCGGTGGGTGGCAGCGAAGTCGCCATCGGCTGCCGGGCCGTTGTAGGTGTTGCCGGAGACGTCTGTGCTGAAGTAGATCGTAGCATCTTGCGGAAACGTACCGCCGGCGGGCACATTGATGGCCGCACCGATGGTCTGATAGCCAAGCTGGCTGTCGCCGGAACCGGTAAGGTTCATCACGTAGCCGGCATTTTCGTCGCTGATTTCTGCGGTGGATGCTGAACCTGCCTTTACGCCCATGCCGAAACTCTGGATGGGTGCAGAGGCATTATCTACCAGCACGTCTGCAGTGAAAAGATAATAGCCGGGGGCGGGGATGCCGCCGGGAATAGTGAGAACAGCACCGTTTGTGCCGCCATCGGAATCGGTGATCTTGAGATGACCGCCGGCCGACCCTGCTTCGCGGGTAACTACGGAGTTTGAGTTGGCTGCCGCGGATGAGTTTCCGCTTGTTACAGGAGCGGCTCCTCCAGCAGTGGCTTCAAAGTCTGCCAGTACAACTGTCAATGCCTCATTAGCTGATACCGTGGAAGGTATAAAGCAACAAGCTGCCAGTAGACCAGAAAACAAGTGAGATCGCCAGGATCCAGGACGCGAGTGTTTCATGGTGCTCCTCAGTGAAAGTATAAAAATTGTACACAGTACTCCCGCGTGCCCCCGGAGCGGCAAAAATGAGAAAGAACTTCACTGAGGTTTAAGAAAATGAGAAGGGTACAGCACGGAAAGTTGCAGAAGATGCGCCTGGACTTTTCCCATTTCAACCACAATTTTGGTGCTAACATACTAAAAAAATGTCGCACGCGTGTCTCGCGACTTTAAGGAAATATGGATTCCAGGCTGTCGACTTGCCTGCATGGCGTTGCATCGCCGGCTGTATCTGAAGATGTGATATTTACTAGCTTCATATTAACTTGAGACGTTGTTGATCCAGCTTCGACTAATCTGCTTGCACAGGGATACTGTGGCGGGCAGATCACCCTTGAGGATAAATGTATGACATCTGTTTTCAAGTTTTTCGCACTGCCAGTGGCAATGTGCAGTTTGCTAATGGCTGCGACGGCCGCAGAAACCCCGGAGGCAAAACCGGCGGAATCGGCACCTTGTTTCCCGGGAGCGTATTATCGCAAGGCTGCCAGCAGCTTTGACCATTGGACAGGAATAGAGGCCGTGGTGCAGTTGCCGGAGCCATCGTATGATATGTCGCGGGTGAAAGCGAACGGGCGTCCACTTGATAATGCGTCCATTTACCTGGGTGGTCGCGCGGGCGACCAGGAGATTGACTGCGGCGTAAACTGGGAAATTGTGAAGGAAGCGGACGGCTCAGTGAGCAAGATCGGTAAGGCATTCCGACCGTTCTGGCGCAATGAGAAGTGGTATAGTGGCCCTGCCAAGCCGGAGTATTATTTTTACCCGGGCGACGTGATCCGTATGAAAGTGGAGAATACGCAGGATGGCAAGCTGCTGATGCGGATTGACCTGCTGGCGCGCGCGAAGGATGCAGATAAGTTGCCGGAACCGGCGGATTCGGCCGATGAAACCACGCCTATCGTGGCAACGAAACCTGCCGCGGGGGCTGGTGATGAAGCATTTACTACAAAGCCGGTGGATTCGATCAGCTCGTTTACGACGGTATTTGATGCATCGGAATTCCGACTTGAGGGTTTGAAGCAGTTTAAGCGTGTGAATGGTATGGATCAGTCGGGTAACGAGGGGAAACCGGTACAACCGACGAAAACACGGATTACGGATGCAAAATGGCGGGAAGTGTGGCTGCTGCGCGGGCAGAAGCGAGTGCCGATGACTCCGGAACGATTTACGGACATGCGGTGCCCGGACCCGAAACATATCGAGGTTTCTCCTGCAGGGATATCCGGCGAAGCGGTATCGTTGATCGGTAACCCCGAGAACTAATGACTTTAGCTGAACCTGAACTTGAAATAGATGTAACCGCGAGGGCTGGTGATGCGGCGCGCCTGACGGTTTTAATTCCGACGTTTAACGAGGCGCGGAATATCCGCGATGCGGTGGAAAGCGCAGGCTGGGCGGATGAGGTGCTGGTGGTGGACTCATTCAGCACGGATGAGACCGTGGCTATTGCACAGGAGATGGGGGCGCGGGTGCTGGAGCATGAGTATGTAAACAGCGCCACGCAGAAGAACTGGTCAATACCGCAGGCGGCAAATGAGTGGGTGATGGTGCTGGATGCGGATGAACGGATTACGCCGGAGTTGCGGGCGGAGATTGAAGAGTTTATCCGGCGTCCCGGCAGTGATAGCGCAATGCGCATTTACCGCGCGAACTACTTCATGGGCAAGCGCATCCGTTACTGCGGATGGCAGGATGACAGTGTGCTGCGGGTGTTTCCGCGGGACCGGACGAAGTACATTGACCGCGAAGTGCATGCGGATGCGGTAGTGGAAGGCGGCGGCGGGGTTCGCATTGCGAGGACGCGAATGCCTCATTACACCTTCGACAGCTTTGAACAGTACATGCGGAAGTTTGACCGCTATACGACGTGGGCGGCTGGTGACAGGGCGCGGAAGACTAAGAAGGTTACGGCGGTGCATTTGCTGGGGCGGCCGATCTGGCGTTTCTTTAAGCAGTATTTTCTGCGGCTTGGGGTGCTGGACGGGCGCGCAGGCCTGGTAGTGTGTATGCTGGCAGCGTTCAGCGTGTTTCTAAAGTATGCAAAGCTTTGGGAGCGCCAGCAGAAGCAGTGACGAAAATCCTGGTGAAAATGCCGAACTGGGTGGGTGATTGCATTATGGCAACGCCTGCGCTGGCGCTGATGCGCGCGGCGCTGCCGGGGGCAACCATTGATCTGCTTTGCCGCCCGTCGGTTGCCGGAATATTGCAGGATAATCCGCATAAATCGCAGGTGATCGCGGCAAATGACCGAAAGCTTTCGGGCGACGAGATGTCGGATTTAAAGGCTGCCGGGTACGATGCGATTGCGCTGATGACGAACTCGCTGGGGTCGGCGTGGCTGGGATTTCGCATTGGCGCGAAAAAGCGGATCGGGTTTAACCGGGAAGGGCGCGGGTTGCTGCTGACGACTCGGCTGCCGTTTAAACCGCTGGAGTGGCAGTCCCCTACCCCTAAGCCGCTGAGCCGGCGCAGCATCAAGGGCGAACCGGTGGCCGGGCTCCCAAGGCACATGGTGGAGTATTACCTGGCGATAGCGCGGGCCACAGTGGCGGCGATTGATCCGACGGTTCAGAGGAACGGATTTAACGTGGACTATAAGCTGGTGCTGCCGCTGAACCGCGAGGCCGAGACAAAGGTTGCCAGCATGCTGCGCGACTATGGAATCATGGGAAAGACTCTTATCGGGATCAACCCGGGGGCGGCGCATGGGCCGGCGAAGCGGTGGTCGCCGGAAAGGCTGGGTCATCTGGTTGATGGGCTGCAGCGCAAGGACTGGGCTTTTGTTAGTACGGCGGCTCCTAATGAGAGCCATCTAAATGATCGCGTACAGGCAGTAACGAAGGTTTCGATTCACAGGCTTGGTGAAAAAGCGACGCTTCGAGAATTGCCGGCGCTGATCAGCAGACTGAGTGTCCTGGTGACCAACGATAGCGGTGCGATGCATGTGGCCGCGGCGCGGCGGGTGCCGACGGTGGCTATATTTGGCCCTACGGACTGGCCGAGCACACGACCGTGGGAGGCGCCGACGCAACTGGTGCATCGGCCTGTCCCCTGCTCACCCTGCTTCCTGGAAGAATGTCCGATTGATCATCCCTGCATGGATGGCGTGCAGTCTTACGACGTGGCCGAGGCAGTAATGAATCTCGTCCACCAGTCTGGCCGCTGGCAGGCTGCGGCGGTATGAGCACGCCGATTTCTGTGGTGCATGTGAGTACCGAAAAGGGCTGGCGGGGCGGCGAGCAGCAGGTCAAACTTATTACTGACGGGCTGCTGGCGCGGGGGCACAGGGTCAAGGTGATGTCGCCGCCTGGAGCAGCGCTGCTGGCGGATCGTGAAGCGGCTGGAGTTGGCGGGGCTATGCCGGTCAGGTTTGGCGAGTGGGATTTTGCGGCTTCGCGGCTGATTGAACAGACGGCGCGAGATATGGGTGCGCAGCTGATTCATGCGCAGACGAGCCATGCTCACACGCTGGCGCTGCGGGCGGCGCGCAGGCTGGGGGTGCCGCTGGTGGTTTCACGGCGGGTGGACTTCCCCGTAGCGATCAACTTTTTTTCGCGGCGCAAGTACCTGGATCCTGCGGTGCGCTACATCGCCATTTCAGAAGCGGTGAAAGCGGTGCTGGTGCAGGGCGGTGTGGCTGCGGAAAAAATATCCGTGGTCCACAGTGGCATAGACCCCGATCGATTTCCGAAACGCGGCGTTACGCGAGATGAAGAGCTGGCTCGGCGCTGGGGCGCGGCGCCGGACGTGCCACTGCTGGTCAATGCCGCTGCGCTCACGGATCACAAGGACCAGTCGACCCTGTTGCGGGCGGCCGCGGTGCTGCAGCGGAACGGGGTACCATTTAAGATGGTTATCGCAGGCAGCGGCGAGATGGAAGAGGAACTGAAGGCCCTGCACCGGGAGTTGGGGCTGGGTGATGTCGTGTCGTTTGTGGGCTACGTGACCGATCTGGGGATGCTTTATCCGGCGGCGGATATATTTGTAATTTCATCGCACCTGGAAGGGCTGTGTACGAGCATTCTTGATGCGATGAGCGTGGGCGTGCCGGTGGTGGCGACTCGGACCGGCGGCATTCCGGAAATCGTGAAGCACGAGGAGAATGGGCTTCTGGCCCCGCCTAAGGATCCGCAAGCGCTGGCGGATGAATTGCGGCGGTTAATTGCGGATCAATCCCTGCTTGAAAATTATCGCCGGGCGGGCCGGCAAACCGTTCTTGATGGTTTCACAAACGAGCACATGGTGGATGGGACAATTGCGACGTACCGCAAGATATTGGAATAGCGGCTTTTGACAAGCCGATGGGTGCGGCAATCATTGGGGCGCTCCCAAAATGCTCATGTTAACTTTAAGGATAAACCGCCCCGTTAAGCTAGTGCTGCGCAGTAGCCTCTGATGCCGACTGGCCTGTTGATGTTTCTCCCCGTTTTCCCTCTTTACGGGAGAGTTCGGGATTGGCTTCGCCGGTCACTTTTAACTCACGGCCCATCTTGAAGGTGACAACCCGGCGCGAGGGAATGGGATATTCTTTTTTGTCCTTAGGATTGCGGCCAATACGTTCTTTGCGGGTCTTGGTCTGGAAGACGCCGAAATCACGAATCTCCAGGCGGCCTTGTTCCGCCACGACTTTTTTCATCGCGTCGATGATGTTGTCGATCACTGAAAGCGCATCTTTATCTTTCATCTTTAAGTGATCTGCTACGCGCTTTACAATTTCAGCCTTAATCATCTGTCGACCATCCTCGCAAAACATTGTAATAATTGTCTTTGTGCTCGCAACAGGGAAGCATGAAACGGGCCCATATTGAGATACGTGCTATTTAAGTCGAGTTGAGTCAATATTTTAAGTTAACCAGCTGACCGTGTCCCGCTCTTACTTTCGCCATAGGAAGTAGTGAGATAGACCTCCCATTTGTTCAATTTGTTTCCACATAACATCACAAATATCAAGTAAAAACAAGAGAATCAGTGGGAATGCGTTACGCCGTTGCCATGAGAGTGGGAAGTTTTGGCGGCCGCGGTTGCTTCAGCAGGATCTCCGGATGGTTCAACCAGGTAAACCGGCTGCGTCCATGCGTTGTCACCAGTACTGGCAGTTACGCGGGCGCGAACATAGAGGTCACTGGGTGAGAGCTCGTAATGGGGCGTCATGGTTTTGTCTGTCTTCAGAACTTTGCCATCGCGCCCAATGAACTCCGTCCTGTACTTGATGTTCTTTTTCTCCGACAGCTTAAGCTCGATACCCTTTCCGGCAGTCGTCCAAACGTCATCCAGTTCCACTCCTGTGCTTGCGTAGAAATCCCCTGTTTCCAGCGCGCGGCGAACTTCAGCTACCGTAAGATCGTGGGCGCGAACAACAACCCAGCCACGGCCGGGATTGCTGAGGTCCCGGCGGAATTCTTTGTAATGATGGGCATCATCCACAGCAACGCCGAAGTACTTCTTCCCGCGCGTCAGCAGTTCATCCCAGATTTCTTCGTTGCTGGGGCTGTCGCCGCCGCCCTGGTTGTTAACCATGGGATGCCCGTTGTAGATTTCAAAATGCTTCAAGTTTTTGATGGCATAGATATCATCCGTAGTGAGCGACCAGAGAAAGTTCGGATGGTTAACACTGGGTACACCGCCAGCCTTGATAATTCCATCGACGGCCTTCTGCAGGAGTTCAACCACGCTCTGGCCAGTCTGTTTTCCAACTGTGGTTTTGGTGTCAAGGCCATTGGTGTGGACGGCATAGCGGCGTTCTTCGCCCTGGAGATTGCTGCTGACTTCTTCGCCCGGAATAAGAAGAAATTTCTTCCGTTTTGCCTGCGCGTTTTCGCGGGCGATCTCTTCATTCAGCTCCACGATTTCTGTGCGGGTATTATGGTCGGTTAAGAAAAGGAAATCGTATCCATTATTACGATACCAACGGGCTACAAGACCGGGAGTACTGTCGCCATCTGACATGGTGGTATGGGTGTGGGTGTTGCCTTTATACCATTTATAACCGGCACCCTGTCCAAATGCAGTACCTGATAGAATCGCTGCCATAACAAGGGCCGCACAGATCAGTCTCACAGTCTCTACTCCTCTTTTTCACCCAAGATGAGTCGACATTAAGACGGCCAATTATCCATTTGCAATGATCATGTGAAGTCGCCACTTCTACGCCCTTATGTCAGACAAGAAACTTTTTAACTTCCGTTTACTCCTGGTATTGATGGCGGCTTCCGGACTTGCGGGCTGCAAGATCGAAGTCACGACAGAAAACATTGGTTCCTCTACAAAAGAAACCACTGCTACGGACAGAGCTACAACCGGACCGGTTCCGGTGGCGAGGGTGATGACTTACAACATTCAGTTTCTCAACCAGGAAGCCGCTGAACACGGCAACCGTATTGAAAAGCTGCGTAAAGTGGTGGCCGATATTGACCCAACCATTGTGGCTGTGCAGGAGGTGGAAGATCGTCAATCAATGGAACTGGTTTTTCCGCCGACCGAGTGGTACGTGATTATTGATGACGACAGCCCTGATAACCAGGATTTAGCCTTTGCTGTAAGCCGCGACTGGAAAATCGTCGGAATTGCACGGGACCTGGATGCTGATGACGAAAACTTCCTGGCAGAGGGGGACGAACATGAGTCTTACTTTCCGAACCGGCGCGACGGACTTTTCGTTACCATTGAATCACTGAACGGGTCAGCTTCGTTGACGGTGATAAACGTTCACGCAAAAGCGCGGGTAGGCGGCCGCCCACAGTCTGACCCAAGGCGTGAAGGCGCAGCACGGGTTCTTGTGGAAGCTGTGAAGGATAAGTTCGACAGTCGGAATGTTGTGATCATGGGTGACTTCAATGATACGCCAGATGATGCCAGCCTTAACATTCTTGAGACCGGTGACCCGAAAGCGCGTGGTGAAGCAGAAACCGAGACCGGTAGTTTTATGATTAACCTAACAGAGCCGCTTTGGGCAAAAGGAATGGTTACTCACGGGGCGCATGTAAAACGTCTGGATCGCAAAACAGGCTTAATTAATAACGTCTATGCAGAATCGCGCGACCGCAACAATCGCACTCGTGGCCGCGAAGCAGGAACAGGCCCAACTCTGCTGGATAACATCCTGGTGACGAAGAACCTGGAGCCAGCGCTGGTGGATGACGAAGCAACGATTTACCGGAAGCCTGTCGCCCTGGATGGCCCGGGCTTTACGCGAACTTCCGACCACCTTCCGGTTTACGCGGATATCGACCTTAACAAGTTGAAGTAGTGTAATGAAGCGCGGAGCCCCTGGATAGAAAGCGCCTCACTACTGCGTGCAGGAGCCCACGCTACTATTTCGCTTTTCGCAGCCGGAGGAATGATACTCCATGGCGTGGCACTTCAGCCTGGTAGGAGCCTTCAAAGGTGCCGATGTCTTTATGCCGCCATACATCGCGTACAATGTGTTTGCCCTGGATGCCTACTGCTGACCATTCTGCCTTCAGGGTTGCAGTGGACTCACCTCCGTTACACAGGCCAATGGCTTTGCTTCCATCAGCCATCTGCTTTACCAGCAAATACGAATCATCTCCGAGATCTGCGATGGCAGCACATTGCCCGAGGGGGTCCTGGTTAACTTCGATGACTTCATGGTTGCACAGAATGTTGAGGGTAAAGTCGTCCATATGAGTAATATCGCCGCTATATACCAGCGGCGATGCCATCAGACACCACAGCGACATGAATGAGTATTGTTCGGTGGGAGTCAGCGGCGAGGGGATCAGCGCGGCTTCGCCTTTTTTAAAAGTTTTTATGTCACCAATGGTGCCAATCTGGAGATAATCAGGATCGTTCCATCGGCCGGGTCCGTTCCATGCCCGGTGCTCCACATTTCTGCGGGCGATGGTGATAATCTGGTCCAGCTCATATCCGAGATCACCGGCAGTGCGCCAACTCTGCGCATGCACATCCGCACCCCACTCCCACACATTGCCCATTCCATACTGGCAAAGATTGTAGATGATATCGCGCTTTTGGACTTTAAGGGCATCGCCCATTATTTGAAAAGGCTTTATCATTTCTTCCAGCGATGGATTTGGCCCGGCGACTTTTTTGCCGTAGGAGCACCAGTCATACTTCAGCAGATCAAAGCCCCAGTCTGCAAACTGCCTGGCGTCCTGCGTTTCGTGTTCGAAGGAACCTGTGTATGACTGACATGTAAGCGGGCCGGGAGATGTATAGATGCCCGCTTTCATACCTTTCGAGTGGATATAATCCGTAAGCGCGTTCATGTTTGGGAAGTGCTTGTTAGGCAAAATGTTCCCGCTCGCATCACGAGGCTCACCACCCAGCATCGGGTCATCAGAACCGGGTTTTCGCATCCAGCAGTCATCAATGCCGATGTAATCATAACCATAATCTGCCATGCCGCTGGATACCATGGCGTCTGCTGCATCACGAATCCGCTTATCTGTGATATGCATGTAATACGTGTACCAGGTGTTCCACCCCATGTATGGAGTAAGCGAGAGTGTATCGCCACTCTTTATGGTGAAAGTTTTGGATGTTTTACCACTGCTGTTGGAGGCATGCAAAGTGAGTTCATACTCGCCCTTTGCGGGAGTGATGCCTGTAATAATGCCGGTTGCGCTTTCGAGACTCAATCCATCGGGCAGGCTGTCGGCTTTGAACTGCATTGGACGATCGCCAGTAGCGGGAATCCTGTAGAGAAATGGATTACCGGGCCGGGCACCATAAACTGTCGGGGCATTTATACGTGGCGCAGGGCCGGCGGGTGGGGTCAGGATATATTTTTCTTCTTCAGGAACAGAGAAGGCTACCGGCCTGGCACCTGCAGTAACGATCTTTGCTTCTGCCCAGTCGGCATGATCGTAATTACGGCCATCCCCGCCGTCGGAAACTTTCAGAATCAGTTCCTTAACCCCGCTAAGCGCCACGTTTACCTGCTTCGCGGGTGTGTCTTTACGCATAACGCCTGATTCAAATATGCGATTGCCGTCAGTATAAACTTCAAACTCTACGGAACCGGTTTCGCGCGCACCGCTGTCCAGCCCGACCCACGCTTGAAACATCTCTGCTTTGCCATCTAGCTCCACCATCAGACGGCTTGCGGCGTGAGTGCCAACGCCCGTATCAAATTTGCGCCCGGCAATAGTGAGAGGATTTTCCTCAACGGATTTGTTAAGCTGTGGCTTACCCCAAGCCTGTTTCATGTGGGTTAGATCGAGCGCCGTGAGCGGCACTTCCTCCGCCGAACATACGGTGCATGTCAGTGCCACTAAAGATGAAAGCAAAACTCGAATCATGTAACGCTCCCGGACATTTCAGGCTGCGCTTCAGCGGGGCCTTAATCAATTGGCTGACTAGACACGTGTGATACTACAGGTCAACTGGTAAACGTGCGGAATGACCGGAGAATATGGATTAATCCATTCCTGGTTTTGCAAAAGTATTGCCTGGCAGCGAAGCGCCCCGACACTTTTTATACGGCCATATTTCCGCAGTTGGGACACATGACGTGGCCACCGGTAGGAGCGCCGCAAAGCTTGCAGTTGCTGGGGCGCTCACGGTCATAACGGTCAAGAATTACCTTCAGCTCTTCGTCGCGCTGCTCAGTGCTTCGCAGCCACTGGCGGCGCATTTCGCCGGTGTCGCTGGTGACCCCGTTTTCCGGTATGTGGCGGCGCTTGTAGGCGCGGTATTCTACCAAAAATGCAGCCATGTCCATTATGTGCTGGGCGAACTTTTCGTCGTCTTTATAAGCATGAAGATGACGCCTTAAGACCTCAACCAGTTCTTCGCGCGAGTACTTCTGGTTCACAGCTTACAGCTTTCCCTTGGTTGAAAGTACGCCCTTGATACGGGGGTTGGCAGCGGCGGCTTTGCCGAGCGCCCTTCCTGTTGCCTTGAACAGCGCTTCAAGCATATGGTGCACGTTACCGCTGCGCAAAATATCCAGGTGCATGGTAATGCCGGCATTAAAGGCCAGGGCACGGAAAAACTCTTCACCCAGTTCCGCGTCGAAGTCGCCGACCTTCACCTTGGGGATATCAGCATTAAAGGCAAGATAGGGTCGGTTGCAGAGGTCGAGCACGCAGCGCGCCAGCGTTTCTTCCATGGGAACGTAAGCTTCGCCGTACCGCTCGATGCCCGCACGATCACCAAGTGCCTGCTTAATGGCCTGCCCCAAAGTGATACCAGCATCTTCCACAGTGTGGTGAGCGTCAATGTAAACGTCGCCTTTGCCGGTTAACTCGATATCCATCAGCGCGTGGCGCGCCAGCAGGTTCATCATGTGTGCAAAAAAGGGCACGCCCAGGTCGCAAGTGCACTTGCCGGTGCCATCAAGATTTACTTTAGCGGAGATAGAGGTCTCAGAAGTCTCTCGGCTGAGCTCAGCAGTGCGGCTCGCGCCAGAGGGTATGGGTTTGTCAGACATTGTAGCTCCAGCTTACAGTTGAGGACGGGAAACCTTGAGATATTATCATTTGCACGCCAAGGCGCCTTCTAAAAACGGGAAAGGCAAGCGAAGAGATTCAGTAAACGCGCTGTCAGAAGGCAGTGGATTACCGCAGGTTCTATGGAGCAGGTATTATTTTTGAATGGAAATCAGCCGCAGGCCCTTATACACCATATCATGCAAGTTACAGTAAACGGACAAAATCGAGAGCTATCACCTGAAATCACAACGGCTGGCAATCTGTTGGCGGAGTTGAAAATTGCCCGTGAGCGGGTGGCTGTTGTGATCAATGAGAACGTTGTTCGCAGGGCGGAGCTGGATAATGCCGCCTTGGCTGATGGCGACACGATCGAAATTATTACCATGGTAGGCGGCGGCTAAGCCCCGCTTGCGCTAGTTAAAAAGGATTACCCTGAAATGACAGACGCCATCGAAACAGCATCAGCCCTTGATACTAAATGGAAGGTGGGCAACCACGAGTTTACCTCGCGGCTGCTTGTGGGTACGGGCAAGTATGAGACTTTTGAGCTGACGCGTGACGCCCTGGAGGCCAGCGGCTGCGAAGTGGTTACGGTGGCGCTGCGCCGCGTGGATCTCGACGCTCACTCGCGGGGCGAAAAGAACCTCCTGGATTTTATTGATACTTCCAAGTACACCATCCTGCCCAACACCGCGGGGTGCTTTAACAAAGAAGACGCCATTCGCGTCTGCCGGATTGCCCGTGAGTTGGAGATTGGCGACCTGGTGAAGGTGGAAGTATTGAGTGAGCAGAAAACACTGCTGCCCGACCCGATAGAAACGCTGGAAGCGTGCAAGGTGCTTGTGAAAGACGGGTTTACGGTAATGGCGTACACCAGCGACGATCCGATCATGGCGCGCAAGCTGGTAGATGTCGGCGTTGCAGCCGTCATGCCATTGGGCTCCCCCATCGGCAGCGGACTTGGCATCCTGAATCCCAACAACATTGCCATCATTCTTGAAGAGTCGCCGATTCCAGTGCTTGTTGATGCCGGTGTTGGAACAGCAAGCGACGTGGCTTTTGCCATGGAACTTGGCGTGGAGGCCGTGCTGCTGAACACCGCTATTGCAGGGGCTAAAGATGCCATTGCCATGGCTCATGCCATGAAGCATGCCTGCATCGCCGGTCGACTTGCGTATAAGGCCGGGCGAATTCCGCGTAAACGCTATGCCCAGGCGAGTAGCCCGGCGCTGGATTTCTAGAGGAAGAAGAGAGACGATGGCTAACACCGCTTTTCATCAGAATCAGCATTTCACTTACGGCGATTACCTGAAGTGGCCGGAGGATGAGCGCTGGGAACTGATTGACGGTGTGGCCTATAACATGACGCCGGCTCCATCAAGACTGCACCAGGAAGTTTCGGGAGAGATATTTGCACAATTACACTCTCGGCTAAAAGGCAAACCATGCAGCGTCTATGCTGCCCCTTTTGATGTTAGACTTCCTGATGGAGATGAATCCGACAGCCAGATTTCTTCTATAGTGCAGCCTGACATCAGCGTAGTGTGCAACCAGGAAAGACTCGATAAGAGCGGCTGCCGCGGCGCACCAGATTTTATTTTGGAGATAATTTCTCCGTCAACCGCCCTGAAAGACCAGGTTACCAAGACTGAGCTTTATGAACGGCACAAAGTGCGAGAGTATTGGATAGTTCATCCGTTTGATCAGCTGTTGATGATTCGGGTGTTAGGAGATAACGGCCGTTATGCTACCCTGAAAGTCACTAAACTGGAAGGCTCAGTGCAGGTTACTGCCGTGGCCGGGCTTGAGATTGACCTGGATCTCGTAGGTGAACTATGTGCGGCTGAGGCTGCAAAAGATCAGGAACAAGAGTCACCAGCTAACGAGAGAAGGATATAGCGCCTACTCAGGCTTTAATTATGAATGAAACACAGACCCTCGAAACGAGTCCCGCCCGTGTGCTTGTTGTGGATGACAACCGCATTTACCGCGAAGCTTTTCGCCGCAACCTCGTGCTGCAGAACTACGATGTGCTTGAGGCTGAGAACATGCAGCAGGCACTTGAGCTGGTGGAAAACGACAAGCCGGACGTAGTGATTACGGATCTGCAGATGCGGACCGAAACTGAGGGGCTTGAGCTGATTAAGGCTGTGAAATCTGCCCAGCCACTGCTGCCTATTATCATGATCAGCGCGGTTGGAACTTTTGAAGAGGGTGCACAGGCGCAAAAATTTGGCGCCAGTGCCGTATTGAGCAAGAGCCGCATCGAAGATGAAATCGACCGGCTTTACTCGGCCATAGATTTGGCGCGTACGGATCGCGATATTGCGCGCAAAGACCAGGATTTGCTGGCAGGCATCCGCGAACAACTTGAAGGGAACGGCAACCAGTTGGATGCTCCCGCGCGTGAAAACCTGAGGACGTTGCTCGCCAACCCGGCGACGCATCCCTACTTGCGGTCGGAAGCTTTCGAACTGGATGAAAAAATCCGCGGGACGGAATTGCAGCAGCAGGCCCGGGCCAAGGCGGCAGAGGTAGATAAACAGGCGGGCAATGAGATGCTGCCGCTTAACATGAAGACCGTGGAGCAGATGCTTCGTGAGACGGTGCCAGCCTATGACACTTTCACTGAGGATACAAAGGAAAGCCTGCGGATTGCAGAGTTTCTCTATGACCAGCAGTCGCGAATTCCTGACTCTATAGATTTCTCCCGCAACGTTGGTTTCAGCTACTGTTTCGCTGTCGAGAATGAAGCGAAAGCGCGCATGGCGCGTCGTCTGCAGAAGTTTCTGAGCCACGAGATGACGTACGCGTTAATCATGGAGATGATGGAAAACAACAACCAGAGTCTCTCGGTTTACTTTCATCAGCACCTGCTGCTCCTGCTGCGCGGGCGCGAGATAGATTTTACCATTGATAACATCAAGCAGACTCTCCGCCGCATCCTTGAACACCAGGCGCGTTATAAGCCAGACGGGTTAAAGGCATTGGGCATCATGCTGATTGCCTTTGGCCGGACCTATACCTGGCAGAAAAAGAACCGAACGATCAAGGTTCATAATCCGCTTGGGCTTAAGGGCCTGGAGTCTGAAGAGGATACGCTGCGCTTTGCCGAATTGCTGGTAAACCTGCAGCACTACCGTAATCCTTACATTCACCCGGAAATCAGCGACATGGAAAAACTGTCGATCATCCGCCAGACGGCGTTCGAGTGCCTGAACATGTGCAGCCGCATCGCCTGAACTGGCTGAATCGTAAGCTTTAAGGGATGACGCGGTACAGGCGCCAGCCAATCAATTCATGCTGCTCCGGCAACTTGACTGGTTCTAACAAACCAGCTTCGACCAGGGTATCGGCTACCAGTTGTTCCTGCGCAAATTCGCCTGAAGGATCTGTTATGGCGGCCACAACAACGATGTCTATTTTTTGATTATCCAAGAATTGTTTGGCCTCGCGGGAAGACATCTTTCTCCAGCGATCTGCCAGGCCACCGTCACCTATGCCTTCGTCGTTCCACAGCACATCGCGGTGAAGATAGAACGGGTAGGTAGTTCGAAGCAGGAGAACCCGTTCAGCCGGGTCAATCTGGCTTGCGATGGCGGGGTAGTCGAGCACCAGCCAGCCTTTTTCTGCATGAGACGCGTAGGCCGTCACATCTTCGCGGGCAAGGACGGGGCGAAACTTCCAGTTCATCGTTTTGAATCTAGCGATGCGGTACTGGTGCCAGCCGACGGAACCAGCGAGGCTGAACCAGACCAGCGCGCCTACAAGAATTCGGGTTCGATTCTGTAACTGCCGCGCGTAAGTTGCAACCAGCCACGCGACCAACGCCGCGGCAACGGCATAAGCCGGGGCAAAAAACCGGAAAACTTCTGCAGCGCCCTTCATGCCGACCAATATCAGCAAATGTGCCGCAAGTATAGCTGCAAACCAGCGCCAGCGTCCGCGCCCGGCCACAAGGCCAATCACGCTTACGGCGATAAACAGGAATACGCCCTTTTCTCCGTTTGCGCCGGCGTAGGAAAGGCGCTCGGGCAAACGGGAAGCGTAGCGAAACCACTCAAGTAACCGGGGTCCGGCTATGCCATGAAGATCATCAAATGTATTAATCAACGGTTGATAATCGGGCGCGACCGCAAAGTAGCTGCGCCCCAGTGGGTAGAAGGGTAAGCCATGAGAAGTTAAACCGCGATATATCCATGGAGCCATCGCGACCAGCATGGCAGCTACGGCCACGCATGCGCCTGTTACCGTTTCTCGCGGAAATGCTCGTTCCCGGCGACGCTCGTAGCCCATCGCAAGTGGCGCAGCGAAAGCCATCGTCAGAAACGTTATTCCTAACACCGGTGGCTTGGCGCTGCAGGCTGTGCCCAAAATAAAGCCTGCGACTACCCACCATCCCCTGGCAGGCACCTGCCGCGCCCCCAGCAGCGGAAGCCAGACTGTCATTACGCCGGTGAAGGTCAGGAACATGGCAACGATATCATTTTTTGGCTGCACCGGCGCAATGAGCCCATACACCGCCAGCATCGGTGCCCATACCCCGACGACCGCGGCCACGCCCCAGCCTCGAAGAACGTCGGCAGGCTCTGATGACAAGGCCACTGACGCAGCGCTGGCCATGGCAACAAATAACAGCACACCGCAAAAGGACACCAGGATCGAGCATAACACTGGATCGACCTTGAGAAGGAAGATGGTGGCATAGAGCGACTCGACTGCGAGCGGATAGGCAGACGGCATCACATCCGGATACACCGCAAAGCGCTGGTCGAAAAGCCATTGCTGCGGGACCGACAGATGGTACCACATGGGGTCCTGGTTCATATCGGGCACCAGTGCCCCGATAACGGCGTTTACAGCCAGGGCACACGCCCACAGAACCACAGCGGCAGTGAGCCACTTCTCCGGCCGGCTGGCGGTTATCCAGTCGTGTCCGAGGTTCAGCCGGTCGCGGCGAAGCAACGGGCCATGGGGTAAAGCGAGCCTGGATGCGGCCACCATCCCACCCACAATGACTGGCACCAGCACAGGCAATACAATTTCGCGGCGGAAGAAACCTGTTACGCCAAAGAGAGCACTTACCCAGGATATCAGTGCCAGCCCGGCTGCAACGCGGACCATCAGCAGGAAGCTTCCTGCACCAGTCACGTTCATGTACCAGGGCTCCGACAGCGAGGAGCGCCGACCACAAACGAGCCCGTAAGCATAACCACCGGCGGCCCATGCCAGAAACAGAAAGCCGAACCCGGTAAACAGGTATGGCACCGCCAGCAACCAACTTTGTATCGCCGGCGCCATCAGGCTACCTGGCTCCTCCCTGATTGTGACTTAGAACTTGTAGTCGACCGATGCCTTTTCGAGCTCGCTGTTATAAGTGCTGCTCACGGTGCTATCAATCTGCGTATTGCGATAGATCTCGTAAGCATGAGTTTTGATCTGCTCGAAGGGTTCCTTCGTCACGGTACGCGCCTCTTCAATGTACCATGCCACGGCTGACCGCCCGCGCAGTATAGGCCGTGTAATTCCGCCAACCGGCACTTCCTCAACCTTCCGCGGGATATCTGCAAAATCTTCGAGGTAAATGAACCCGAGATCTTCCATGGTGAGGAGCCAGTCACTGCTGGCGTACTCACCAATCACCGACCTGATCTGAGACCTGTCGATGAGTGCGTAGAACCAGTGGGGGTTATACGGGATGGAGCTCGTTTCCGGCGGCGGGAGCTGTTTGCGGATATTCGGAGTAGGCTCCAGGGGAGCCACTGGGGCAATAGCGGTAGCCGTAATGCCTACTGGTACCGATCCGCCCGTGGGGCGAGTGGCCGGCTTGGTTACGGGCACAACCTCTTCTCTTATAATTGGGGGTCCGGTAATGACTTCCGTCTTTCCAGGGCGGCGGCCTATATAGGGAGCCGGGGTTCCTGCAGCAGCCGGGGGAAGTACAGTTTCTGTCGGATCGGCCGGGACTTCTCTGTCGGTTGTAGCTGTAGCAGGCAGAATGTCGTCGCCCGGCAGCAGACCACCAGCGGGTGGTGTCGGAGCTGCGCCACCCTGCGGTTCCGTTGTGGAAAGATCCAGGGTTTCCGTATCCTCTATCTTGTCCATCAGCGTGCCCAACGTATCTGTGGTCACCGGGGCAGGCCCCGGTAATACATCCATACCCGGGGCAGGCTCGCCTTCAAGGGAAGGCACTTCCAGCGGTTCTGACTCAATCAGGCTCTGGAGTGAACTTGTGCTGAATTCCTCAGAGTAAAAGTTCATTTCGCTGTCGGGTTCGGCCATCATCTGGAAAGCTTCTTCAGTGCGTTCAAGCGGATCATAAACCAGGCTCTCACGCTCTTCATCCTGGATCTTGCGTTTGGCCACCTGAACCGGCGGGGCAGCGATGCCGGCAGCACCTGCCAATACCTGCTCCATCTCGAGACGGGTCTGGGCTGGCAGCGGCGCCGTGTTGCTCGGGGTAAGCGTCAGACGGATTACGCGCTTTAACGCCAGTGGGGTAAACAGGCCCGGGTTCTCTTCCCAGAAGTTCTGGACCAGTTGCTCAGAGATCGGCAGTGACTGGCGCATGGAATCGATCCAGGCATCGCGGCGGATGATATTTCCCGCCATCCACCGGGCGCGCTCCAGCATCGGATCGTTAGCGAATCCAAGGTCGCGCACTTCCTGCGCCATGGCCTCCCGTTCCAGGATGGTGCGGAGTTGCGGCGCAATAATATCTGTGCGAAGGCGAAGGTTGTTATCTTCTACCCCCGGCCAAGCGCTGCGGAATTGTCCCTTGGAGATTACAAAATCGCAGACGTCGCCCACGGCTTCGCAGTCTTCCAGTTGATCCCACGCCCAAACCTTTTCGGTTATCCGGCGACGCTCGAGAAGCATGTCGCGCATGTAGATTTCGTAGTTCGCGCGCATGACCTGCCGGGAAAGGCCTTCGTACACGAGTTTTGCGTGGGCAGGATTCTCCAGGCTTGGCTCTTCCGGCTCCAGCACTTCAATCAGCTGCACCATGTAGAAACCACCGGGCCCGCGGAACACCGGACTTACTCCGCCCGGTTCCAGTTCGGCCGCAGCATTTTCAAACAGGAAGAACAGTTCGCCGTGCTGGAACGGCGGAATCTCACCACCACGTGATGCGCTTGGCGCCTGGCTGTGCTCGCGGGCAGCCGCGGCAAAATCTGTGTCGCCGCGCAGAATGCTTGAGCGCAGCTCGTCCATGTCGACTTCTACACGGTCCTGCTCTTCGGCCGGCGACGTTTCGGGACTCTTCATGAAGATGTAGCGCGCCCGCAACCGCTGGGGTTCCACGATCTCCGCAGTGTGCTCGTTCAGGAATTTCAGGCGATCAGCATCGCGGACGTGCACCTGGGGCAGGATGACGGAGTTGAGGAAAACCGTCTGGAATGCCGGCAGCGTGTAAACGTGATGCTTGATATCGTAGACCGCATCCTGCGGCACGGTGGGCATCAGGCGCGGGATTATCAGGTTGGTGAAAACGTATTCGTCGATTTCAACCCGGAGGGCCTTGGCCAGCTTTTCCCGGTCCTTTGGCAACTTGGACTTCTGGTAGAGCTCCCAGATAAAGGCCTTGTTCGGGCTTTCGCGCAGGATCATCCACAGGTAAAGGTCGCGGCTGGTCACGTCGCCATAGCGCGTAGAGGCGACGATCTCCTCCGGGTGGCCCATCCAGCTGGACAGGAACAGCGGGTGGTCCAGGTTTGTCACGACAGGCACCCCCGCCCTTACACCGAGCAGGTTGAGCTGAATGCCGGTATTGCCGGGTGCTGGCATGAGGGCCTGTGGCAGTTTCTTGAGGCCCTGCGCATGCACAGGCGCAACGCCCTGGACCGCGAGGAGTGCAGCAAGGAATACGCCGACGGCTTTACTACCGCGGAGACTGTATTTTTTCAATTTACGGGAGACCATATGTTCCAAACGCGAAAAGTGAGTTCAAGTAGGCGCGGCAGAATGCGGGTCGCAACACAATTTTCGCGGCAAAAGGGGCAAAATCGGCGGATCCGGCCAACTGCCCTGGATCACCTGTTCCTACAACTGCTACCTGAACAGCTGGCGATTCTCCATCAGCACGACGACCTCGTTGTGGTCCTCGTCTTTTGCGGCATACAGCAGCGTTACCGGGCCTTTTTTCAGTTCGTCCTTTAGCTGGTGGACCGCTTCGTGGTTCTTTTGCAACTCCGCCAGGTATCGCTTTTTGAATTCCGGCCATTTGTCGGGATCGTGGCTGAACCACTTTCGCAGTTCGGTGCTGGGTGCGATGTCCTTAAGCCACAGGTGTACAGCGGCCTTTTCTTTCGTCAGGCCGCGGGGCCATAGCCTGTCAACCAGCACCCGGTATCCATCGGCTTCGTCGGGTGGATCGTAGACCCGCTTTGCCTTTAGTTCCATGCTGGTCCGTCAGGCTTTTGGCGAGAGGTCGAGTTCGTCAATGGCGACTGCAGAATGAGCCACTGCGGCTCCGGCGCGCATTTCGGCTGCCACCCAGATGGCTTCCATAATCTCTTCCGGGGTCGCGCCGGCATTTTTGGCCTGGGCGGTATGGGCCCGGATGCAGTAGGGACACTGGGTTACGTGGGCCACGGCAATGGCGATGAGTTGCTTTGTTTTACCGGGCAAGGCGCCATCTTTAAAGACGGTTTTGCTGAAATTGCGCCAGGCTTCTATGGCTTCAGGAGCCAGTGATGCGCGAGTCTCTGCGATCTCGCGCGTTGCGTCGGGGAGGAGTTTGTCAGTCTTCATAGTATTATAAGATTAACAAATTCCCGCAGCAAATTCACGGTTCCGCCGTTCGATGTAAAGCTTCAGGAGCTAATGTCACCGCTTAACTGCGCCGACCTTCTGGACCGCCATCTTCGCCAGGAGAGGTAAACGCCGGTCCATACGAGGAAGCAGGCTCCGAGAGAAGCAACGCCCGCGATGGTCTGACCGATGATGCCGCCGACTTCGCCGGTGTGCATAAAGCGCATGATGGACCGCACCCGCCGCCCGGTGGACTGAGTGGCAAAATCTTCGACTTTTACCAGTTCGGCATCGGCCTGGTTGAATTCCAGGCTGCTGCGTTTCTGGGGCTGCCCTCCGGTGCCGGCGTCCAGGTTAACAGAGACGGGGGCCTTTTCTGACGACGGAATGTTAATCGTGATACTGTTCCAGCTGCCGGCCTGGGCCTGCGCCTTCTCGAAAACAGGCTGCAGATTGGCTACCACTGGAGTAGACTCGTCTTTCTTACCCTCACCCGTTCCACGGCCGCCACTACGTGATTTGGGTGGAGGCGGTTCTTCGCCAACAGCCCGGTAGACCAGGTTGCTGGCCCAGGGGAAACTGATCACTGTTGCTGAAATTACGACGAAAAACAGGGGGACTGCGCACCAGAAGCCGAACGTGTTATGCCAGTTGAAATACCGGGCGCGAGCGTTGCTGTTTCGCCGGAACCATGTGATATTTCGCAACACGCTTGCTGCCCACCGGCGGGGGAACCAGAGGTAGATGCCGCTGACCACGAGCACGAGGAAAGCCAGGTTGCTGACGCCGGTAACAAGCTTGCCGACAGCGCGATTGTCATCGGACGTGGCCAGCCAGCGGTGCCACTGGGTTACGTCGTCGAAGAACTTGCGCACGCCAGGTGATCCGTTGCCAAGTACCTTCCCGGAGTAGGGGTCGAGAAAAACAGTCTTCTCACGGCCGAAACTGACTTCAGCAGGAGCGGTTTCGCCCGCCCTGAAGGTAATAGCGGTGGGTGCATCTTTTTCCGATTCGGAAGCTGCCGCGATGAGGTCTGCTATGGGAAGCGCAGGTGACCCGGCCGGAACGGTTATCTCGTACTGGCGAGCATCAGCCCAGCGGGTCATCTGTTTCTCGTAGGTAAGAAGCACGCCGGTGATGGACATGATGAAGATCACCGGTGCAGCGATGAGCCCGGCGACAAGATGCAACCAGAAGATGATGGTGCGGAACCGGAAGGGCTTCTTCTTCGATGTAAGCGGTGCTTCGGTTAAGGAAGGCTTTTCGGGTGCTGATAGGGTGGTCATAATTTGGTCTGATGCCGTGCCAGGGTTAGGTTAAGTACGGCAACAGACTGGAAAATGTCCTATTCAGGTTATGTCCGGACCGGCAAGTTGGCGATGGCTGGCGCGCGTTCAGCAGTTGGGGTTGAAACAGGGCGTGGAGTTTTCCACAGGCTCTTTTTTTCTTTCCTCTTTTTTGCTTAAGATCAATAACTTCAAAGCTGATAGCTGATCTATTAAGTACATAATTACTTTTGCTACTTTCGAGTTTGTTGCTGTGGGACACCTGTATTGCCTTCCGTAATTTTAAGGGTTAAGTGCTGATTATAGAAACGGTTATACAGGAAAATTTGACGACCGGAATTCCCGCATAACCCCTTACGGACCCTTACGGATATAAAAAGCATCGTTGCCACCCGGGGCAGTTCAGCTTTAACGACTGGCTTCTTCCGGGTAAAGATCCACATCCACAGCAACATCGGTATCGTACATGCCCAGGATGACTTCGCGGATCTTGGTACCTCCACCTCCAGTAGTGGCGTATTCGTATCCCTCCTTCTTCGCCTGAAGGAAAAGCCGGTCACCTCCGCCGCCCACTACGTGTTCCAGAGAGTAGCGCCCGCCGGCGTCGGTTTGGGTGATAACGTCCTTATTATTAATAGATAATGCCGAGACTTCTACACCAGCCAACGGCTGGCTGGTTCGGCCGTCGCGGACGACCCCGCTTACGCGGTGGCCGGGATAGAGCCTTATGTTGACGTCAGCCACAGGCCACCTGTTTGATAACCAGGCGCCTGACGGGTCGGTTATGGCAGATGCTGTGTCGATTGCAGGCACCTCCAGCATTCCTTCACGCCGGGCAGTGAGGCTATAATAAGTGTATTCAAGCCCGGTGAACTCGTAGAAGCCGGCAGAATCCGATACAGTCGTCTGACCTAACGAGATCATGCTACCATGGGCAGGCACACGGGAACGGGAAATGGTTACGGTGGTGCCGGCGAGAGGCTGGCTGGTGGCGTAGTCGAGGGTATATCCACGAACTATCCCAGTACCGGATGTCAGCGTGATTTCCAGGCCTGCTGCCGGCGCTTTAACTTCCGCTGTGTAAGCAGTGAGGCCCTGGCCGTACGCCTGGATGTTGTAGTCGCCGGGAGTGAGCGTATTAAAATTAAAGTTGCCATCTGCGTCGGTCTGTTGCTTCTCATGGGCTGTCGGACCTTCCGATTGTTTGCGAAGACTGATATATTCTCCCTTAGGTCCGCGGCGATGGGTGACGGTGGAAAGCGTCATGTTAATATTCGGGAGCGGGTCGCCGCTGGTGGATAGGATTCGTCCGCTTACGCTGACAGCGGGGCGGAGCTGCACATCGGGGAGTACTCCCCTTGTGTACTCAAAACGTTCGGTCGCGAACGCTGGCATTCGTATTCGAATAGAGGGCGATCCGACCATTGATACGGGATAGGGTAATGCAAATGTGCCATCAGACTGAACTGTAGCTGATGTATCCGCCTCCATGCCGTTTACCAGTTCGACAATAGCTCCGGCAGCGGGCAGCCCATCCGGCAATGTTACTTTCCCGGTCAGTCCAACTTGCATCTGTGTTGGATCATAACTGAAAATCGGCGGCGTCCGCGTGGTGCTCTGCGCTACACACGTAATAGAGACCCAGAAAGTTGCCAGAAGTAGCAACACTGCAAAGAGAGCCTGGGTAACAGGATTGGATTGCCGAGCCATAAGAGACGATGAGCCGCGACAGGCTCAGTTGTCAAGGCTGCGCTCTTGCAGCCGTTGTCAACAGGCTGGGCGTCTGTGACGTCTATAGTTTCATAACGTTGCAGCTCATTAGATGCAGGCGGTGAAAGACATGGTTTCCAGGTTCGGCAGTCAGAGGTCCGGTTTGTTTTACCCAATCACCAGGTATGTCCGCAGCAGTATGCGTCTGCTGGTCTTTTTGATGAGTGCCTGCATTAGTTCATCGGCACCTGCGAAGTACGTAGATATTCCTGTAGGCGAGATGGTGAAGCGAACCGATATCGGAGTTATAGCCCGGCTGACGAATGTGCATAAAACTGCAGGGTGGGGGCTGGTCTACGCAACCGGTCTGCTGCAGGTTGACGAGGTTCTTTATGGTGATGTCGACGCGACCAATCCTATTCCGATAAAGTGGACTGTGGCTGAAGGGGTCATTCCTGATGGCGACTGGTCGCGGTTTAATACGTCGATGATCTGGCTGACGTCGTTAAAGGATGGTGTGGCTGAAGACACCTGGGCGCAGGGTATCCTGGACGTATCTAAAAAAGCTGAAGTGCTTGCGGCCATGCAAGAACCTTTGCGCGTGAAACCTAACCAGGATCCGGCTCGGCCGTGGACCATGGCAAACCTTATCATTAGAAACCTTACGACTTCGACGATGGAAGTTCCGGCCATCAATGCGCAGAATGGGCAGGTCATCCTGCCGGCGGGAACAGGTTTTTCCGCAGGTTTTTACGAGCGGGGAAGGGGTGACGTTAAGCTTACCACCGCAAGCGGCACTGTGAAGTATGCTAAAGCTCCGCAAATGGTAAAACTGGTACCGGGACAATCGCTGGAAGTGCCGGTGGACCTGGCAGTGCTGTACCCGGAGGGAAAGCGCCAGGAGTACTTTAATTTCCAGTGGAGCTTACCCGGGTTGGGAACGAGCAACATGAGTGGATTTTATCCGCTAACGGAGCCGGATCACAGTCATGTTACCGACATGACCCCGCTATGGTATAAGGTTTTGATTCTGTTGCGCTATAGCCCGACGCGGGAGATTGTTATTGGCCTTGTGGTGGGGGTAATTGCGCTGGTTGTTTTTTTCTGGAGCAGACGGGCGGCGCAGGTGGGATTACAGGGTTAGGCTGGTGTTTAGGTTTGTGAGGATTTACAGGAATTGTGGTGGGTGGTAAGGTAGTACGTTGGCTGGCGCTGCGCGGGGAAGGAGGGGGGTGCATGGGGCGTCCACTTTACGGAATAAATTCCGCGGTACCTCTGAGCCTGGTGCTTGAATCTGCTGCGCGCTGATGGGAGGAGCGTTGGTCATTCGTGAGAAAGCGCGCCGGCACGGGTGAGGGCACCCGTGTTACCCGGGAGTTGGCGTCTTCCGGCGCTGTGCGGGATTGGAGGGTGGTGCATGGGGCGTCCACTTTACGGAATGAATTCCGCGGTACCTCTGAGCCTGGTGCTTGAATCTGCT
>JAKFFN010000102.1:0-6246 GCA_036675025.1 Candidatus Sumerlaeales bacterium | reverse complement strand
GAAGAGGTCCGGCAGTTCCGGGGGAAAAACTTCAGAAACCTCAGCCCCGGGGATTTCCAGCTTCGCATTGACCAAAGCCTGACGACTGACCTTGTCGAAAAATCTGCTGATGGGAACTTCCAGATCGGTTTCCGGCGCTATGTAATCACTGGCCGCACTGCTTTTCTCTGCAATGGAATCCAGCAGGCGGGTGTTGACGTCGTTGCCGAGGCCGAAGGTGAAAATGCGGGTGCGATCGCCGGCTTCGTTGCTTACGGTTTTAATAATCTTATCCGCTGACGTTTCTCCCACAGTTGGCAACCCGTCGGTAAGGAACACGATAGTCATCAGACGGGCTTCCTTACCGGCAGTGGACTGGTCGTCTTTTTTAACAAGCTCAAGGGCGCTGGCCAAGGCGCCGGAAATGTTTGTGCCGCCATGGGCCTGCAACTGCGCGATCCACTGATCTGCGGCCGCTATTGTGGCTTTATCAGCGGGCTGAAGTTCGGTACGGAACTGATCTACGGATGACGAGAAGCGGATGAGATTGAAGCGGTCGGCGGGGGAGAGCGTTTTAACGCAATACTGGAGCGCCTTTCGCGCCTGTTCCATCTTATCATCGGCCGTCATGCTTCCACTGGAATCGATTACGAAAATGTAGTCAGCGGACTGGGTGGTGGCTGCCGTCTCATCCCAGGGCGGACTGATCCGCAGTGAGAAGTAGCCCTCGCTCGCTGCGTCGTCGCGGTGCGCGAGCATGCTTAGGGAGACGTCCTCTCCAGAGGTTTCGTAGAAGAGAACAAAGTTTTCCCTTTCAGCCAGGTTCTGCTCGTCGAGAGTGACGTGCACAGTTTTGGTTGAGGAGGTGCTAGTGTTAATCTTGTGGGTGGGACTGAAAACATTCCGCAGGGGTGACTGACCGTTTATCTCGAGAGCCAGGGACAATTGGGCAGGGACCTTTTCCGCCGGGTGGCGGCCGCTGTTCAGCAGCAGGTTATACTGGAAGTACCCCTGGTCTGCGGAGAGCGGCTGTGTAAGTTCGATCTCAAGCTTCTGGTCTCCATTAGCGGGGATTGGAAAGATGCGGACACGGAACAGGTCTTTGTCTGCCCATTCAATGAGGCCGGGGTCCTTTAGTTTGCGAACGATGTCGCGGTATGTCTTGTGCGCTTCGTCTTTATCCAGGACCTCACCCCGCACCGGTTTGCCGTCCATGTAGAGGACAAAATCGGTGATATTGGCACCTTTGGGGACGGGAAAGTAGAAGTCAGCTTCTACGGCGCGGGGGTTCGGGTTTGTGTAAACTTGAGTGATGCGGGTTTTCGCGATATTGTTATCAATGGTGCCTTTTACGTCGATGTCAGTAAGTACAGGTGGCGCATCAGTGGGGGCGCGGGGGATGACAATTCCGATTGCCAAAGAAACTCCGCAATGAACTACGACGAAAAGCAGCAGCGCAATCAGGCGGGCGGTAATATGATGTGTGACCATGTGAAGTCTCCTGGAGGTTGATCATTCTCATTCGCCTTACATGATCAACCAGCGACTATAATGGTTTGGTTATCCAGTTTGAATATCTAAAAAAAAAATGAGCCGATGGAGTGTGGAACCTGTTGCACGCCAAGTACATCAAGGGCTTTCTGCGTTTTTACTTTAATCTGTTATCTGTTGATCATCCTGTTTCTACACAATCATAATCATTTTTGTACGGGTGCAGCAAATCCCGTCGTTCAGATTTCATTTCACACACAGTTGAAGGATACGCATGCAAAAAATTGCCATCGTTGGTTTTGGCGCTATGGGCCAGATGCACGCAAAATGTTACCAGTTAATTCCTAATGCCGAGCTAGTGGCTATTGTTGACGCGCACCCGGAAGATGCGAAGAAGACCCAGAAGAAACTGGGTCTGAAGATTAACACTTATCCCTCGCTGGCAGAGCTTTTTGCCAATGAGGCCGTTGATGCGGTAGATATTTGTTTGCCAACCGACCTGCATGTGCCGCTGGGCCTTGAGGCCGTTGCGGCCGGCAAGCATGTGTTTTGCGAAAAGCCTTTTGCCCAGACCCCTGAAGTCGCGAAGAAATTGGTAGAAGCAGCTCGCAAGAAGCGCGTTTACCTGATGGTGGGCCACTGCATCCGTTTCTGGCCGGAGTATCAGTACCTTGAAGAAATGATTAAGGAAAAGAAGTTTGGCAAGCTGCTGAGCCTTTCGCTGCGGCGTCGGTCGAGCCGGCCAATGTATAGCAAGCAGAACTGGCTGCAAAACCTGAAGAGGTCTGGTGGCGCTGTTTACGATTTGCACATCCACGATACGGATTACGTACAGCACCTGTTCGGCAGGCCGCAGGCGGTAACATCAGTTGGTACAAGCGACGATTCCGGGTGGAGCCACGTCTTTACCACCTATCATTACAAGAATGTGGCAGTTACCGCAGAAGGCGGCTGGAACTATCCGCCGAAGTTTGGCTTCAACATGTCTTATGAGGCATTGTTTGAGGATGCCGTTCTGGAATTCGATTATACTCGGAGCCCTACGCTCCGCCTGACAGCGGGTAACAAGGCACCCAGGGAAATTGCAGTAAAGGAACCGACTGTGACCAGCGCTGGCGCGGTAACCGGGAACATATCGAGCCTGGGCGGCTACCTGAACGAGTTACAGTATTTCGTTAACTGCCTGGAAAAGAAGACGGCGCCAAAGATTTCTACTGGTGTACACGGCATGGAAGCGGTTGAGACGATTGTGGCTGAAGTGAAATCACTGGAGACAGGCAAGACAGTCACCCTCAGGAAATGAAGAAGGGTATAAATACCTGGTCGTTTCCTGCGGACTGGCCGCTGGAGAAAAAACTGGCCACAGCGGCTGCGGCCGGATTTACGGGCTTTGAAGTTGACCTGTCAGAAGATGGTCCTGTAACAGCGCACAGCACGTCTGGCGATCTTGCAAAGGTGAGACAGCTGGCGGCGGACGCCGGGCTATGCCTGAGTGGACTGGCAAGCGGCCTTTACTGGAGTACGAATCCGGTCGGCAACAATGCCGCAATGCGGGTGAAGGCGGAATTCCTGCTTCGCAGACAACTGGAATGTGCCAGTGACCTGGAAGTGGATGCAATACTGGTAGTGCCCGGAGTGGTTGGCACTGATTTTCTGCCGGATGATTCACCGGTCAGGTATGATGTGGCTCTGGACCGGGCACGGCAGTTTATTGAAAAGGCGCTGCCACTGGCTGAAAGCCTTGGCGTGACCATTGGCCTGGAGAACGTGTGGAACAAGTTCTTCCTTAGCCCCGTGGAACTCCAGGGGTTTATTGACTCGTTCGCGTCACCACGGGTGGCGTCGTATTTTGACGTCGGGAATGCCGTGGCAAATGGCTATCCTGAACACTGGGTTCAGATCCTGGGTCACAGGATCGCCAGGGTGCACGTGAAAGACTATCGGCGCAAAGTAGGGTCGGTAGACGGGTTTGTGGATTTGCTGGCGGGCGACGTCAATTGGCCCGCAGTGATGGCCGCGTTGCGCGAGGTAGGCTACGATGGTTGGGTGTCTGCCGAGATGGTGCCACCGGTGCCGTTTTACCGGCACGGGCCGGAAACGCTGATCCATAATGTATCGCGTGCGATGGACCAGATATTTACCCTTTGAAATCACCGAAATGAAAAAAGCCCCGAGCTTGAGGCCCGGGGCTTTTTTAATGGAGTGTGATTTTGTTAAGCGGCGGATTTGTTCTGGTTCGCTTCTTCATAAAGCTTTTCCGGGTGAAGCTGAACATCCCATACAAGGCCAAGCTTACTCAAGGTCTTGATGATGTAGTGAGAGACGTCGATCTCGTACCAGTACATGCCCTGGCGTTCGCTGTATGGGCAGTGGTGATGGTTGTTGTGCCAGCCTTCGCCGAGGGTCATGATGGCGAGCCACCAGTTGTTACGGCTGTGGTCGCTGGTGTTAAAGCGGCGATTGCCAAATACGTGGGCTACGGAGTTAATGCCGAAGGTCCAGTGGTAGAGAAGGGTGGTGCTGATGAAGAAACCCCAGACCAGCATCTGAAAACCGTTAGTTCCAAGACCAGGCGCGTACTTTTCGAGCAAGGCCCCGATACCATAGACGGAAAGCGCCAGTACGATGGGAGGAATAATGTGGTAGTTGTTCAGGAAACGCAATTCCGGATACTTTGCGAAATCCGGGATTGCAGAAATGTTTGTTTTTTCGTATTTCTTACAGATTACCCAGCCAACATGTGAAAACCAGAAACCTTTCTGAATGGGCGAGTGGATATCGTGCTCGTCGTCACTATGGCGATGATGGTGACGGTGATGGGCAGCCCACCATAATGGACCCTGTTGGGCAGCAGAAGTGCCGATCCAGCCAAGTACGAACTGGAACCAGCGGCTGGTTTTATAGGTACGATGGCTGAAATAGCGGTGGAACGCACCGGTGATACCGAACATGCGAACGACGTAAGTAAAGACGAGCATACCAACGGCGGCCCAGCTGACGCCGGTGTAAAAGGCGAGAAAGCAGGCGAGGTGCACCCCGATAAAGGCTATGCTGCCCATCCAGTCTGGGCGTTCGTCATCGTCCACCTCTCCAATATTGATCGGATCGCGGTAAGCTTTAGGGCTGGATGATTTTGGCGGTGAAGTAAGGGTCGGCATCGGTTGGTTATCTCCTCTTAGGGAATAGGAAGGGTTTGGTCCAGGGTCGGGCGGATGGAGCGGTATGCGGAGACGATGCCCGCAGAAGCGGGATTTTTTATACGATAGCTAGCAGCCATGAACGTTCCTGAAGTATTCCCATGTGCTAAATTATTCCATTGGCGGGTGGCTGAGAAGTGACAACTCAACGCGGTATGGCTTACACGGCCCGTGGAATTCAAGGTTTTACAGCGTCCCAATAGGCGGCATAGCCTACGGCTATGGCAGTAATGGTGTGTCATTGTCGTGAGATTTAGTTTTCAGGGCTGTCGGTTCTGAATGGCGTGGCTGGTAAATCTGCTCCGTTGTAGAGATTTCCTTGCGAAAAGTTTGCCCATCCGTATCGTACGGCGACTGGATTATCCACCTTGTCGCTGGATACCATCACGGTGTTACCGTCAATCCTGGCATCGGCCCAGACAAACTGCTTGTCAGCTCCAGCAATGGCAAAGCCTTTCAGCTTTTCGCCATCTTTTACTTTAAGGTCGGCTGCATGGGCAAAGTGGATAATGATCTCGTTGTCTTTAACCTCGTGTGACTTGTATTGCGGGCCTATGTATTCGACGTCTTTGTTGTAGGCGAGAGCAAGGGCGCCCTTTGCCAGGCGTTTGCCCACATCCAGTTTATTTTTCGGGTGGATGTTGTCCTCATCGCCTATGTCGATAGCTGAGGCCATGGCGGTGTTTGTGGTTAAGGACATGGTTATGGCCTGAGCTTCACGCAGTTCCGCCCATTCTGATTCTTTGGGCTCCGGCTCAATTGCGCGGTAGCTTGCCAGTTGTACAAAAAGGAAGGGAAACTCGCCAATATTCCAGTTATCGCGCCAACCGTCGATCATGGCGGCGAAATTCTCTGCGTAAATTGGAATGAGGTCTTTGCGGGCATTGCCTTCGCCCTGGTACCAGATGACGCCGCGGATCGGGAAATCCAGGAGGGGGGCGATCATGGCGTTGTAAAGGACGGTAGGACGGATTGAGTTCGGGATGGTAGGCCGACCGGATACTTCATCGAGAGCGACGCCTGTAGTAAATCGCCATTCGCCGCGCAGAGGAATGATCACGCTGTCTGATGCGGCGCCGAAAGTGATTTGCATTTCATCCGGCTTGCCGCAGAAACCTCCGTCTTTGCCAGTATCAACGATACGAATAGCAATGGTGTTTTCGCCAGCTTTAATGGTATCAGCAGGAACCTTGTAGGCGCGATCACCGGCTTTGTTTGTAGATGCTATTTTCTTGCCGTTAATGTAAGTGTCGTCTTCGTCATCGGCGCAAAAGTGAAGGGTGGCGGGTTTGCCGGCATCTTCTTCAGGAACGGAGAAAGTGCGGCGGTACCAAAGAGAGCCGTCGTAGGTTCTCAATTCGGTTTTATAGAGGGTGATGGGAAGCTGAATTGACTTCCAGGTGGAGTCGTCAAAGGACGGATCCGCCCACCCGGAACCGGAATCGCCGGGGTTTCCCGGGTCAGCGTTGTCAAATTCCTTGGACCATTCACGGAAACGGTCTTTGTAGTTGGCGGCGAGTTCCGCATCGGTAACGCCAGCTTTGACTTCCTTCAGCTGAGCGGAATGCTGCTCGAACTG
>JAKFFN010000281.1:0-6322 GCA_036675025.1 Candidatus Sumerlaeales bacterium | reverse complement strand
AGGATGCCCGCGCTCCCAGGAAGGGGCGGCTTTGCGGTGGGGGCGCGGAGCGGGTTTGGGTGGGTGGGTTTTTCCGGTGCTGCGCACCGGCGGGCAGGATGCCCGCGCTCCCAGGAAGGTGCGCCTTTGCGATGGAGGGCGCAGAGCGGGCTGGGGTTAGATCTTGTTGCGGTTGCCGCGGTCGTTTTCGCCGTAGCGGATGACGTCGCCGTGAGAGACTGTGCCGTTGGATGCATCATAGAGCATGCTGTCGCGCTTCCAGAAGGGTGTGGGCGGTATGTAGTTGTCGTCGAAATTGAAAACCTTATCGGGGCCGCAGGAGACGAGACGCCAGCCGACATCGCGGCGCTCGGCATCGTAGCTTACGTAACCGGCGCCGGGTTTATCTGGCGGGCTGACGGCGTTGCGCATGGCGAGGCTGATGTAGTAATCTTCGCAGTACTGGGCGACGTTGAAGTCTCCGGCGGTGAACCCCGGGCCTGGTCTTTGGGCGTGGATGCAATGGATGCCGAACGCATCAACGGGAATGTTTGTGAGATAGGCAATGGGGGTGGTGATGGGGATGAGGCGCTGGCGCCAGCTGCGTATCCATCCGGCGCCGTCGACGGAGTAGCGCCAGACGAAATTGGGGGCGGCGCAGGGCGGGACGCGGTTGTGGTCGATCTGGTAAGTACTGAGGCCGGTGTCGATGGTTCGCATGTCTGCGAGGGCGCGGGAGACCTTTGTACGTGTTTGAGCTTCGAGGAAATTTGGAACGGCGATAGCCGCCAGGATTGCTATGATGGCGACAACGATCAGTAGCTCGATCAGGGTGAATCCGTAACGCTTCATACCCCCTCCTTTTTGCAAAAACCGAATCGTTTTTGACACGAGTTCACTATGCGTTTGCTTTTCTGAAAAGCAAGTCTTAATTATTCACGCTAAATCCGAAAAGAGGGAGAGATTTACGATGGGGCGTATTTTCCGTATTGTAAGCGTTTGCGTATTTTCGTTTGCCGCAACGGCATTTGCAGAGTTTGTGCCGGATGAGTTTAATGCTGCATCATTGGGGCCGCAATGGACTTTCCAGGACAGTGATCCGACGGGCAGTGTGATCGGCCACACGGGCACTCACCTTTCCATTGAGGCAATTGAAGGCGCGGACATGTTTTTCTTTATCGACCGGTACACATATGTGCAGCAGGACGCGCCCGGCGGCACGAACTGGGAAGTGGTGACGAAGCTTGAGGGTTTTGATCCGACGGAGGCGGGCAAGCAGAACAACTGGAACAAGTGCGGCCTGATGCTGTGGCAGGATAACGAGCACTGGTTTGGCGTGTGGGCAATGGGCAATAACGGAGAGCCGACCTGGCGGCGCGCGGTGGAGGGTGCGTACAATTCTGATTTTGAACTGAACCGCGTAAACGGCTGGCCGGAATGGGGCGGGGATCAGCTTTACTGGGATGTGACCAGTGACCCGGTGTGGCTGAAGATTCAGAAAACGGAACACGGCTATTTCGGACTGGTGAGCTACGATGGCACGAACTGGATCCAGGTGAACCGGATGATCCGCAACTCGCAGAATCCGGACGGCGGTGGTTATTTTACCAATGAGAAGATCCGGCTGATCCAATCTGGTCCGGGTACTAACGGCCAGAATGATGTAGGTTTCTTTGACTTCATCCACACGGCGCCTGTGACGGGCATTCCGACGGCGGCGGCTGGTACGAATGACGAATTTGATGGCACGACATTAAACAGCAACCTCTGGGGGATTTACCATGGCGTGGAGCAAAGCACTGTGGCTGTGGCTGATGGTAAGCTGAAGATTACACCGGCGAACCATAATGACCAGTGGGGTGGCATTGACAAGGCCGTTCGCGTTTACCAGGATGCACCGGCTACGGGTGATTACCGGGTGACAGTTAAGGTGGGGCCGACGGCGCTGTTTGACTACCAGAACTGGACGGGATACGGTGTGTTCCTGTGGCAGGACCAGAACGATTACGCATCGATATCGAACGTGAGAACAAACACGGGCGAGCATATGATACAGGCTGTGTATCAGCGTGCGGATGCGCTTGAGTGGAACGTGGATGAGATTAACATTGGCGCCGCGACGCTTCCGGAGTATCTGAGGCTCACGAAGATTGGCACTACTTACACGGCTTCATATAGTAGCGACAACGTGACGTTTACGGATATGCCGACGGGCGGGCATGTGTACCAGGCAGAGCTGAAGAACCCGCAGGTGCAATTGCTTGGGAAAAAGATAAATGCGCTTGGTGGGCCGCTGATGACGGCGGAATTTGACTGGGTGCATTTTGAGACGGTTTCGTCTGACGTGCAGGATTGGCAATTGTATTGAGGAACAAGTAAGCTAAGCGCGGCGACAGGAGTTTCTTGTCGCCGCGCTTTTTTTGTCCAGAAGCTGCGAGGCCGGGTTTTATGCTACCGGTGCTGAAGCGTCGTTTGGCAGAGGAAGTGTAACGGAAAAAGCTGATCCGACGCCGGGCGTACTTTTTACGCTGATTGTACCGCCCATGGCCAGGCACAACATCCGGCATATGGCAAGACCGAGACCGGTGCCTGCCTGGCCAAAGCGCGTGGTATGGTCTTCTACCTGGTGGAAGCGTTCAAATACCAGCGAACATTGCTCCGGGGACATGCCGACGCCGGTATCGATTACACTAATGACGGCGGCGGGGCCGGCTGCGCGCTGTTCGACGGCTGCTGTAACTTTTATGGTCCCGCTGCGCGTAAACTTGGCTGCGTTGGACAAAAGATTATACAGGACCTGGCGCAGGCGGAGTTTGTCTGCCTGGAGCGGAATTGGTTCGTCTGCCACGTGAAAGGATATCTCATTGCTATTGCAGCGGGCAAGGGGCATAATGGCTTCTGTACATTCGCGAAGCATTGCCGCGACATCTATCTCTTCCCGATGAAGATCCAGCTTTCCGGCTTCGATTCGTGACAGATCGAGGATGTCGCTTACTACGGACTGAAGATGCCTGGCTGAGTAGAGAATGCGACTGACGTCATCAGGAACGATAGCGGCAGGGTCGGAACTCAGTTGATCATTTATCATCTCGGCATAGCCTATGATTGCGGTAAGCGGCGTACGTAGTTCATGACTCATGTTTGCCAGGAAAGCTGTTTTTGCCTGGCTTGCCTTTATGGCTTCTTCGAGTTCGAGGATCAGGTTTCTGCGCTCGGTCATATCGCGAGTAATTTTTGCGAAGCCGCGATGGGTGCCGTCCTTTGTGTACAAGGGCGTTAGGATGACATCGGCCCAGAAGAGGGCGCCGTCTTTTCGCACGCGCCAGCCTTCATCTTCAACGCGACCTTCTCGCATTGATTGTTCCAGGAGGCGCTGAGGGCGATTTGCAGCGCGATCTTCTTGGGTGTAAAAGATAGAGAAGTGCTTGCCGATGATCTCCGCTGCGCTGTACAGCTTGGTACGCTGAGCGCCTTCGTTCCAGCTGCGGATATAGCCTCCGGTGTCGAGAACGAAGATTGCGTAATCGCGCACGCCGTCAACAAGCAGCCGGAACATCTCTGATGATTCAAATTCTATTCCGGCTGCGGCGGCTGTCTGATCTGTCATTTCAGTGTTCAAATTGGACGCTGAATTCGAGTATGTAGAAACATTTGTAGTTTATATTTTCGTGCTTTAAATTAGGTTCTTAATCCATTTATTATAAGTGCTATAAATTGAGAAATTTATTTCCCTGCGCTTGCTTCCATAGAGCGTGTCGCGAGATTCGCGCCATAATGGGCGTGATGAGAGCTAAGTCGGTAATAGCCAATTGCTGGCAAGAAATGCACTGAAATTGTGCATATCAATGCTATTTTCGATTGACTCTACAACCAGGATAATCTAGCGGATACGCGATAGCTTTAGGTGTACAGCACGCGCGTGCTGCTTTCCCGGCACCTTAGTTACCAGTTATAAGTGTTAAGATGCCGCCTTAATACGAAGGCGGCTGATTAAACTGATGTTAAACGCCCGGGAGCTTTCTGAAGCCCTAGTATCGACCCCTGTCGAAGTGGTTCTGTTTCGCAGACCAGGCAGCCATTAAACCCTCATGGAATTGAACTTAGTGTTGAGGAGATTATTGTCATGGCTATCCGCCGCCGGTTTGTGAGTTTTGCGAAGTCGTATTTGGGGAAGTGTGTTTTATTACTGGCGGCGGGTGGCGCGGTTGCGTTGCAGCCAACGGTGAGCACAGGGCAGACGCAACCTGCCCTGGCCCACGCGCGCGATGGAGCGAGCGCCGTTTTGCTGAAAGATGGCCGGGTGCTGATAGCGGGTGGCAGTAATGGGGGGCAGCCAGTGGCGAGCGCGGAGGTTTTTGACGGATCCGGGACGTTTATACCAGTTTCGCCTATGAACGTCGCGCGTAGCGAATATGCTACGGCGCCGCTGCCTGATGGAAGTGTGCTGGTGGCCGGCGGGTTTACTGATGGCGGTGAGCCTACGACTACAGCGGAAATTTTTGATCCGGCAACGAACACGTGGACGCTGACAGACAGCATGGCGAAGGCCAGGCACGGACACACGGCATCGCCCTTGGCAAAGTTGCATAACGGCGGTGTTGTGGTTGTGGGCGGTAACGCCGCGGGTGAAGCAAGTTCTATTGAGATATTTGATCCGGTCAGCAAAACTTTTTCTTCAGTCGGATCGCTGACTGCGGCGCGGGCGGGGCATGCGGCTGTAACGCTGGCGGATGACCGGGTTCTTGTTGTGGGTGGAACCGTGGATGGCGCGGCAGTTGCGTCGACGGAGATATTTGATGCGGCAACGGGAGTGGTGACGCAGGGGCCGGATATGCAGGGGGCGCGGAGCCATTGCTCTGCGACGGTACTGCTGGATGGTAAAGTTTTGATTGCGGGCGGACGGAATGAGGCGGGAGATCTAGGGTCGGCTGAAGTTTATGACCCGCTGACAAATTCGGTGGCACTGTCGGCATCGATGATGTTTTCGCCGCGGAGTGATCACCTGGCGCTGCGTCTGCCGCGGAATAACAGTGTGTTGTTTCTGGGGGGCAGCAGCGCAGGCGTTGCGCTGGATTCGTGTGAGCTTTTTGTGCCATGGACAGATAGCTTCAGGCCGTCGACGCCGCTGATTGATGCGCGGATACAGGCGGCGGGTGCGCCACTGAATATCGCGGGGCTGATGCTGGTGGCGGGCGGCAAGGGCGTGGTGTCGGCGGAGATCTACGGGTTCCCGACGCTGTCGACGGATAAGGATGACTACCCGCCATTTTCTGAAGTGTGGATTACCGGTACCGGCTTTGGGCCGAACGAAACGGTGGCGAGCCAGGTGGTGGAGATCGCCGGCCAGAACGCGGGCACAGCCTATGAGCCGTGGGACACAATCGCAGATGACCAGGGCAGCTTCCTGACAAGCTGGCTGATCTTTTCGGAGGAGTTCCTGGGCGCGACGCTGGAGCTGACGTCGACGGGGACAAGTACGGGGGTGACCGCGCGGACGCGGTTTACGGATGCTCTGTCATGGACACTAAGCGTAGACACGCCATCAGTAGAAGCCTGTTCTCAGGGGAAAAAGCTTAAATTCACAGTGGCAAAGACAAACAATGGCGGTACCCCGCTGAGATGCTTACAAATCACTGTGCCTACCCAATTTACAATTGTACCTGGGTCGGCACAGATTATAGCACAACCAAGTGGTAAAACATGGAATCTAAACATAGGTCCGACGGGAGTTAATAATTTAATTCAATTAAATGCTATTACCAATCAGGATACCCTTAGTAATAATGACCTTCTCAGTTTCGAAGTTGTCGTTAATGTCTCCGATGCACCGAGCACTACTTTCTGGCTTGCGGAAGCGAAGCAGAACACGGACTGTAGTGGCAACCAGACTGAAGTTAGTGATCCTATTCCTACCATTCAAATAACGGGTGATTCGACGCCCCCCATGATCACTTGCCCAATTAACACTGCAGCTTCTGCCGACAGCAGTTGCCACGCATTGCTTCCGGATTTTACAGCCGAGGCCGAGGCTACCGACAACTGTTCACTTCCGGCGGAAATATCCATTACCCAAACTCCGGTCGCAGGTACACTTATCGGGATTGGAACACATCCTGTCACTTTGACGGCCACCGACGCTTCGGGCAAAAAGAGCAGTTGTGATGTTACTTTTACGGTTAATGACACCACCATACCCACGATTGCTATCGGCCAGTCCCCTGTCACAGTTGAATGCCATGGCACTTACACTGAAACCGCCACGGCAACAGACAGCTGCGCCGGAGATCTCACATCACTAATCGCCGTGACAGGAACCGTGGACCTCAACACCGTCGGAACCTAC
>JAKFFN010000389.1:0-6342 GCA_036675025.1 Candidatus Sumerlaeales bacterium | reverse complement strand
CACCAGCCACCAGCCACCAACCACCAGCCACCAGCCACCAGCCACCAGCCACCAACCACCAGCCACCAACCACCAGCCACCAGCCACCAACCACCAGCCACCAGCCACCAGCCACCAGCCACAAACCACCAGCCACTAGCCACCAACCACTAACCACTAACCACTAACCACCAGCCACTAGCCACTAACCACTAGCCACTGCTTCCCTGGTGGTATGCGGCTTGCTCAATAACACCCGGAGGCGCGCTGCACCGGCGCTCGCCAGAATCAAAATCCAGGAGTTTCTATGATGAACACCCATACTGCAGGCAGAACGCACAAAATTGAAGACTCTCGCTACGCTTTTGAAAACATGCCAAAACACCACGTGAATGTTGGGGAAACCGAACGCTGGCTTTCAGTAGCCGGCGGCGTGGGCCTTGTACTTGCAGGCCTGAGCGCACGTGGTTTCATGGGCCTCACCCTTGGTGCCCTCGGCGCCGGAATGCTTTACCGCGGCTCTACCGGCCATTGCCCTGTCTACCAGCAGCTGGGCCTTAACTCAGAAGACTACGACCGCACCCGCGCGTCCCTCGACGGTCACAATAGCATTAAGGTAGAAGAAAGCATCTTCATTGCCGCCGACCAGGTAACCCTGTTCCAGTTCTGGCGTAACCTTTCAAACCTTCCCCGCGTAATGTCTCACTTGAAATCCGTGCGCGAAATCGATTCCACCCGTTCCCACTGGGAAACAAAAGGTCCCGCAAACATGACCGTCGAGTGGGATGCGGAAATCATCAATGAGAAAGAAAATGAACTCATCGCCTGGCGATCCCTTGAAGGTTCAGAAATACCCAATGCCGGCTCTGTGCGGTTTATCAAAGACACAACCGGTGCCGGCACGACTATAAAAATATCACTCATGTGGCACCCGCCAGCCGGCAAACTCGGCGGCATGGTAGCAAAGATGCTCGGTGAAGAACCCCATCACCAGATCACCGAAGACCTCAAAAAGTTTAAAGCCATGGCCGAAGCCGGCCGCCTCAACGGTGCAGTAACGCTGTAAATCTCAGGTACTCTGTGAATCTCAGGAACGCTGTGAATCTCAGGTAAGCTGTGAATCTCAGGTACGCTGTAAATCTTAGTAGCCTGTAAATCTCAATAGCCTGTAAATCTCAGGTACGCTGCAAATCTTAGTAGCCTGTAAATCTCGATAACCTGTAAATCTCAATAACACACCACCCAACACTAAAGCTGCCCCTGGTCCGGCCCCCCGGTCCAGGGGCAGAAATTTTAGCTCATCCATGCAGGGAATAACTACGCCATCCAATTTCGCGGCGAAGCCGCACCACAATTAGTAATTAGTAATTAGTAAATAAAAATTAGTATTCCGGTTGCTTCGGTGGATCCGGAATCGCCACCTCCGGCGGATTCGCGCAGCGCTCATAAATCAGCAGCAACTCCCGTAGTTTCTGGCTCAGCGGCACCGACAAATCATTCTCATTCAGCCGCCACGTCCAGTTGCCCGCCGGACGCCCCGGCAGATTCATCCGGGCTTCCGTCCCCAGGTCCAGCAGGTCCTGCGCAGGTACCACGAACGTCTGCGCCACGGATCTCAACCCGCAGCGGATAAGATCCCAGTTCGGCAAAGCCCCATCCACCGAAAGGTAAATCTGCATTCCCGTCCGCTCGTCCGGCGTTGATGTATGCTGCCACCACCCGATCGTCGTGTCATTATCATGCGTTCCCGTATAGACCACCGAATTGTACTCGTGCCTGTGCGGGAGAAACTCGTTATTCGGATTCGCAATCATTGGATCCAGCGCCGCCGGCGACCATGCAAACTGCAGAATCACCATTCCCGGCAAATTAAACTGTTTCCGCACATCCGTCACATCATACGTAATCTCGCCAAGGTCCTCCGCGATAATCGGCAGATCACCAATAGCCTTTTTCATAGCCTGGAAGAACTTCGCTCCCGGCCCTTTCCGCCAAGCGCCATGCTCCGCAGTCGGCTGGCCAAACGGCACTGCGTAATAACCCATAAACCCGCGGAAATGATCCAGCCGCACAATATCCACCTGCTCAAATATCGCCCTCATCCGCGCCGCCCACCAGGCATACCCCTCCTTCTCCATCACATCCCAGCGGTATAGCGGGTTGCCCCACAGCTGCCCCGTTGCGCTAAAGTAATCCGGCGGAACACCAGCCACATGCGTAGGATTTCCCTTCTCATCCAGCTCAAATTCACCCTGCGCAGCCCACGTATCAGCACTGTCAAAGCTCACATAAATCGGCGCATCGCCGATGATCTCAATTCCTCGCGAAGCCGCTTCCTTACGGATCCGCTCCCACTGGTCAAAAAACAGGAACTGGATAAACTCATGGTAGCTCACATCCTGCTCCAGCCGTTTCCGTGCATCTGCCAGGGCCTGCTTATCCCGCAGCTTCACCGACTCCGGCCACTCCACCCAGCACTTGCCGCTGTTCTCCTTCTTTAGCGCCTTAAACAGCGCGTAATCTTCCAGCCACCCGCTCACGCCCTCCCGTTTGGACCATTGGCCATACCGCTCTTTAATTCCCCCCGGCGGATTGCTCAAAAACTTCTGGTGCGCCTCATGCAAAGCCTTATGCTTCAGCTCCATCACGGCGCCATAATCCACCGCCCCCCGCTGCTCCGGCCAATTTTGCAGATGCTCCCCATCCAGCAGGCCGTCCTGCACCAGCAACTCCGGCGAAACAAGCAGAGGGTTACCCGCAAAAGCCGAAAAACACTGGTACGGAGAATCACCAAACCCCGTAGGCCCCAGCGGAAGAATCTGCCAGTAAGCCAGCCCCGTAGCCTGCACCCAATCCAGAAATCGGATACAAGCCGACCCGAGATCACCAATGCCGTAAGGACCCGGTAAAGAAGTAGGGTGAAGCAGGATTCCAGCACGACGTTGGTCCAGCGGCATAAGCAAACGGCTCCTTCAGGTTTTCCTAAACGCGCATGCAAGATGTTTGCCACAGCAAGAGCTGTCAACGGAACCGTGAACATAAACGCATCAGGAGGCGCATCCTGGGAGCGCGGGCATCCTGCCCGCCGGTGCGAAGCACCGGAAAAACCATCCGCCGCTAAATTCAAAAACCAGTAGCGTTGCCATTCCCGCCCTTTTCACCTTCTCACCTTCACACGCCGCGCCACGCCACGCCTTTTGCAGTTGAAAATCCCAACCGCCGCCCCCTAATCTCCCTGTACTTATGATGGCCGTCTGCCCCAAATGCGATGTCGCGCTCATACTTCTCGAATTCAACGAGGTGCAAATCGATTATTGCCCCCGCTGCGAAGGCCTCTGGCTCGACCGCGGCGAAATCCAGCAACTGCTCGAGCGCACCGGCGGACAACTGCACGACCCGCTAATCGATTTCGTCGACGACCCCGCGCGCCGCGAAATCGGCCGTCCCGCCTACCTTTGCCCTCGCTGCGACCGCCTCCTCAGGGAAGTTGTGCGCCGCGGCGAAGACAACCACGAACTCCGCATCGACCGCTGCCCCCGCGGCGACGGCGTATGGTTCGACAAAAATGAATTGCATCTGCTGCTCAGATCACTGCCAGTTGAAGTCTCGGCACACGGTGCAATTGCAGTGCTTTCAGAAGTGTTAGGCTGCTACATCCAGGACGACGACCAGAAGGAGACAACGCAACATGGGTGAGATAACAGGTGGTTTGATAGTACTGCTGGTTCTTGGGGCACTGGCCATTATTTTCATACTCTGGGCCATTGCGATTTACAACAGCCTCATCCGGCTGCGCAACGAGATCGACAATAGTTGGGCCCAGATCGACGTCCAGCTTAAACGCCGCTCCGACCTCGTTCCAAACCTGGTCGAAACCGTAAAAGGCTATGCCGGCCACGAACGCGAGACCCTCGAACGCGTAATCCAGGCCCGCAACATGGCCGTCAGTGCCACAAATCTTGAAGACCGCGTTCAGGCAGAAAACATGCTCACCGGCGCCCTGAAAAGCCTCTTTGCTGTATCCGAAGCCTACCCCGACCTCAAAGCAAACGTCAACTTTATGCAACTGCAGGAAGAACTCACCAGCACTGAAAACAAAGTCGCCTTCGCCCGCCAGTTCTACAACGACCGCGTACTCACCTACAACAACCAGCGCGAGACTTTCCCCTCAAACATCGTAGCAGGCATGTTCAACTTCGACCGCCGCCCCTTCTTCGAAGTCGTAGAACCCGAAGTCCGCGAAGCACCCAAGGTGCAGTTCTAAACGGTGACATTGCACACTGCAGTTCGACCAGACAAGTTAACTACAACTGCTAATCCTTCACGCCTGCAGCATTACAGTGCTCATAGCACTCAACTGCTAACGCCGCGTGCTCTAGCGAGCACGAATTCTTTCGAAGTAGCCTCGCCTGGTTCTAACGCAAGGCTTCTCCAAGGTACGAAACTTAACGCGTCCCACTCCACCTCAAAGCTACATTCACTCCAGTCCGCCCCCCAGCCGCACACATTTCAGGTCATCTCTCAACGGCACGCGCTCCAGTTCCCCTCCCAGCTGTACACATTCCAGTTCACCCCCCAGCCGCACGCGTTCCAGCTCACCTCCCACCTGCATGCATTCCAGTCCACCCCGCAGCCGCACGCGTTCCAGTCCACCTCCCAGCTGCACGCATTCCAGTTCATCCCGCAGCCGCACGCGATCCAGTTCCCCTCCCAACTGTACGCACCCCGCCCCAACTCCCAGCCGGCTTTAGCCGGCCAGTCTTTGCACCCGCCTTTAGGCGGGGTGTCAAAAACCCCGCTTCAAGTCCCCCAGCCGGCTTCAGCCGGGCTTTCCCACCGCTTTAGCAAAATACCACCACCTGCTCAATCCACCCAACCCACTCCCACAGAGGACTGTTAACCACCATGTGGGAACAAATCCGCGCCAATAAACGCAAGGCCTTCTGGCTCATCACCCTGATGGCACTCATCCTCCTCGCCATCGGCTACACCGCCGGCGAGGCCTTCTACCCTGGTGGCGGCCCCATCGGGCTCCTCATTGGCCTTATAATTTTCCTCACCCAGCTCGGCGTTTACGCCGTCGCCGGCGAATCAATCCTCATGGCCGGCATGGGCGCTCGCGAACTCAACCGTGAAGAAAGCCCCCGCCTCTTCAACATCGTCGAAGAAATGCAACTCGCCTCCGGCCTCGGCTTCACCCCCAAAATTTATCTCATAGATAACGACTCACCCAACGCCTTTGCCATTGGCCGCAAACCGGAAACCAGCGCCGTCGCCGTAACCCGCGGCCTCATGTACCGCCTCAACCGCGACGAACTCCAGGGCGTCATCGCCCACGAGATCGGCCACCTCAAAAACATGGATACCAAGTTCATGACTCTCGCCGGTGTCATGCTTGGTTCCATCATCATCCTGTCAGACATGGCCATGCGCATGTTCTTCTATGGCGGACGCGGCCGCAGCCGATCCAACAGCCGCGGCGGCGACAGCGGCGGGGGACAGGCCCAGGTGATCTTCCTCCTCGTTGCGCTGCTGCTTATCATCCTCGGGCCCATCCTCGCCCGCGTGCTCTACTTCGCTCTCTCCCGCGCCCGCGAATACCTGGCCGATGCCTCCGCCGCCGTCTACACCCGCTACCCCGAAGGCCTAGCCTCCGCCCTCCTCAAGATCGCAGGATTCGGCAAATCCATCGGCGAAGTCAATCGCGCCGTTGCCCCCATGTTTATCGTAAACCCCCTCGCCGCCGACGGCGGTGGCGACAGCGTATTCTCCACCCATCCGCCACTCTACGACCGCATCCGCGTACTCCGCACCATGGGCGGCGCATCCTTTGGCGATTACAATGCTGCCTTCAAAAGCGTAAAAGGCAAAACCGTCATCGGCAAACACACCCTTGCCGAAAGCCAGACCCAGCCCATACGCGGCGCATCCAGCGAAGGACCCATAGAATCCCGGGCGGAAACGAAAGCCGTCGTTCATCGCCTCTACGGCTACGCCACGGTCAATTGCCAGTGCGGCGCAAACCTCAACGTCCCCAGCACCTACAACGAAGAAACCGTCCGGTGCATCCGCTGCGGCACTGCCAACCCCGTACCCGAACGCTCCAGCGCCTGGGCGCCCCTGGGCGAAGCCGAGATTGCTCCCACCCCCGCACAACCCGTACCCGCCTTCATGGATTACACCCGCAAAAGCCCCGGCTCCTGGGAAAGCTTCCCCTGCCAATGCGGAAACACCGTACAGCTCAGCCCCATGTTCTCCGCCCCCACGATGACCTGCCGAAAATGCGGAACCCAGATCAGAATCAAAGGCAACGAATCCGCCCCAGCCTGAGACCTCTTCATGCTAGCAAAAAAGCAAAAATCA
>JAKFFN010000232.1:0-31573 GCA_036675025.1 Candidatus Sumerlaeales bacterium | reverse complement strand
CAGCAATGCCAATTACATGGCAAAGGTAAAGCAGCGCGTCGTGAGCCGGCAGGGGCAGACGGGTGATTCTGCCAAAGAAGCGATTTCTGACGCGCAGCGGCGTTACCTGGATGCTACGCAGGGCGGCGGAGCGGCAGCGACGGCACGGCCAGCTAGTGGTTCTAGTTTTACGCGGAAGTCTGCGGAACCGGAGACATCGCGCAAGGTGGCTTCTCAAAGCGTGCCTGGTAACCAAACTGCACGGGTAGAAACTTTACCGTCTTCGCCTTCTGTGAAGCGAACTTTAAGCCCGGAACGCTACCAGACGGGCGAGACCATGCATATCGGGCGACGGCTGCAAAGTACTGGCTTGCTGACAAGCCAACCGGGCGGCAACGCCGCGGCTACGGTTTCGTCAGATGCAAAGGGCGCCAGCACGGATGCAGCGGTGGACAGCATTGCGGAGAGAAACCTGGCTACACTGCTGGAAGCGGCAAAGAAGCGGCGCGAGGCGGAGCGGAAATCGTCGCCGTACGCAACAGGGCAGCAGCCTTCCTCAAACCGGTAAGTCGCAGCTAAAGCGCGATAACTTCGAGATGACGCAGTGCGTTCTGAGGGGCACGTTTACGCAGGAAATACATCTGTATTGATGTCTCCTGTCTGCGGCGGATGCATACTACCAGGCGCTGGGCGAGTTTCTGCATCAGGTAAAAACCACGCCCGCGGGAATCCATTAGGCCCTGGTTAAAGATGTGGCGGTCGAGCGAGTTGGCGACGCTGAGCGGGCCGAGGCTTCCGCTGTTATCCCAAACCCGCACTGAAAGCCACGCAGGCGTGAGTGTCAGGTTTACGGCGACGTAGTCATTGTCATATAGGCCGTGGAAAGTTTCCGGCGTGTACTTGCGGTTATGCGTTCCTTCTTCTCTAAAGCCGTGAAAAATGGCATTGGTAATTGCCTCTTTGAGACAAAGGCAAACTGCCTGTACAACTTCTTCAGGGAACGGGTTTCGAGCAAAAAAATCCATGACAGGAGCCTGGAAAGACTTGGACACATCCGACGAGATCACGGGGAATTCCAGGGTTTCGATGATCTCCGGGGGAGACTGAAATTCGTGGAAGTTACTGCAGGCTATGAGTGCTTTTTGAGGGCCGGTTGTGAGGATGGCCAAGCGCAGTGCCTCGCCGGCAAAGGGCTCGTTGCGGTAAATCACATGGCAGACGTTGTGCCGGTAGAGGTCGAGGTATGAGACATCAACCTGACTGGTTAGACAGAGGGCTGCCCTGCAGTGCGTAAGCTTCTGGTTATGATTATCTAACGACAGAAACTGGCCATGATCCTGGCCGTAAATAACGAACCGGCTGTCGAGCGTAACTTCCGATGAGACAGGCACTTCCAGGCAATTGCTAAGCCATGCCAGAAGCTCTGTGTCTTCCGTTCGAACCGCAATTATAGGTACGCTTATAGAGGTTGATTGTGCCATGGCCAATTTCATAGTCACATAGCATCCTAAGCGGTTGGTCAAGAGGTGATATTTACAACGCGCTTAATTTCAGGCCGCAATTTTTGATTCGCGGCCGGCTTCCTTTTTCTCCATGAACCGGATGGTGTAAATGCTGCCCTCGTAGAGCAGCAGCAAGGGCGCCAGCATCACGACCATGCTGAAAGGATCCGGGGATGGAGTGGCAACAGCGGCAATAATAGCCATTACAACAATGGCAACCTTTCGCTGGTTCACCAGTTTCTGTGAGTCGACAACGCCAAGGCGCGCCAGAAGGAGGAGCACGAGGGGGAATTCAAACACGATGCCGAACATCAGCATCATAATGAGAATGAAGCTCAGGTACCTGGAAGCGACGAGGTTCGGTTCAAGAAAAGGAATGCTGTCGCCGAAAGATAGCAGCACTTTCAGGGTTACATGAGAGATAGCGTAGGCAAACCCGGCACCCATTGGGAACAGGAATATGGAGCCTGCCAGTATGGGGCCGACAGTGCGGCGCTCGGATTTTAAAAGCCCGGGAGATATGAACAGCCAGAACTGGTAAACGACCATGGGAATCGTAAGTATGGCGCTGAGAAGGAGAGCACCCTGGATCCACAGAAAGAACGGCTCCAGGGGGGTCAGATATGTCAGACGAGTTTGCGCCTTGGGCCCGATCTCAATGGGGGTTGGGAGGCCATCTATTACAATCCTGAAGGAGTTCCGCGCCAGGTTAGCCAAGGGTGCCGTGGTCGGCTGAGAGGTTGCGGCCGCGGCAGAGGGTGCAGTGGTGCTGTTATCGGTGGGTGGCGCAATTTTCCACCCGCTTACTTCGCCATCGGATTCGAGATAGAGGGTGAGCACATTCTGCGTTTCGTCCCGCTCCAGGGTAGTGAGCGGAATCATGAGAAAAGATACTACTTTTGGTGCGAAAGAAAACGATACCACGAAGGCGACTACAAAAAACGCCAGGCATATGATAATGCGCACCCGCAGTTCCTGCAGGTGATCAGTGAAAGAAAGAATTTTACCTTCAGTGGGTTTGGCTTGGTCAGTCATGGATATCCAGCACAGAAATAAGTACGCATGAAAAAGCAACGGGGAAAGCGCCCGTTATCGCTTTCCCCGAAAAAACTGTACGATGTGGTTAGCTGTTAAACGTGGTGTTCGGCAGACGACTGCTCTGCTGAGGCGGCCACGGTCGGGCCCTGCTGTACCTGCGGAGGCGCAGGGGCAGGCTTGGCAGGCTTTTCGTCGTCTTCATCATTCAGGGCAGATGTAAGGCCCATGGTGGCATCCTTAAACTCGCGAATCCCTCTACCCAATGCCTGTCCGATTTTCGGCAAGCTCTTGGGGCCAAAAATAATCAGCACAATAACGAAGACCAGTGCCAGTTCTTGCCATCCCATACCAAACATAATCAAAACATCCCTGATTTTTCTGTCATTAGATTAACAGTACACCGGTAGCCTATTCAGCATGTAACTACTACCCTCAAGGGATATTATGAGCTACCACGATACGCTGATTGAGAGCCTGGAATCCGCCGGCGAGGTGCTACTGAAGCACTTCGGCAACATCCGCGAAGGGTCATTTGACCGCAAATCGGATATCGACCTGGTTACTGTGGCCGATAAAGAGGCGGAAGTGGTAATCAAGCGCATCATAGCGGGAGCCCACCCGGACCACGAGATCCTTGCAGAAGAGAGCGGTCTGCAGAAAGGACGCCAGGGGGGCATGCGGTGGCTGATCGATCCAGTGGATGGAACGACAAACTTTGCCCATGGCTGCCCGATCTTTTCCGTCTCCATTGCGCTGGAAAAAGACGGGGAAATGGTGCTGGCGGGCGTCTATAACCCGTATCACAAAGAGACGTGGCTTGCGGAGAAGGGGAGTGGGGCCACTCACAACGGCAAGAAGATTAAGGTCTCTGATATCAGTGAGGTTAAGAACGCTCTGGTGGTCAGCGGATTTCCCTACGACAGAAGGGAACGGGTTCACCATTACCTGAAAGCGTGGGAATTAATGATTGGCCGGGCACAGGGGCTGCTACGACTGGGGAGCGCCGCGCTGGATCTCTGCTACGTGGCCAGTGGCAGGGTTGAGGCGTACTGGGAGGAGAGTCTACATCCGTGGGATACGGCGGCGGGCTGGCTGATTGCGGAGGAAGCGGGGGCAACCGTGACTGACTTCGGCGGCGAGAGGTTTAACCCGTACAAGAAGCAGGTGCTGGCGACGAATGGCAAGGTGCATGAGGAGATGCTGGCGGTGTTGAGGGAACGGCAGGCGTGGACGGAGCGAGAATTTCCGGCGGAGGCGCGGCCGGTTATGCGGTAGAGCGGTAGGGGAAGTGGATTGCGTTGGTGGTGAGGATAGCGGAATTTTGACGCAAAGACGCAAAGGACTCAAAGAAAAGCAAACGTAAGAAAAGAGTGCTTATGCGAGCAGTTGCTGAGTAGGTGGTCAGGGCGCGGCGAGCTTAAATTTCTTATGAAATAGTGGTGCTTTCATCCCGTGGTAGTCTAATGCACTGATTATTAACTCATGGCTGGCTGCGGCTTCTTCAAATATCCCTATAACCTTTTCGATTTGCGGTACGAAGAAGTCGTCGTTCTTCAGAGTATCATAGGGGCCGTCTAAAGTTTCTGCCCAGGCACATTTCAGCTGCGCTGCAAGCCTGATGACGTCCGCTTGTTCATGAACTAAGGGGGGCCGAAATTTGTGCCACAGGCACTTATCCAGAACGGCGCCGCCATCAATCGCCTCCGTCATAGACGTTGCTATTGGCAATCCTGGTAGCCAATAGGCCAGCAGGTGCGAGACGCCTACCGCAGTCGAATATCTTAGCCCTTTTGACAAGCGCTTACTATAAGCTTCTAAACTGCTTTTATCGCAGGCGGCTAACGTGGTTAGATATGCCATTGTATCTAATGCGCTGAATCACTGGCTAAGAGTCAAGGCCGAGCTATAACTTAGTTGTTTGCGTAGCCTGATTAAATCGAGCTTTAGCGTGTTTGACGTGTCGTGATGAAGCGGATAATTTATGTGGCCCTTATGACTGCCGTTGCTGGTGTTTTGTCGGCGCAGGGGTTGCTTCGCAAGGATGAGCCCCAGCAGGCGACTTATACTCAGCCGGCTGAGAACCTGATCCTGATTATCGCGGACATTCAGCGGCACCTGAATGATGACGTTTATCGGTATCCGTATCCGCAGGACGTTAACGGGCAGAATGTGTTCCGGGCGGCGATCGTGCAGCTCTCTAATTACGAAAAGCTTTATCCCGGGCGTAATGAAGACATTGTGGCCATGGGCAGGGCGCAGGCTTTTGAGCGGTTGTGTGCCTTCCGCGAGGCGGGGCTGAATTATGAAAAGGCCACAGCATCGAAGGACAAGGGGCTGAAAGACCTGGCCCAAAAGGGTTTTGATCGCTGCAAGGCCTTTTCGGTAGTTGTGGACCGGGAACTGGACCAGTCGAGCTTGCGGGCGTATGAGGATGACGTCAAAAAGCAGATCGATGAACTACAGAAGCTGGTAGATAAGTACCGGGGGACGCCGCATGAGTGCCTGGCAAAACTGGAAAAAGAGCGGAACCAGATGGGGCTGGCGGAGTTTTACTCGATGTTCCGGTTTATGAAGCCTTATACGACGGAGATGGCGCTGGAGCAGGTGAAGAAGAACCTGCAGGCTAACAGCGACAGCAAGCTGAAGTACACGCACCACCTGATGCTGGCTAACCTGAACTATGAACTGGCCAGGGAATACACGGTGTTGCATGATCCGGAAGGGCCGGATTTTAACCTGAAGGAGTTTGAAGCCTTTGCGAAGTCTGCCCGGGCTGAACTGGCTATCGTTGAGCAGGCGGACGGGTTTACAGAGAAGCAGGAAGGGCGGGCGCTGCTTACGGCGTTGGAAGAGTTTATTGAGCGGACCCGAGACCGGGCACGGTAGTTAGATTTGGATGCCGGAGAGAATTTGACGCAAAGGCGCGAAGTACGCAAAGTATCGCAAAGAAATTACTGCGGGTTAACCGGAAAAAGAGAAAGATACAGGCTTCGGAATTGAGTGCTGAAACCGTTTACGAGTCAGAATTAGACCTTCCTTTAAAGGCGCGGGGCAAGGTTCGGGATATTTATGAGACGCCTGAGGGCATATTGCTGGTAGCTTCGGATCGACTGAGTGCTTTTGATGTGGTCTTTCCTGATCCGATTCCGAAAAAGGGCCAGATTCTCAATCAGCTGGCGGCTTACTGGTTCAGCCAGACTGGGCACATTGTAAAAAATCATGTCATTACCACGGATTCCAGTGAGATTTCAGCGGTGGCTGGCGATCCGGCCATGGCGGGGCGCTGTACGCTTTGCCGCATGGCGAAGCCTTTCCCGGTGGAATGTGTAGTTCGCGGCTACCTGGAGGGGAGTGCCTGGAAGGACTACCTGGAAAGCGGGGAGGTAAGCGGCATCGCGCTGCCGGCTGGCCTGAAGCGTCGTGGGAAGCTGGAAATACCGCTTTTTACGCCGAGCACCAAGGCTGAAGAGGGACATGACGAGCCGATCAGCTTTGAGCGGGTGGTGGAACTTGTAGGGGCTGATGCTGCAGAGAAACTCCGCGACATCAGCATTAAGCTTTTTAACTTTGCCCATGATAAGCTTCTTCCCATGGGCATTGTGCTATCCGATACCAAGTTTGAGTTCGGCACCACTGAAGACGGAGAAATCATCCTTATCGATGAGGCGTTGACGCCTGATTCCAGCCGGTTCTGGGAAGCGGAAAGCTACAAGCCTGAGGGGGATGCGCGCAGCTTTGATAAACAGTACGTGCGGGATTACGTGGAATCTATCGGCTGGGACAAAAAACCGCCGGCTCCGCAGCTTCCGCAGGAAGTTATCGATGGAATGACTAAGCGGTATGTGGATATTTATGGGCTTATTACGGGTGAAGCGCTGTAGAGAATTATGAATTATGAATTATGAATTATGAGTTATGAATTATGAATTGTGGGACGCCTTCGGCGTGATCAATTGATAAAGGATCCTCTTCAAATTCTAGAAGATCCCCTACAAAGCGGTAATTTCATTCTCAGGGCATTTTATTATCGCTGCAGTACTGCGGTGTAACAATAGAGTTTATAACTTAACTATCGGAATTATCGGAAAGCGGATATGATTAAGGCACGTGTGGTTGTTTTTCTTAAGGCTGATGTTATGGATCCCCAGGGAGAGGCTGTTGGGCAGGCTTTGAGCAGCCTTGGCCATAAGGGGGTAAAAAAGGTGCGGGTTGGTCGCGCCTTCGACCTGGAGCTTGATGAAGTTAACGAGGAAACTGCCGAGGCTGAAGTAAAGAAGATGTGTGAGAGCCTGCTGGCTAACATGGTGATTGAAAAGTACGAAATCTACCTGAATCATGCGGAAGGGTGTGTGCGATGAAAACGGCGGTTGTTGTATTTCCGGGTTCCAACTGTGAGATGGATACCATCAAGGCAGTGGAAGATATAACCGGTAAATCGCCTGATATCGCGTGGCATAAAGATCCTCTGCCTTCGGACACTGACCTTGTGCTTCTGCCCGGTGGCTTCTCCTATGGTGACTATCTTCGGGCTGGCGCCATTGCGCGGTTCTCTCCGGTAATGCAGAGCCTTGTAGAACATGCCAAAGCTGGCGGACTCGTGCTGGGTATTTGCAACGGCTTTCAGATTTTACTGGAGGCGGGCCTGTTGCCGGGTGCGATGATGCGTAACCGCAGCCTGCATTTCGTATGTAAATGGACGAACCTGCGAGTAGAGCGCTGTGACCTGTCGTTTACTTCGGGTGTAGACAAAATGCTGCGGGTTCCCGTGGCTCATGCCCAGGGTAACTACTTTATCGACGCTGACGGCCTGTGCAGGCTGGAAGAACAGAACCAGGTTGTGTTCCGCTATTGCGACGAGAACGGTGTGGTTACCCCTGCTGCGAACCCTAACGGTAGCGTGGGCAATATCGCTGGGATCTGTAATGAAGCGGGTAACGTTCTGGGAATGATGCCGCATCCGGAACGCGCTATGTCAGAAGAGTTGGGTTCAAACGATGGGCGCCAGATATTGACCGCTGCTTTGGGCGCCGTGGCGAAGGTAACGGCTTAACTCCCGCACCGGGAAAACATGCTTATGCCTGAAGATCGCGCCGCGCACCGAGTGGATGAAGGTATCTTCAGGCGGGGCAGCGATGTGTACCGTGGTGGTCCGGTAGAAGGACCGCTGCAGCGATTACATCCGGCAGGCCGGATGGCCGGCGCAGTTATACTGCTACTAGGTGTCAGCCTTTGCAGAAACCCTGCAGCGCTTGTGCTGATTTTCGCGGTAGCAATTGTTGCGGCCGTTCTATCCTATCTGAACCTGAAATCACTTTATAAGATCATGCTCGTGCCGGTGGTGCTTATGGCGCTGCCGGTGTGGGTGGTGGCGAGCCTGCTTCATTCGTCGGTTGAAGCAGGCTCGTTGTTTTTTCTGCGGACACTGACCAGCCTGGCGGTTGCGGGCGTGGCCATACATAGTGTGGGGCTGAGGAACATTGCGGAAGTTATGGATTTTTTGCGTTTCCCGGCGGAGTTCAAGCAGATGTGGAGCATCATGGTGGCACAGGTGGTAAGCTTCGCAGGTCTTGTTTCGGACATGATGCTGGCGCGAAAAGCAAGGCATGTGGGAAAGGTAAGGGGAGGGCAGGTTCGAGTTGAGGTGGGGCGCCAGGCGGGTGTTTTATTTGCACGCACCTGGCAGCGGGGTAATGAGTTAGCCTATGCCATGGACGCGAGAAACATCAACGGACATGTTGTGCGCGGTATTGAACGCCGGGCGTTTGCGGGCGCTGATTACGCGTTTCTGCTTGTCTGTATGTTACTGCTTGTGGGATTGGCAGTTGTATGAGTGTAGCCTTGTATGAACTGCGGAATCTGTCGCATTCTTTTTCTGAGAATGGCGCTGCGCTGCATGAACTAAACCTGGTAATTTCGTCTGGCGGGTGCGTCAATCTCATCGGATGTAACGGCGCCGGCAAGTCTACCCTGCTGCATATACTGGCGGGGCTTGTGACGCCCCGAAGTGGTGAATTGCTATGGCAGGGGCAACTGCTTTCATCGCAGATATTGGCGCGGGATGCGGAGTTGAGGAACCTGTTCCGGCGCTCGACGGGAATTGTATTCCAGGATCCCGATTCGCAGTGGCTTTGTGATACAGTGCATGATGAAGTCATGTATGGGCCGAGGCAGCTGTGGCAGCCGGCAGAAGCTGAGGATCGCGCATTGCAGGCCATGCAGGTGACGGGTATTGAACACCTGGCGGAGCAGGCGCCCTATGCGCTGAGTGGTGGTGAAAAGCGGCGGGTGGCGCTGGCGAGCATTATTTCCATGGATCCGGAAGTGCTGCTCCTGGATGAACCAACTTCCAGCCTGGATGCGGCGACCATAGATTTTCTGACGGAATGGCTACTGGAGTTCCGATCGACTGCCGGAAAGACCCTTATTGTGGCGACTCACGACCTGGAACTGGTACGGGAACTGGGTGGGAAATGCCTGATGCTGACGCCTTGTCACAAGCAGGCAACGTATGACGAAACCTCGGCTGTGCTGGATAACCATCAACTGCTGCGGCAAATGAACCTGCAAAGCAGGCGAAGCAGAAATGTGGCGTCTTAATGCTGACATTATCTATACTTGATTTCTTTTTCCGGCTCAGGGTACTAGTTTAACGAAATGAAGCGCGCGTTTCGCCATATCCGCTCCCTGCTGGCTCTTGTATTATTGATTGTGGCCGGTGTGTGGCTTGCAGTTCCGCGGGATATCTGCCTGACCAAGGCACTTGTGGAATCTGGTTGCAGTTGCATGGCAGCTGATGCCTTTGCAGATGGATGCCCTTGTTGCGCCAGTTCCAAGGCAGCACGGTCATTACCGTGCAGCGGCCACAGTGAAGGCGAGGCGCCTGCTGATGAGAGCGGACATTCGTCTAACTGCCTGCTGGTGTCTTCTGAGCTTTCGAAAACAAACGCTTCTGAACGCGTGCAGCCTGACGCGCCGACGCTGGATGTTGTGGCTGTGTTGCCTGTTGGAACAGTGTTGCCGATACTGGCTGCGACTTACACTGTTTACGCTCCTGCCAGGAACCTGGCATTGAATCATTCCAGTTCCTATCGGGATAACTGCGTCTATTTAATCTGATCTGTTCTCACGGCGTCGCCTGACGCCGCGTTCGCGCCTTGTTGCGCGATGTTCTGTTTGCCCCTTCCCCGTAACCCTTTCGACAGAACGTGAGAACTGCAATGAACCCCGAGATTGATCTCAAAAGTATAAGCGGGACGGTGCCTGGTGATCGCCGTTCTTCTGGCGCAGATCGCGGATCTGCGCTGGTTGCTCCACCGCGGCGCATCCTGACGCGCTACGTATTGCCAATGTTGTTACTGGCAGGCTTTGCCGGAGTCGGCGTGTTGGCGTTTCGTGATACCCTTCAGCGCCCGGTTGAGGTGCAGGTTGTATTGCCTGTTCCCCTGGCTGAACCCGTGGCAACGGTGGGTGGCGGTAACGCATCTGTAAAATCGGCTCCAATACAAAGCAAGCGTACGCTGTTTCAGGCGCCGGGATGGATTGAGCCCGAGCCTTACCCGATAATGCTATCGTCCCTGAGAATGGGAACGGTGGAATCTATTGATGTGCTGGAGGGTGAGGCGGTTACTTCCGGGGCTGTAATAGCCCGGCTGGTGGATGAAGATGCCAGGCTTGCAGTGGATTCTGCCAGGAGCGCCCTGGAACTGAAGAAAGCCAAGTACCAGGCCGCGATGGACACATGGAAGAACCCGACTGACCTGGTGGAGTCGATTGAAACGGCCAAGGCGACGGGCGACAAGTTGCAGGCGGAAGCGCGGCGGCTGGAGGAAATGCTGGAGCTGGCCAAGGTGGAAGCTGACGTCGGCAGTGCACTGACGCGCGGCGGATATGAGGCCTCGCTGGACACATTTCGCAAGCAGACGCAGCTGAGCGCGAGCCGAAACCAACTGGCGGAAACGCATGCGGCAATTAAGCTTAACAGTGCGACGCTGAGCGCAGCTTCGGAGCGACTGGCGCTTAGGATTGAAGATCGCGAGGCTGTGGAATCTGCCCGGGCGGAACTGGCGGCGGCGGAAGCGGCGTTGGCAGAGGCGCAGTTAAGCCTGAGCCGCTCCGTAATCTCAGCGCCGACCAGCGGCACCATCATGCGCTTGTATGTTTCGCCGGGCGCAATGCTGAGCACCGAGATGGAAGACGGGATGGTAATTGCGAGTTTGTACAAGCCGGAACATCTCCAGGTGCGGGTGGATGTGCCGCTTGCAGAGGCGGCGAAAGTGAGACCCGGGCTGGCGGCGGAAATCAAGGTAGAGGCATTGCCGGACAAGAAGTTCAGCGGTGAGCTGATCAATATTGTTCCGGAATTCGACATCCAGAAGAACACGTTGCCGGTAAAGGTGCGGATTCACGATCCGGCAAATGCCTTGCGTCCGGAAATGATAGCGCGTGTGGATTTTGTTGAACTGCCTGTTGCGGCTGCGCGGGTTGAGGATCGCGCAACTTCGGCACCGGCAGCGGAGTCTGCCATGCAGTCGACGCAGTTTATGGTTCCGGCGGAAACGGTGAAATCTGCCGGGGGCGGGCATTTCGTGTGGCTGGCCGGACCTGAGGGCCACGCCATCCGCAGAGAGGTGTCTATTGCCGAAGGCGGGAAACCGGGCTACGCTATCGTAACAGAAGGATTGCGCATATCTGACAAGGTAATCGCTGCGCCAGCGGATGGCATTACCGAGAATTCAAAAGTGACGATTTCAGGACTTAAACATGACACTGATTAATCTTGTTAACATAACAAAAAGTTACAAAAAGGGTGACCAGAAGGTTACTCCTTTGAGCGGACTCAGTCTTTCCGTGGAAGAGGGAGAGTTCGTGGCCCTGATGGGACCGTCGGGTAGCGGTAAGACGACGCTGCTAAACCTGATCGCGGGAATTGACCAGGCGACGGAGGGCGAGGTGCTGATTGACGGCGTGGATATTTCGCGGATGTCGCGGTCTAAGCTGGCGCGCTGGCGGTCGAGGAACGTCGGTTATATCTTCCAGCTTTATCACCTGGTGCCGGTGTTGACGGCCTATGAGAACGTAGAGTTACCGCTGCTTCTTCACAAGATTCCGCGAAGGGAGCGGCAAGTTCGCGTCAACGCGGCACTGGAAGCGGTTGGTATCCTGGACCGGCATGATCATTACCCGCGGCAGTTAAGCGGTGGGCAGGAACAGCGAGTGGCGATCGCGCGCGCGCTGGTTACCAATCCCAGGATTATCGTGGGCGATGAGCCCACCGGCGACCTGGATAGAGACAGCGCAAACCAGACACTGAAACTGCTATCGCGGCTGAACAAGGAAATGGGTAAGACGCTTGTGATGGTGACGCATGATCCGCATGCGGCGAGCGTGGCGGAGCGGATAATCCATCTTGAGAAAGGTGCTATCGTGGATGAAGCTCATTCTGATATGCACGTGGCGGTGAACTGATGATTACAAAACTGCTTCATTATGCGTGGCGCAGCCTGTCGCGCCAGAAGATGCGCAGCGGTTTGACTGTGCTTGGCATTGCCGCGGCGATGTTTCTTTTCACGTTTATTGAAGGACTGCAAAACGGGGTGAAGGCGGCCACGGAGAGTGCGGCTACCAACAATCTGCTGATCGTGTACCAGAAGAGCAGGTTTTGCCCTGCGACGAGCAGCCTGCCGGAGCGCTACGGGGTAACCATCGCGAAGATGCCGGAAGTCAAGAGCGTATTACCGGTGAAGATCTATGTTAACAACTGCGGCGCCAGCCTGGATAGTGTAACTTTTAAAGGTGTGCCTACGGAAAAGCTTATCGATGGAACCGAGACCATCACACTAGTAGAAGGCTCACTTGAGGAATACAAGAAACACAGCGATGCTGCGCTTGTGGGGAATCGGCTCGCAGGTCGACGTGGGCTGGACGTAGGGGAGAGGTTTAAAATTGGCGGCATTGACGTTCGTGTCGCAGGCATTTTTGAATCGGATGTGCCGGGTGAAGACAGTATTGCATACAGCCATCTGGAATTTCTGCAGCGGGCAAAGGGCGTGGACAGCCTCGGGCGCGTGACGCAGTTTGAGGTGGCGCTGAAGTCTGCTGATGACGTGCCTGCTGTAGCTCAGAAGATCGATGCGATGATGAAAGTGGATGAAGTTCCGACGGATACGAAATCGCACAAGGCTCACCTGGCTTCTGCAACGGGAGAACTGCTTAATCTGATCCGGTTCACACGCTGGCTCGGCCTGCTGTGTGTGGCGGTGGTATTGGCGCTTACGGCCAACACGGTCTATGTGATGGTACAGGACAGGGTGCGGGAGCACGCTGTATTGCAGACGCTAGGATTTGTGGGGCGTGAGCTTTTCTTCCTGGTGGTGGTGGAGAGCCTGCTGCTTGCACTGATGGGTGGTGTGCTGGGTACGGCGGCTGCGACTATTGTGCTGGAATATGGAAACCTCGGTCTGGGGGCAGAGGGAGTGCAGATCTCTTTCCTGCTGACGCCAATTGTAATTATCATCGGGCTGGCTGTAAGTGCGCTGACGGGAATCCTGGCAGGGTTGATTCCTGCTATACAGGCAGCGGTGGCGCCGATTGTTGATTCGCTGAGGAAGGTTTAAGGATGAAACTCTTGCCCTTTGACTACGCAGCGCGAAATGCCGGGCGTAATCCGGTTCGAACACTCCTGATGACGCTGGGGGCTGCCGCTGTGGTGTTTCTCGTGATACTGATGGGTTCGTTCGTTCAGAGCATGGCGGCCACGATGCGCAGTACCGGCGAAAGGAATAACGTGATTGTGCTGGGGCTTGGTTCGGAGGATTTCCTGGAGCAGTCGGAGATCAGCCCGGCCGTGCCATCGATTCTCGCGGCATCTGTAGACACCATTCAGATGGTGGATGATAAGCCTATGCTTTCTCCGGAAATTTTGCATTCTGCCCTGATCCAGATTCCCGGAATCAAAACGGGAAAACTTACGCACAAGGTCGTGGTAAGGGGCGTGACACCTGCAGCGTTTTATGTGCATCCGCAGGTGTTTATAACAGAAGGCGAGTTGCCGGGGCCGGGCGAAATCATGGTGGGCGGACTCGCAGGAACGCGGCTTGAGTTACCGGAATCCGCCTTGGATATCGGTAAGCAACTGACGTTCGAGAACCAGACGTGGACGATCAGCGGGAAATTTTCTGCCCCGGGAACGGCCTTTGATGCCGAAGTGTGGGCGCCACTGGAGGAACTGAAGGTACAGACCAAGCGGGAGACCTATAGCTGCGTAATTGTAACGATGAAATCGCCTAAGGATTTCTCCGACGTGGATTTCTTTGTGAAGTCGCGCTTGAACCTGGAACTGGCAGCTGTGCCTGAGGCAACTTATTACCAGGGCCTCGCAAAGTTTTTCAGACCGGTGCAGATTATGGGATGGGTAATGGCGGGATTGATCGTCGTAAGCGGGTTGTTCGGCGGGCTGAACGTCATGATCGCCGCTATCACGGGCCGCACGCAGGAACTGGCCTGCCTCGAGACGCTGGGGTTCAGCCGGCGCGCAATAATGATTTCGCTGCTGCAGGAGTCATTACTGCAGGTGGGCACAGGCACTTTGCTGGCGGTGGCGCTTGGCGTTGTCGTGTTGAGCGGGCTTGCAGTCAGGTTTTCAATGGGTGCAGTTGCTCTTGATGTAACTCCGGATGTGCTGGCTGCAGGCATTGCTACGGGATTACTGCTGGCTGTGCTTGGTACTTTTATCCCCGCACTGCGGTTTGCGCGGCGGCCATTGATTGATCAACTTAGGTAAACAATAACCTTATACAGGAGAAGGAATAGATGATGAAGTTCACAAAGTTAGCCGGTGTGTTTGCTCTCGGCGCCATGGTGGCCCTTGGCGGTTGTGCTGGAGAATCTGGTGATGAGCATGCTTCTGCCGAACATCATGAAAATGACGGCCATGATCACTCCGGGCATGATCATGCCAGCGAGGCCGAGGCGGAGGCCACGCCGTCGCCGGAGCTTAAGTCGGTGGTGCTTACCAGCGGCGCACCCAGCCAGGTCATTGGGGTAGCACAGGCGAAGGAAGCACAGCCTGACCAGGAAGTAACAGTAGAAGGACGCCTGAAAGACTTTGTATCGGGCAAGGCGGCGTTTACCGTGGTTGATGGCGCAATTAAGTCATGTATCGAGATGGGCGATGGCTGCGAGACGCCGTGGGATTATTGCTGCATAGCTCCAAATACACTGGCTTCAAACTCAGCCACGATCAAGCTTGTCGATGCAGAAGGAAAAATCCTTGATGGCCAGCTTAAGGGCGTTAACAGCATTGATAACCTCACCACTGTAGTCGTGACTGGCAAGGTGGAGAAAGACCCGACCGGTAACCTTACCATTGCAGCTAACCAGGTTTACGTAAAGTAACTCGAACACTTACTGATTGAAGCGGGCTGCGCATGGGTGTGGCCCGCTTTTTTTATGACTGTAATAAGATAGTTCGTGCCTTTTCTGCGGGGGAGTGGCTGGTTTAAAAGCATGCGCTGGATGAGTCACTGGATTCAAGGGAAAGCATGGATAGCGGGTGCCTGGAAGCGAAGCCGGCTGCTTCGCGCAATGGCGCTGTTGCTCGCCGCGTGTGCCTTCGCCATTCTCAGTTCCATTGGCGCGGTGCTGCTCGTGCCCTTTGACGAGGCACGGCTAAAGAATCTCGATGTCTCTACGGTGATGAGGGATCGGGAGGGAAGGTTTTTACGGGCTTACCTTAGCCGCGACGACCGCTGGCGGATTCCGGCCAGGCTTGAGCGGATTTCACCCTGGCTGATTAAAGCCACCCTGGCTACAGAAGACAAGCGCTTTTACGGCCACCATGGGATTGATCCCGTAGCACTGGCGCGGGCGGTGGGGGCAAACCTCAAATCTGGAAAAATTGTATCCGGCGCCTCGACAATCAGCATGCAGGTTGCCGGGTTTGCCATCGACTCGCGAGAGAGAACTTTGTCGCGCAAGCTGAAGCAGGCCTTCCTTGCTCTCCAATTGGAGTCGCGGTGGTCAAAGCAGGAAATCCTGGAATGTTATTTTACTCACGCCAGCTACGGCGGTAATGTATGCGGGGTAGAGGCCGCGGCGCGGCGATACTTTAACAAAACCGCTGAGGAATTGAGCCTTGGCGAAGCGGCGCTGCTGGCTGGCTTGCCCCAGTCACCAGAGCGATTCAGACCCGATGAGCATCTGAAGGCAGCCCTAAAGCGCCGCGACCATGTGATAAAGCGTATGGCGGAAGAAGAACCCGCTCTTCTGGCAGATTGCGAGCGCGCGCGAAAGTTTCCGCCTCGCGTAGGAGCCTACGAGGTGCCGGTAGTGGCTCCGCATTTTTGTGATGTAGTGAAGTCGCTATACCCCGGGCTGAAGCAGCCCGTGACAACGCTTGACCTGGATGTGCAGAACACGGCCGATGCGCATTTGGCAAATGCCATTTCCAGGCATCGCCGCGACGGGATCAGCAATGGAGCAGTAGTAGTACTGGCAAATGAGACTGGCGATGTTGTCGCGCTGGCCGGGTCGGCCGATTATTGGAACCGCTATGACCACGGCCAGGTCAATGCGGCTTTTGGTTTTCGCTCGCCCGGATCAACCCTGAAACCGTTTATTTTCGCCAGGGCAATGGATCAGGGTCTGCTGAGTCCCGATGAAATGCTTTTTGATGTGCCGGTGACAATCAGCGGCTACTCACCGATGAACTACGATCGCAAGTTCCGGGGACCTGTTCCGGCGTCAAAGGCCCTGGCGTGGTCGCTAAATATTCCGGCCATTGATGTGCTGAAACGAATCGGAGTTGCAGAATTTCGCGATTCCCTCGTTATGAATGACGTCGCGGTGCAGGTTAATCCCAAAGGTGACCAGGGGCTCGCGCTCGCTATCGGTACGTGTTCGCTAAGACTGATAGACCTCACCCGCGCCTATGCGTCCCTTGCATCCGGCGGTGTGCTCCAGGATGAGAGATGGCTCGTACACGAAACTGAGCCACAAGCTAGAGGGAAAAAGTGGCTAAGCCGCGAGGCTGCCGGTGCAGTGCTCCAAATGCTGGCGGATGATAGTATCCGGTCGCCGGAGGAAATTGACTCCAGCCTCCTGGGGCTGAAAGGGGTAGCCTGGAAAACAGGAACCAGTAACGGGTTTCGAGATGCCTGGACGTTTGCGGTTACGGAAAAATACACGGTGGGCGTATGGCTGGGCAATATGGATGGCAAGGCAAGTCGCGCTTTGGTGGGAGGCAAGGTTGCCGCTCCCATTGCCCTCTCACTTGCCAAAGCCTTTTCCGGCAGAAAATCGGCAGGGTGGCTGGAAGGGCGCGCTGATATGGAAACTGTGCAAACCTGCCTCGAAACGGGTTTACCAGTCGGTCTGCACTGCCAACAGGCTGTAAAAGGGCGAATCCTCAGCGGAAACAGAATTACAAAGCGCTGCAACGCGCATCAGGAGGTCATGGTTGAGCGGGCCACTGGGTATGCGCTATGTATGCGGTGTAGTGCCGGCAAAGTCTCCGACGCAAAAGCCTGTGCGATATTTCCGGGGCCATTCTGCAACTGGCTTCGCGCCAACGTTCATCCGTGGGTCAGCCAGTTAAAGCCGCCGCATAATCCGGAATGCTCGACCGCGCGCTTTGGCGACCCTCCAGTCATAGTTTCTCCACAGGTGGCCAAGCAGATCATCCTGCTTGAGGACCTGCCGGCCGATTTTCAGAAGATTTCGCTGTCAGCGCGCACTGCAAACCCCAGTGATCAGCTTTACTGGTTTGTAAACGGCCGACTTGCAGGAACCGCCCCGGCGTATGAGGCTCTCCAGGTACTGCCGAAGGCCGGGCATTACGAAGTGCGCTGCGTGGATGAACAGGGGAGGAGTTCGCAGACCTGGTTCACAGTAGAAACCAGTTCGCGAGCCAGGAAACAGGCAGGGTGGAGCCGCTTGTCAGACTCGAACTGACGACCTATCGCTTACAAGGCGATTGCTCTACCAACTGAGCTAAAGCGGCGTGCGAAAAGGCTTTTATCTGACAGGGTGAAAAAAATTCCAAATGCGGCGCGGGAGAAAGATTATAGTTTTTCGGCAACTGATGCCTTAAATTGGTGTCGTACTGCCTTTAAAGCGAAAAGCCACGGTTTCCCAGCCTTGCAGTGCAAAATTCCTTGCGCCGTGCCCGCTTTACTATTACCCGGAATACAGTTTTTTCCCAGAGTAAACACGCAGAGTGGCATCTCTGATCGAGTGAGGATGTTTAGGTATTATGATGAGCCCGTTAAAGCTGTCGGTGATTGTTTGTGGCGCCGCGGCCGGATTGGCAGTTGCGCCGTACGTTGTAAAACAGATACTTCCGCCAGTTGCGGATGAAGTTGCAGCAGTGGACCCGGCGTCCACCGTTGTAGCAACTGACATCGATTCTGCGGCAAAACTTGACCTTCCTATTGCAGGGCCGAATTCAGCCCCGGCAGCCCCGGCAGCACTTGCACTCGCGGCCCCGGTAAAAGAAGAAGCGCCTACTCGTCCTGAACTCCACCTGCCTGCTCCCACGCTGCCTTCGCCTGAAACGGCCCAGCAAGAGCTGGCGTTGCCGTCATTGGCTAATCAAAGCGTTGCATCTGCCATGCCTTCACCTTCCCTGACGCCGGCGCCTACGCCGCGCCCCACCCCTGCGCCTACCCCGGAGATTCCTTACCGGGCTGATGTTGAGACGGCGCAGAAGCTTATGAAAAAGCTGGGAATTGACACGGGCAAGATCGATGGAAAGCTGGGGCCGAACACGCAGGCCGCCGTGCGGGATTTCCAGAAAAAAGAAGGCATTACCGTAACAGGCGACGTTTCCCAGGAAGTGCTCCAGAAAATGGAGACTGCCGTTGCTGCCCTGGCTACGCCCACGCCAGCCCCGGCCCCGGAACCGACGCCTGAACCGAATGTTGTAATCACGGATGCGGATAACGCTGAGGAAGCAGCACCGGTAGCCGAAGCTGATAAGCCAGAAGCCATTGTTATCCGAAAAGAAGAGAAGAAAAAGACAGAAGTCAGCGATGCTGCGCCGAAGCCCAAGGTTGATCCGGGACCGGTTCCGACCCTTAAAAACCGGAAAGACGTGAGCAAGCTGCAGGAACAGTTGAAAGAAGCGGGTACCTACACCGGCAATGTTGATGGAAAATGGGGCGATCTGACCCGTGCTGCAATGAGGGAGTTCCAGGAGAAGAACAACCTGGAAGTAACCGGCAAGCCGAACAAAGAGACTTGGCTGGCCATGCATTCAGATGCTCCGACAGTAGAAGCCGAGGCCGCAGAAAAAACTTCTTCAACCATAGCTGACGAATCGTCTTCCGAAGTTGACAGCATGGAAATTTCGTCAGCCGACTCTATCCCCAGCCTCTCCAGTGATGAGGCTGCCGAGTACGTCGTAACTGTGAATGGTGATGGCCGTTCAAATCCTTCTTCGAAATCTCCGCTTCCTACTCCTGCGACAGTCTCTTCCTTTGACGAGAAATCCAAGGATGAAGCTGCTGAAACAGCTGGTGATGAATCCGCTGAGAAACCGACCGTTCAGGTCAGCACGCCTGCACGTGATGAAGAACCTGGGGCTTCTGAGAAAGAAGATCCGGTAGATCTTGCCGTTGCGGAAGTGGACGAGGACGTCGAGGCAGAGAAGCTACGGAAAGAAATCGAAAGCGCCAAAAAACGTATTCAATCAGTTAGCAACGATTCAACTTACGAAGTTAAGAAATACGCGCCCAAGATTCTTGAGACAGTCAACAGCATGGCTGATGAACTCAAGAGTGACAGCCTGGAAGATGACCCTGCCGGCACCAAGGCTGCACTTCGCCGCATTGATGAAGAACTCGAAAAAGCCAAGACCGAGTCGCGCAAGAAAAAGGCGGACGACTTGGTGAGCGGTGTCCGTTCCTCGTACAAGGAACTTAAGGGCAACTTTAATGAGCGTATCAAAGCTCTTTCGCTAAAGGACCCGGACGAGAAATCTCAGCGTGAAGAACTGACGATGCTGGTGGCGAATGTTGATCTCGGTTTTGAAGCGATGGAAAAAGATTTCAAGGCTGGCAAGATTGACCCCATCTTCAAGAATGCCACTGAGTTTAAATATACCATCGACCAGATTAATGTAGAACTGGCCAAGCTCTACGTCGAGGCCCAGCTAGGGGAAAAAGACGTAAAGGGTAAGCTGGATGACGACGACGCTGACGAGATCGAATCGCTGGTAAAGAAGGACGAGCACCTTAAAGCGGCCGAGATGCTGGATAAGGTCGTTTCATCCAGTTCGAAGAAGAAAAGCTGAGGCCGGGTGCTGACGAAGAGTGCATAACGATGATCAGCGAGATGATGTAGTCGCTCAACTCATTGATTCAGCCCTGACAAAGGGCCTGATCTCCAGTCACCAGGCTGCGTCGCTAAGAGAAGAGATGTTCATGTATCCCGGTGGCAACCTGGTATCCATAATGGTCCGGCGAGGCATGATATCACCGGACCAGGGTAAAGACCTGGAATATGCGCCACGAGAGAGCGCCCAGGCTGAGTCGGAAGATTCTGACATAGACTTCGGGTTTACTGCTGCGACGCCAGACACAACGACGAAACAGCGGCCTGTCCAGGTAACGCCTTCACCTTTGCAACCGGCTCCGCCGCGGCGGATGACTCCTCCGCCTCAGCCGGCCGTAAAGCCCGCGCCGGTAACTCCGCGGCTCAATACGCAGGCACCGCAGTTTACATTTGTGGAGAAGGAAAAACCAGCACCCGCTTCTGGTATCAGACCTGATCCTGAGATGGTGCGTTTGTTTCGAGCTGGTCGCGAACGCGGCTGTTCAGATCTTCACCTGACCGTCGGGAAACCGCCCTACTTTCGCCAGCAAGGGAAAATCTTCTTCATGGAAGGTACCCCCCTGACGCCGGAAACTGCCCGGCAGTGGAGCCTTTCAGTCCTCACTAATCAGCAGCGCGCAGAACTGGAGCAGCAAAAGCAGGTAGATTTTTCCTTTGAGTGCCCTGGTGCAGGACGTTTCCGTGCAAACGTTTTTCATCAGCGCCTCGGTGTCGAGGCAGCATTCCGTTTTATACCCGACACTGTGCCCACGCTGGAGTCGCTCCAACTGCCAAAGGTATTGGAAAAGCTTACCAGCTACCCTCAGGGCTTAAACCTTGTTACAGGACCCGGTGGTTGCGGTAAAACTACGACCGTCGCTGCGATGCTCGAATTTATCAACAATCAGCGGCATGACCATATCATTACAGTCGAGGATCCGGTTGAGTATATCTTGCGTCCGAAGAACTGCCAGATAACTCAGCGCGAAGTGGGAACGCATACAGGCTCGTTTGCCAACGCTTTGCGGACAGCGCTGCGGCAGGACCCTGACGTGATTATGATCGGTGAACTGCGCGATCTTGAAACCACATCCATTTCCATTACGGCGGCCGAGACCGGACACCTTGTTTTCGGAACGCTTCACACTTCGAGCGCGGCGCGCACGGTTGCGAGGATCCTGGATGTGTACCCGCCATCCCAGCGCGGGCAAATCTGCCTTATGATAGCCGAATCGCTCAGGGGAATTATCAGCCAGCAACTGATCGAACGTAAGGATGGGCGCGGCCGGGCCTGCGCCATGGAAATTCTTCTCATCACGACGGGCGTGTCGCAGGTGATTAAAGAGGGAAAAACGCACCAGCTGATCTCCCACATGCAAAGCGGTCGCAAGTTGGGCATGATTTCTTTGGACGATTCATTAATGGAACTGGTTCAGACGGGAGTAATTTCCGGGGCAGAGGCCTATAACCGGGCTGAGAACAAAGGGCCTTTTGAGATGCTGAGGAACATGTAATGATGACCATGCGTCGGGTGGACGCGTTGTTCGACCGGATGCTTGCCCTTGGTGCTTCTGATCTTCATCTGCACCAGGACGAGGTGCCCAAGGCGCGGGTTCACGGAACGATGAAGCCACTGAACGAATTTCCGGCGATAAATGAACAAGGCATGGCGCAGCTCATGAAAGAGCTTTGTACGGGACGGTGGGACGAGTTTCAGTCGCGCCACGATCTTGATTTCGCCTGTGAGTTCGGAGAGAAAGCCCGCTTTCGGGTAAATTTTAAAAAGCACTATGGCGGCCTGGGAGCCGTCTTCCGGGTAATTCCCAGCAAGATTCTTTCTATTGGAGATCTTCAGGCCCCGGAAATCCTGAAGGAGTTTGCCGATTTTCACTCGGGCCTGGTGCTATTGACGGGGCCAACGGGCAGTGGCAAATCTACAACCCTCGCCGCAATTATTGATCATATTAATTCCACTCGCCGTCGCACGATCCTGACGATCGAGGAGCCCATTGAGTTTGTACATCCGTCGCGCGAGTCTGTCATCATTCAGCGCGAGGTCGGCACGGATGTTACGACTTTTTCAGAAGGACTGAGAGGCGCTCTCCGGCAGGATGTGGAAGTGGTGCTCGTGGGTGAGATGCGCGACCTGGAAACAATCAGGCTGGCAGTTACTGCTGCAGAAACCGGGCTGCTTGTTTTTGGAACGCTGCATACGAACAGCGCTATTAAAACCATTGACCGCATCATCGACGTTTTTCCGCCGGACGAGCAGGGTTCGGTGCGAGAAAGCCTGGCGAATGCTCTGCGCGCAGTATGTGCCCAGCAGCTGCTTCCTACGGCTGATGGTAAGGGGCGCATTGCGGCGCATGAAATCCTGATTCAGAATCGCGCAGTCTCTAATATGATTCGCGAAGCCAAGACTAACCAGATTGTGCAGGCCATGATGTCTGGCAAGGGCCAGGGAATGCAGATTATGGATGACGTGCTGGAGAACCTGGTGCGGCGGAAGATCGTAACGGCTCAGAATGCCTGGATGAAGGCTGCGGATAAAGAACGCTTTGAGCCCTACCTGAGCCAGTAGTGGTACCGAGCTGCATGCTGCATGCTGCAGCTTAGCAGTTGGCTGCAGGTGCTTCCAGTTTGGTACGGCGGGGCTCATCATTCGCATCATAAAAGAAATTCCGGCGCTGAGGAGTGAATCCCGCATCCTTAATCAGACGCTCTATCTCGGGTGCATCCAGGGCAAACACGGTTCCCGCTGCGCTGACAACGTTTTCTTCCATCATGGTGCTGCCCATATCATTGCAGCCGTAGAAGAGTGAAACCTGGCCGATTTTACCGCCATGGGTGACCCACGACGACTGGATATTATCGATGTTGTCCAGGAAGAGCCGCGAAATGGCAGTCATCTTCAGGTATTCGAAGCTGTCTACAGTATCGCACTGGAGTTTGATGTCGTCAGACTTCTGGAACGTCCAATCAATAAAAGCCGTAAATACGCCCGTTTCATCCTGAAGGTCACGGATGCGGCGCAGATGCTCAGCACGTTCTTCGAGGGTTTCCACATGGCCGAACATCATTGTAGCAGTGCCGCGCAGACCGATAGTGGAAGCAGCGCGCATGACATCAAGCCACTCATCGCTCAGGCACTTGTTCTTTGTAATCGCAGTCCGTACGCGATCAACGAGTATTTCTCCGCCGCCACCGGGAATGCTGTCGAGGCCGGCAGCATGAAGCCGTTCAAGCACTTCCACCAGTGGCATCTTGTTGATCTTTGCAAACCAGTGGATCTCAGGGGGCGAAAATGCATGAAGATGAATGCCATATTTGCTCTTCATGTGCCGGAGCATATCCTCATACCACTCCAGCTTTAGCTTTGGATGCAGCCCGCCCTGGAGCAGAATCTGTTTCCCGCCGGCGGCGATAAGCTCTTCGATCTTCTGATCGATCGTTTCCTGGGAATGTACGTAGGCCTTTTCTTCGTCCCAGGCCTTGGCATAAAATCCGCAAAAATCACAATCTGCAGCGCAGACGTTGGCATAATTGATGTTCCGCTCAAGGATGTAGGTGACCATCTTTTCCGGATGCTTCCGCATCCGTACGGCATTGGCCGCGGCGCCAAGGGCTGTCAGGTCATGCGACTGCATGAGCTTGAGGCATTTTTCTTCCGTCAGGCGTTTGCCGGCGACGGTTTCATCAAGGATCTGCAGAATTTCTTTTTGCGTACTCATCTCGGCTGGAATTACGGTGCAGGAAATTCCCCATTCAACCAAGGATGCAGTTTGTTCGGGAATAAGCAGTTACGCTCGTGCTAAAACACTTCGGTATAACACGTATTTGACAACCATTCTTTGCGGTACACCCTGCAAGTTGTGCGAAAATGACTGACTCTACCCCAGGTCCAGACTCTCCCGTTTTTTCCGGCAAGAGAATAGAACTTACGCCTCACTCTGAAGAGGAGCGGGCGCTTCGCGATCAGATTGATCGCGAGAAGCTGCCGCAGCATATTGCTATTATTATGGATGGCAACGGAAGGTGGGCGCAGGAACAGGGCTTTATGGACCGCATCCGGGGCCACGAGGCGGGTAGCCAGAGTGTGCGGTTTGCCGTGAGAGCCTGCGGCGAACTGGGCATTAAAGCCCTTACTCTCTATGCATTTTCCGTGGAAAACTGGAGCCGGCCGCAGCCAGAGGTGATGGCATTAATGCACCTGCTGGAAAACTTCCTGGCCCAGGAGCTGGACGAAATACGTGAGAATAACGTGAAGCTGGTAACTTCCGGCCGCACGGCTGATCTCCCGGCGTCAACGCGCAAGATTGTGGAGGATGCGTTAGAATCCAGCGCTGGCAACACGGGGCTGGTTCTCAACCTGGCATTAAGCTATGGGGGCCGCGCTGAGATTTTAGACGCGGTGAAGAGCATCGTTGTCGACGCGGCGGCCGGCAGGATAAGCGAGAGTGATGTGACGGAGGAGACGATCGCCAGCCGCTTGTATCATCCTGAGCTTCCCGATCCGGACCTTCTCGTGCGAACCAGCGGTGAAATGAGAGTTTCCAACTTTTTACTGTGGCAAATAGCCTATACGGAAATCTATGTAAGTCCTGTGCTTTGGCCGGATTTCAGGCGGAAGCATCTATACGAAGCCATATTAAACTATCAACAGCGTGAACGCCGCTTTGGAAAGGTTCTTAAAGTCTAATGACAGCCATAAAGTCTCGGGGTCGTGTCGCCCTGGTGATGGTGATTGTTTTGCTCATTTGTCTCCGGTTCGATGCCCTCAGGCTTACTGTGCTGCCGGCGCTGACGGCGCTTTTAGGCGCGCTGGGCATTCGGGAATTTCACCGGATGGCCCGCAATTCCGGAGCAGTCTTTTCGCTGCCCCTGGCCATGGTGTTGGGCGTAGGTATCGTTTTGGCGGGAATGGCTACTGCTGATAGCTTCTCTTACCTGGCGCCTGTGCTTCTCGCGGGCGGAATGATCGTTACGTTTACTATCCAGATGAATCGTTACGGTATTCCCGGTGCCCTTTCCGGAGTTTCTGCCGGTGGATTTGCCCTGCTGTATATTGCATTGCCGCTGGCGCTTACGCTGCAGGTTTTGCAATACGACCGGCTGTTCCTGTTCTTCGGCCTGGTGCTTATATGGACCGCTGACTCCGGCGCATACTTCGTTGGTCGTAAGTTTGGAAAGACCAAAATGGCTCCCAACCTGAGCCCCAAGAAAACGGTAGAAGGGCTGGTCGGGGGCATTGTGGCCTGTTGCCTGGTAGCAGCTATCTTTAAGCTGGTAACGCCAGACAGTACCTTCCACTATCCGATACTCCACGTCGTCATCCTTGGTGCCATTATCAGCGTGTTGTCTGTTGCCGGAGACCTTGCAGAGTCAGTGCTAAAGCGAGACACAGGTGTAAAAGACAGCGGGCGCGGCATGGGCGGACATGGGGGCGTGCTCGACCGTATCGACTCCATGTTGTTCTGCATGCCGGCATATTACGCTTACTTGAGATTCTTTATCTGGCCGGTGATGGAGGCTTAAGCAATAGCCGCTTCTGTTTCCGGTTCCACTGAAATCGTCTTTAGCGCTGTGCGTGTCGTCGTGCAGTGATCCTGTAGTGGCCCGCATTCTGCGATGTGCTCTACAGCGGAAACGGGATTCACGTAATACTGCTCGCGCATGTTCATGAGAACATTAACGGTTAGCATGTCACCATCCGTAGAGCATGACACTTCCAAAATGGATTGTTTAAGATCGCGCTCTACCACTTTGTTTCGGCCAGAGAAGCTGACGTTCCAGCTGTCCGCCTGGGCAAAGTCACGCAGACGGTCCACGATCTGATCAGCAGCCAGGCCAGCAGTGGCCAGGTCGATCTGCAGGGTATACGAAGCAGTGTCGAGGCTTGGCACCAGGGCAAGTGCGCGAAGAGGAACTTCTTCTGCGGCGATCCAGTTCAGGCCCGAAAGCGGAATTTCGCGCAGTGCAGCGAGCAACTGTTCAGGCGAGTAGCGTTCGTTGAACACTACGTCCACCAGGTCGCCAGTGCTGGCAAAGCCCATGGGCAGGGGAGGGGCGAAAGCCATTTTCGGGCTGGGATTGAAGCCCTGGCTGTACGAAACGTTAAGCCGTGCGCGGCGGAAGATTAGCTGCACGATCTTAACCAGGTCCAGGTGTGACACGAACCGGAGCATCTCACCTTTAGTAAACGTGAGACGGATGCGCTGTACAGGTTCCGCCGACAGTTGAGCCGCTTCTTTAGCGGGAGGTGCGTAGTACTCGCCATCTTCACGCACGCTGAGCAGGTTCTTCACTTCCTTAAAATCGCAAACCTTGCAGGTGGCGCAGGTCGTGGTGCTGCAGTCCGTGGTGATCTTCACCAAATCGCTCTTGGTTTTTTCCTTCCAGAGAAACTTTTTACCCAGGCTGGCTTCGATGTGATCCCACGGCAGAACTTCTTCCTTGCCGCGTTCGCGGTTGGCGAAGAAGTGGGGATCGATTCCGCACTCCTGGAAAGCCTGCTGCCATAGGTCGAAGCGCATGTACTCTTTCCAGTTATCGAACTTACAACCCAACTGCCATGCGCGATAAATGACGCTGCCAGTGCGGCGGTCGCCGCGGCTTAGCGCACCTTCGATGGAACTTTCCAGCACACTATGCTTTTTCAGGCTGACAAACTTGCGGTTGATGCGGCTTTGGATGTAATCGTATTTGCGATTAAATTCTTCCAGGCTCGGCTGCGCATGCCACTGGAAAGGCGTCTGCGGCTTCGGGATGAAAGGGGAGAGGCTGATGTTGAGCCGAAAGTTGTTTCCGCAGTGCTTCTTACCCATCTCGATGGCACGATTGGTAAGGTCGACGATACCCTGGAGATCTTCATCCGTCTCTGTAGGCAGACCGCACATGAAGTAGAACTTCAGCGTGCGCCAGCCCTTCTTGAGAACTTCCTCGATGGTCTCATGAAAACGCTGCTCATCCACAGCTTTGTTAATTACCTGGCGCAGGCGAGCTGTGCCGGCCTCCGGTGCGAAGGTAAAACCGCTTTTGCGAACGCTGCCGATTTCATCGGCCAGGTCGACGTCGAACGCATTAATGCGCAGGCTGGGAAGGGAAATGGAAATGTTTTCATCGGCAAGCTCGGCACGAAGTGCACGGGTCAGCTCAAGAATCCCGGAGTAGTCTGCGCTGGAAAGGCTGAGCAGCGATATCTCGTCGTAGCCGGTATTGCGGATGCCTTCGCGGGCGATCTCAACAATCTGTTTAGGATTCCGCTCGCGGAGCGGACGGGTAATCATACCTGCCTGGCAGAAGCGGCACCCAACCATGCAGCCGCGCTTAATCTCAATGGCGAAACGGTCATGAACGACGCGCATAAGCGGAACCACCGGCTGAGTGCAGCCGAGGTCGTCGCGCACGTCAAAGTTGCACTTTTCAATAACTTCCGGCACGTCATCACGCGTGCGTACTACGCCGGCAAGAGTACCGTCCTCGTTGTAGGTGTCCTCATAAAAACGAGGCACGTAAACGCCGGGAATCTTCGAAAGGCGGAGCAGCAGTTCTTCCCGGGAGATGCCATAGCGGGATTCGCTGATTTCGTCGCTCTCGAAATGCTTCCAAACGCCGGGCATGTGAAAGTCTGCATTGGTAAAAGTCGCAACTGCTTTGCGCTTGGCCTTGGTGCCGTCGCCGAGGAAGTGATACGGATCATCGGGATTGACTGGCGCCGCGGCCGGCAAACCTTTGGCGTGGCGGCGAGCCTGGCGTACCGTCTCGAGGATTTGCAGCAAGGCCCATTCGCCGTCACCCACCACGTAAACATCGATGTAGTTAGCCATGATCTCAGGATTAAACGCGCCATGTCCACCGGCAATGACGATGGGATCATTCTCGCCGCGATCTTTTGAAAACACGGGCACGCGACCAAGGTCCAGCGTATTAAGGATGTTCGTATAGTTCATTTCATGCTGGAGGGTAAAGCCGATAACATCGGCATGCACAAGCGGGCGCTTGCTCTCCAGCAAATAGAGAGGCAGGTCGTTTTCGCGCAGGGCAGCTTCGAAGTCGGGCCACGGCGCAAACACCCGCTCGCACTGGTAGCCCTCCATGCGATTTACCTTCTCATAGAAAATCTTAAAGCCGTGGTAGCTCATGCCGATATCGTAGACGTCGGGGAAGGCAAGAGCGAGCCGCACATCAACTTCTTCATCTGGCTTTACTGTGGTATTGAACTCGCCGCCAATATAACGGGCGGGTTTGTCTACTTTCAGCAGCAGGCGGGGGAGTGTCTCCATAATGCTACGGGTTTCATTCGCTACGGTCGGTTCTAAAATAGAAGTAGTCACTTATTAACTCCGCAATTTTCTAAGGAGGCTGCCTGCAGCCCGGGGTAGTTGTTTCAGGTTAAGAGTCGGAAACTGGCGAAACACCAGCAGTGCGACGAACAGGGCGAGGCCCAGCTTCTTGTTTACAAGAAAGATCAAAATGGCCACAACCCACCCGAGCCAGGAAATGCGGCGTTCGGGCGGAATGACGGGCACGACGGGCGGATCCTGGCCGAGAGCCTCTGCTTCTACTTCAGTTACAGTAGGGCCGGGTACAAGATTATCCGTTGTATGGGTTTGGTTGGAGGTGGTCGATTCCATAGTCAGGCGGCAGACGATTCGTCAACCCATCAAAGTATTCCCTGCAAGGCGGGACATTCGCCTGTGGACAACGTTCGCTTGTGGTACAACTAGTGGTGCGTCATCGAATTGTATCGTACAAATTGTGTTATTTTCTAGACTTTTAACTGTGAATAAAGAGAGTTTAGTTTCATTAAAGATTTCATCCACTTCCGTCGTGAATCTGGATAAAGGCTTAAAAGGTTCACGCACGTGGGAAGCAGGCACGATGCAAAATGCGCTGAATCATAGTGTGCTGGTACTAAACCGCCACTGGACTGCCGTTCATGTGACGAATGCTAATCGTGCCCTGGTATTGCTCTACGGAGACCGGGCGCGTGTGGTGACGGATGACTACGCCACGCATGATTTCGATTCATGGCGTGATCTGACCGAGGTGATGGACCAGGTTCAGAAAATTTCGACCCCTTCGTTTCAAATCGCCGTGCCGGAAGTGATTATGTTGACTCACTTTAACCGGATTCCACCGCGCCAGGTTAAGTTCTCTCGCCGCAATATCTACCTTCGCGATGCCCACACCTGCCAGTACTGCGGTAAGGTACCGCCGAAGGAAGAACTGACGATTGACCATGTGATGCCGCGGAGCCGCGGCGGACGTACGACATGGGAAAACGTGGTGCTGGCCTGCATTAAGTGCAACATGAAGAAGGGAAGCAAGCTGGTAAATGAAGCCGGGCTGAAGCTGCTAAAGGAACCGAAGAAGCCGCACTGGCTGGCCTGTTCGCACTTCCATCAGAAGGCGCCGGTAAGCACGCTGTGGCAGAAGTTCCTGGATTCGGCTTACTGGAACGTACAGCTCGATTCTGAGTAATCGTAACGAGATTATCTTGCGCAGGGCAACCGGATTAAGAACTCCGTTACTCGCCGAACAGGTGCCCCAGTTTGTGTTTCTTCGTGCTTAAGTAGGCCTTGTTATCCTCATGGTGCCCAACTTCCAGCGGGACACGATCTACAACGGTAAGGTCAAAGGCGCCAATGCCTACCAGCTTACGGGGGTTGTTCGTCATCAGGCGAATCCGGTGCAGGCCCAGGTCGGAAAGAATTTGCGCGCCGATACCGTACTCACGCAGATCGGCATCAAAGCCCAGGGCTTTGTTAGCCTCTACCGTGTCCATGCCCTCCTCCTGCTTTTTGTAGGCAAGCAGCTTATTCTTCAGACCGATTCCCCGGCCTTCCTGGTGAAGGTAGAGGATAACTCCCGTGCCTTCAGCAGCGATCTGGTTCATGGCTGAATGGAGCTGAGGTCCGCAATCGCATCGGTAAGAACCCAGGGTATCGCCGGTGAAACACTGAGAATGAACGCGTACGAGTACGCCTTTTTCCGACTGCCCCGCATCGTTGACGTCACCCATCTGCAATGCAACATGGCCTTCCCCATTGAACGATTCGTAATAGGTGACAAGCCATTCCCCGTAATCATTAGACATCCTTACGGCTACTACGGGCTTAACCAGCTTTTCGTGGCGGTGGCGGTGTTCGATCAGGTCTTTGATGGAGATTATGGGCATATTATGCTGACTGGCGAATTCCTGCAGTTCGGGCAACCTCGCCATGCTGCCATCTTCATTCATGATCTCGCAGAGTACGCCATAAGGAGACAGGCCGGCCAGGCGGGCAAGATCCACCACGCCTTCGGTATGTCCGGCACGCACCAACACTCCTCCTTCGCGGGCGCCAAGGGTATGGACGTGCCCCGGCCGCGCAAAATCTGACGGGCGGGTATCGGGCTGTGTAAACGTCCGAATAGTATGAGCCTGGTCATAGGCGGAAACACCGGTGGTGGTGCCTTCCATAGCGTCAATCATATCGTAGAAATTGGTGCTGAACCGGGACTTGTTATGCATGGCCAGCGGCTTCAGGTCCAGCTCTCGCAGGCGCTCTTCAGGCGCGGCAATACAGACGAGACCACGGCCATACTTTAGCAGGAAATTGATTTTTTCAGGCGTGACTGCACTCGCGGCGAAGATCAGGTCGCCTTCGTTTTCTCGCTTCTCGTCATCTACGAGGATAAGCATTTTGCCATCTGCAAAGTCGGCAATTGCCTGGTTTATATCAGTGCGCATAGGTTCCAGTCGGGATAAACTGCTTTATCCGTGATAGTGGTAACGCGGGCTTTTCATTTGGATTAATTCGCTTTGAGCAAAGCCGGTCTGTGCGTGGACAAGTTGACTGCGCCTGAACCTGCAGAGGAAAGCGAGCCCGGCCGCTATCGCATTTTCTCCATGAACTGGTAGACATACTTGCCGATTACATCGGCCTCGATGTTTACGGTATCGCCCACCTTCATCGAATTAAAGGTAGTCAGCTCGATGGTCTTCGGTATAAGTGCTACAGCCACGGTTGAGTCGGTAAGACCGGCAATGGTGAGGCTCACGCCGTTGATGGCAACTGAGCCTTTGTGAACCATAAAGCGTGTGAGGTCCGCCGGAACTTCAAACACCCACCGCTGGGATTCGCCTTCCGGTGTAATCTCTGCGACAGTGCCGGTGCCGTCTACGTGGCCCTGGACCATGTGCCCGCCGAGGCGCGTCTGAAGCGTGACGCTGCGTTCGAGGTTAACGGGTGAACCTGTTTGAAGCTGATCGAGATTTGTCAGGCTGAGCGTTTCAGGTGTTGCCGTGGCTTCAAAACCCTGCGCGTCAAACCGGGTGGCTGTGAGACAGACGCCATTAACGCAAATGCTGTCGCCGACCTGGAGACCGTCAAGGGTAAGGCGGCAGTCAATGGTCAGATCAAGCAGCCCGTCAGCGCGCGGGGTGATGCTGCGGATGATGCCTGTTTCTTCTATAAGTCCCGTAAACATCGCTTCTTGACTGCACTCCATGCAATTATGTTTATGAATTTAAGGTATCTACGCCCGCGGTGAACGAAGCTTCTCCCCACATACTCGAAGGACTAAAAAACCTCGTCCAGCCGGACGTACGTGCGGTTGCGCAGGGCATACGTCAACGGTGCCGGTCAAAAGGTGAACAGTTTCGCCATGACGCTCCCGTGGTCATTTCGCGCGCTGCGGAGTGGGTGCTGTCGAACTCAGAAAAAATTTGCGACGTGCTGGAAGCCGGGGTGGAAAAC
>JAKFFN010000230.1:0-31625 GCA_036675025.1 Candidatus Sumerlaeales bacterium | reverse complement strand
TGAAGGGAGAAAAAGACTGCAGCCAACAGGTTTCCATATACCGCAAGATGTGCATATGGACCAGGGCTATGGTGAAGCACCTCCAATAATTACGGCCGATTTTCAAAGAAGGTGGGCAGTGCTGCTGGTAGACCCTGCAGATGTGGTGAAAGCCGGGAGTCTTAAGAACGATTTGCTCGACCTGACAGAGAAGTATGGCTCTGCGGATTTCTCCGAAATTTCCGGTGCGGGATTTCAGTCGTTGTTTGTCTTCAGGAATTTGCCAGAGACGGATAAGGTGCACGTTGAGGCGGTAGCAGACGCAGCAGGATTGCGCATCAAGGCTGTTTTGGAAGACGATCCTGTGCTTAAAGCGGAGCCGGTGGAAGTTGTAGGGATTGTGGCTGGCGATGATGGACTCACCATAAAAACCACGTACGGCACGCGACGCCTGGCGTGGGATGAACTGGCGCTGGTGTCACTGTGCGATATTCGCTTAACACCGAACAGCCGCGGGCTACATCGCTTGTTGCTCGAGGTGGTGATATTGCAAGGGAAACCACAGCGCTTCCAGATATTTGAGCGGACATTATCAGTGAAGGGCAGCTCGATCAAGGGTGAGGTCTTTGCGGAGCCGAGGGAGCTGCTTGAGCAACTCTGGAAATTTATAAGTGAACGCGCAACTGAGGCGCGGATTAATCCTGCACCCGCTGCCGCCGAAAGTGGAACGCCGGCATATCCTGTATTTGAGAGTTACACATGGTATAACGACGAAATATTGCGTCTGCTGTTGATTGACAGCCCGTAGAAGCTACTGGCGCATTGAGCGAGTGACCACGACTTTTGGTTCGGTGAATTCCTCCATCGCATAGCGCACACCCTCGCGGCCCAGACCACTCTGTTTTGTGCCGCCGTAGGGGTAATTGTCCACACGTACCATTGGTGAGTCATTGATAATAATCCCGCCGTATTCCAGGTGGCGTGTGGCATGGTCCACGATGCGGGTATCAAAGGTAAACACCGACGCCTGAAGACCGAACTCGGTGGCATTAGCGCGTGCAACCGCATCTTTAAAATCCGTGTAGGCTTCTACTGTCACAACCGGACCAAATATCTCCTGCGTAAGGCATTTGGCGTCCGGAGCTACATTAGTCAGAATTGTGGGAGGAATTAGTCGCCCACTGCGCTCACCACCGCACAGGATTTTCGCTCCTCCTGCGCGAGCTTCCTCAATCCACCCCTCTATCCGTTCAGCAGAAGCATCATCGATGAGGGGTCCCACAATGGTATCTGGTTCAATCGGATTTCCGAGCTTTACCTCGCGACTGGCACAGATAAAAGCCTTCATGAAATCGTTATAGATGTCTTCGTGGATAAGAAGCCGTTGTGACTTAATGCAGACTTGTCCCGAAGCGGCAAAAGATCCCGGGATTAGTCGGTCCACTGCGTGAGAAATGTCGGCATCAGAATGAACAATCGCGGGGGCATTTCCGCCAAGTTCAAGAAGTGCCGGCTTTCGGCCGCAGACAGACTTCAAGTGCCATCCCACTTTGGCGCTGCCTGTAAACGAGAGTACGCGGAATCGCTCGTCACGTACCATTTTATCGGCAACTTCAACGGCCATTGGGAGAATACTGACGACGCCCGGAGGAACATCGGATTCATCAATTACCTCTGCCAGCATCAGCGCAGTGAGAGGTGTTTGCGGCGCTGGCTTAAGCACAATGGGACAACCACTTGCCAGCGCAGGCGCAATTTTATGGGCGACCAGGTTCAGGGGAAAATTAAAGGGAGCAATGGCTGCAACCGGTCCGCGCGGCACGCGACAGCTGAAACCGCTGTATGCTTCTGAAGCGGGCGTAATATCGAGAGGAAGCACTTCGCCGGTAAGGCGGAGCGCCTCATCTGCAGCGAGAGAGAATGTTGTAATGGCGCGGGCGACTTCACCGCGTGCATACTGAATTGGCTTGCCGGATTCGGCGGTTATTAACTGCGCAAAAGCCTCGGCACGACTACGGATGCCCTCGGAGATACATCGGCAAATATGGGATCGGACATGGCGCGGCGAATGTGAAAATTCGGCGGCTGCCTGTTGCGCAGCCGCCGTTGCAGTTTCAACTTCAGAGTCGGTCGCCTGCCAGGTCTGTCCAACAGTGGATAAATCCCAGGGATTTGTTACTGCTATTTCGTCACTGGTTTCAATCCACCGGCCGGCCAGGTATAGCTGGCGAGTCGTGTTGTCAGTGGTCAATTGCCTTCTGTATCCATGAGGGCAAAGTTGCCGTCTTTCCGGCGATAAAGAATGCTAACGCCTTCCGTCTCTGAATTGTTAAAGCAGAGGAAATTCTCATCCCGGAAGAAGAGTTCCTCGGCGGCTTGATGCACGGTCATGCGCCCAGAGGTTGCTTTAGGCGAACGGAAAATGCGAATGTTCAGCTTCTCGTGAACCAGCGGCATATCCGGCTGGGTGGTGGTATCGTGGCCGTTGCCAAGTGTCGGTCCCTTGGTCTCAATGAGCGGAAGGGGTTCTGAGTCAGGGGAGAGATCGGCTTTTTTCGCGTTCCTGTTTATGGTTTTGATGTTCTTCTTTTTCCCGATCATCTTGTCGTGCTGCTTTTTCAGGGAACGCTCGGTTTTATCGATCAGGAAGTCGATAGCCTTGGTGGCTTCGGTATCTTTTTGTTTGGTGGTGACTTCTATCGGACCAGCTTTGAGTCTAAGCTCTGCCAGGATCTGCGGTCCTTCCTGTTCCAGAACTATTTCGAGGGATTGAATCCGGTCCGTATATTTTTCTATTCGAGGCAGTTTGCTCTCAATGTACTCACGCAGAGAGCGTGTGATCTTCACATGATGCCCATAGATACGAACAGCCATAAATGTTGCCTCCTGCCCGCCGCGACTGCCGATGATACGGAAGACCGGCAGGTCTGTAGTGGTTGAAAGATCTTCTATCTTACATTACTGTCAGGGGCAAGACAAATGCCAGTGTTTTCATGTAATAGGGTTTAGGGCAAAAAAGGAGAAGATTGCTGGTTTCCAGCATCCCAGGATGATTTGTGTGCACGGAAACCCAAATAAATTCGCTATCTACGCGTTTTCACGTGAGACTGGACGCACAAGCCTTTGCGCCCGGCATACTGCCATTACCTGCGAAGAAATCACAATTAAATGCTTGATCTAAAATGGGTGCGTGAAAATCCCCAGCTTGTAACAGAAGGTGCAGCGAAAAAGAACGTAACTGCCGACATAGACGGCCTGCTGCAGCTTGATGCTCGCCGCCGCGACCAGATTACCAGGGGTGAGGAGCAGAAAAAGCAGCGGAATGAGTTGTCTGCGCAAGTTGGCAAGAAGCTGAAGGCAGGCGAAGACGCAGAGCCAATCAAGGAGCAGGTCCGGGTCATCGGCGACAGCATTGGCGAAATTGATAAGACTATCGACCTGCTGGACGGCGAAATCCGCGACATCCTGCTACGCATACCCAATATACCTCATGAAAGCGTGCCCGTAGGACGGGATGAGGCTGAAAACCGCGTTGTACGCGAATGGGGCAAAAAGCCGGAGTTTGCCTTTACACCAAAGCCGCACTGGGAAATTGGCGAAGCGCTGGGCATTATAGATTTCAACGCTGGGGCCAAGATTTCCGGCTCGGGCTTCATGGTGTACCGCGGCAAAGGTGCACGGCTGCAGCGGGCGCTTATTGACATCATGCTGGACATGCATGTGGAGCGCCATGGCTATACAGAAATCCGGCCGCCATACCTTGTAAACCGCGACGCAATGACGGGTACCGGTCAGCTGCCGAAGTTCGAAGAAGACGCGTACCGCATAGATGATGAAGACTTGTTCCTCATACCCACTGCTGAAGTGCCAGTGACCAATCTGTGCCGGGAAGAAATCCTGAACGGCGACGATTTGCCTATAAAGATGACGGCCTATACTCCCTGCTTCCGCAAGGAGGCCGGCAGCTATGGCCGCGAGGGCCGCGGCATTACCCGCATCCATCAGTTCGACAAAGTGGAACTCGTAAAGATAGTTAAGCCAGAAACGAGCTTCGATGAACTGGAGAGTCTGCTGGGTGAGGCTGAGGCCGTACTACAGGAACTGGGACTTCATTACCGTGTGCTGGAAATCTGCACGGGCGACCTCGGGTTCTCCAACTGCAAGCAGTATGACCTGGAGGTTTGGGCACCGGGGATGGATATGTACCTGGAAGTATCATCCTGCTCCAACTTTACCGATTACCAGGCGCGCCGTGCAGGCATAAGGTTCCGCCGCGAAGCCAAGGCAAAACCGGAGTTCGCGCACACATTAAATGGCAGTGCGCTGGCGCTGCCTCGCACGCTGATTGCTATCCTGGAACAGTTCCAGCACGGGGATGGATCTATCGCAGTTCCGGCCCCGTTGAAGCCAATTCTCGGTGAACGGATCGGCGGCTGAAGGATATGTATTATCACGAGTTTGCCCGGTAGGGGAGAGAAGCATGTCGTTGTTAAAGATACTTCAGTATGGCCATCCGCTTTTGCGCGAAAAATCCTTTGATCTAAAGAGAGTGGGCTCGCGGGAGAAGGAACTGTTTGCGGCCATGGGTGAAACCATGTACGCGGCAAATGGTATTGGGCTGGCCGGCCCGCAGGTAGGTGTAATGGAGCGGATCTTTGTGCTGGATATCGACCAGCGGAACGAATCGCCAAAGGAAGCGCAGGAGACGCGGAATCTGCAGGTTTTTATTAATCCTGAAATTGTGTGGGAGTCTGAAGAAGACGAACCCTATGAAGAAGGCTGCCTCAGCATTCCACAAATACATAAGGATATCTACCGGCCGGCTGCCATTAGGGTCGTCGCCCGGGATGAGAATTTCGAAGAATTTGAACTTGAAGCGGATGATCTTCTAGCGCGTGTGATTCAGCATGAGTTGGATCACCTAAATGGCGTGCTGTTCATAGATCACCTGTCGCGGATAAACCGGGCGCTGCTCGGTGGGGAGCTGAATCGCATTAAACAGGCAACGCAGAAAGAACTGGGTTCACTGCCTGACGAGTACCCGGTATACGTCTAGTCGATCAGGGCGCAGTTTTCTGAAAGAGGTAGTTTGGGAAGCGGTCGACAAGATTATAATCGCGGCGACTGGATACAATCTCTTCCATTAACCGGCACACTTCCCATCCAGAGTTATCTGCGGAGTCGTCGAACAAGATAAAACCTCCGTCTGCGAGATGCGCGTCCACATTTTCGAAGTCTTTGCGTGCCTGACCATAGCGATGGTCGCCGTCAATATATGCAAACGCGATGACGCCGCCTGGGCTGGCGGACCTTCCGAATACATCCGTTTGTGTCTCTGTGCCGTCTGCCCAAAACTTGAAGAAGTCGTCACTTAACATTTCCAGCGAGTGGGGCAGATCATAACGGGAAAAGGCCCGTAAATTTTTAACGAACGAGCTTCGAACAACCTCTCTGTACTCACCAAAGGTAATCCCACCTTCTCCCATCGGCGCGTCAGGCTGGTCGGCGCCTTCGAAAAGCCATGGATCGCAGGTGAAAAAGGGGCCGGTGCGATTATGCTTGCGACGCAGGTGAGCCAGTACATTCGTGCTGAGGCCGCAGAAGGATCCAATTTCAAGAACTGCACCTTTTGGCATGCGGCTGATGGCGTAGTCCATGGCCACGACGTTGCCGTCGTCAAGCATGCCGGCATTAACGAATCGCAGCCAGCCGAGAAAATCATCTGCAAGTGCAGACCTGTCCTCACGGGGCCGACGCGGTGCAGCGGGTGCCTGCACCTCAGCGGGTTTCGAGAATTTCTTTCTTAAAGAGGCGAGCAGGTTTCTGGCCTTCCGGATATTCCCCAGTAAAGCAGGCGTTGCAGTAGCCGACGGTCTTCGGCATTACCTTGTAAAGGCCTTCGGGGCTGATGAAGCCGAGAGTATCAGCCTGGATAAAGCTGCACATCTCGTCGATATCCGGATGCACTGCAGCCAGCAACTTGCTTGGCTCCGGCGTATCAATGCCGAAGTAGCACGGGTTCTTCCACGGCGGTGCCGTCACGCGAAAGTGAATCTCCCTGGCGCCTGCATCGCGGACCATGTTCACAATTTTACGGCTGGTGGTGCCGCGAACGATGGAGTCGTCCACAACAACAACACGCTTGCCCTGGAGAACGCTGCGCACCGGGTTATATTTGATTCGGGCGCCAAAATCACGGATAGCCTGGTTCGGCTCGATGAATGTTCGCCCTACGTAATGGCTTCGCACCAGCCCGATGTCATACGGAATTCCAGATTTACGGGCGTATCCAATTGCAGCAGGAACGCTGCTGTCAGGCACCGCGATTACCACATCGGCTTCGGCGGGGTGTTCGACAGCGAGTTCTTCGCCGAGGCGGTTACGAAGTTCGCTGACAGAGCGACCAGACTGCGCCATGCTGTCGGGGCGGGAAAAATAGATGTACTCGAACACGCAAAACGATGAAGGCTCTTCCGCAAAGGGGCGAGAGGATTTGGCCACGCCGTTCGAGAAAGTGATCATTTCGCCAGGGGCCAGTTCACGCAAGTACTGCGCATTCATAATGTCAAAAGCGCAGCTTTCACTGGCTACCACGTAGCCGTCGCCAAGCTTTCCAATACACAACGGACGAAACCCGCGAGGATCACGAACCGCGAACAGTTTGTCTTCGCGCGCAATAACAATAGAGTAAGCGCCCTTCAGGCGAGAAAGCGACTCAACAAGGGACTTTTCAAAGTCTTCGAGTCCGCTTTTGGCAACCAGGTGGATAAGCACTTCGGTATCAGTGGTGCCCTGGAAAATCGCACCGCGCTTTTCGAGGTCACTGCGAAGTTCGTCTGCATTTGTCAGGTTACCGTTATGGGCTACAGCCAGGGTGCCGCCATGAAACTTTGCCACAATAGGCTGGGAGTTTTCCGCCACAGAAGAACCGGTTGTGGAGTAGCGTACATGCCCAATGGCGCTTTCGCCTGGCAGCCCTTCAAGGGCCTTGGGCGTAAACACATCATTTACAAGGCCATAGCCCTTGGCAGTATGGAGGCGTGTACCGTCAGAACTTACAATTCCGGCGCTTTCCTGACCTCTATGCTGCAGCGCATAAAGCCCGAGATAGGCCAGTTTCGAGGCTTCGGGGCAGTTGTAAACTGCAACCACGCCACACTCTTCGCCGGGCATCTCTGAAAGATGGTGATCTAAGTTCATAGAACTTGTATCCAAATCGCGCTTACGTCCTGTAATTAGCAATAGTGCTGCCCCGGTGTGCAGGGCATGACGTGTACTGCTGGTTACAGATGCCCGGGGCTATCTTCTTGCACAGTCAGAAGAAAAAAATTCAGCTTTCTGACTCCCACACAGCGGCCTCCTGATTCACCTGGACTGGCAGGGAAACCGTGAATATACTGCCAACGCCTTCTTCGCTTTCCAGGGTGATCATTCCCCCCATCATGTGAGCAAAACGCTGGCTCAGCGCGAGGCCCAATCCGGTGCCGCCATAATTGCGTGAAGGCGACGGATCTGCCTGGCTGAACTCCTTGAACAGACGGGTAAGCTCGGATTCGGCGATCCCGATGCCCGTATCCTTAACTGCTACACGAAACCACTCTCGTTCGTCCTTGGTAAAAAACTCGCCCGTAACCTCAATAGTTCCGTTTTCCGTAAACTTGCATGCGTTGCTTAGCAGGTTAAACAAGATCTGGCGGACTTTCACAGGATCAATCCAGGCAGCTCCCAAATCCTGTGTAAAATTTGCTTCCAGCGTATTGTTTCGCTGAGCAGCGAGCCCGCGTACTGAAGAAATTACACCATTGACGAGGCCGCTGATACTGACAGAATCCAGGCTCAGGCGCATTTTTCCCGCCTCGATTTTGGCCATATCAAGGACGTCATCAATCAGGCTGAGCAGATGGCGACCTGCAGTTATAATCCGATCCGCATCGGCTTTAAGTTCCGTATTTGCGTCGGCCAGTTCTTCTTCCAGCATTTCCGCATACCCAAGGATGGCATTGAGCGGAGTTCGGAATTCGTGGCTCATATTGGCCAGAAACAGGCTTTTTGCGTGGCTGGCTTCCACTGCACGGTCGCGGGCTTCTGCCAGGGCCTGGTTCGCGGCTTTTAATGTGGCTTCAGCCTGGCTTTTTTCTTCAATATCCGTTGCAATACCAAGCCACTTTTCAATTGAGCCATCCACCTTGCGAAGCGCCTCGGCGCGCGCCATATGGTAACGCCAGGTGTTATCAATGCCGCGTAACAACCGGAATTCCACTTCAAAGGGTTCGCCAGACGCAAGGGAATGCAGCCAGTCGCGTTCTACCAGCTCCCGGTCGTGAGGATGGATAATCTCCCGCCAATTGCTGTCGAGGTCAGAATCATGCGGCAGCCCTGTGAATTCGTAAAAGCGGCTGTTGAAGAAATCGGTAGCGCCCGCCGGATCAGCCGTCCAGACGATCTGCGGCAGAAACTCGGCCAGTTGGCGGTAGCGCTGTTCACTGGCTTCTGCATCTTCCAGGGCCGATGCAAGTTCCTGGGTCCGCTCTTCTACACGTTTTTCCAGGGCCTGGTTGAGCCGACGAACTTCCTCTTCTGCACGTGCCTGTTCTTCCACGCTTTGCTTCAGGCGCTGGGCGTATTTAAACAGGTCAACGAACACCTGCACCTTTGATCGCACAATCTCTGGGGCATAGGGTTTAAAGAGGAAATCCACTGCACCTTCGGTATACGCCCGATGGACCACATCGTGGGTAAGTTCGCCAGCGGTTACGAAAATAATCGGCGTGTGGCGGGATGTCTCCAGTTTCCGAATTTCCTCCGCCGTTTCAAGGCCATCCATGACCGGCATCTGCACATCCAGCAGGATAACCGCAAACTCCTGTTCCTGGACTTTTTGGATAGCCTCCTGACCGCTATAAGCGCGCACCATATCTTCGCCGATCCGCTCAAGCGAGGCCTCCATGGCCAGCAGGTTGTGCGGATTGTCGTCGACAATCAATATGCTGGCCCGATCATGCGCTACTGCAACGGGTTCTCGCAAAGACAAAGATTATTCCTCTTCTATAGGCCTGCTGATGTAATACAGGAATTCATGTACTACCTAGCAAACGGTTAGCCACCAGAAGCCGTAGAATTTCTTTTTTAAGAGCGAACACAACTCAAAAAGTACCGAAATGCCAATGTAGAAGTAGTCCTGATCTGCAGGTAATGGGTTGTGAGTGGCCGCTGCAGGTTGATTCCAAACAGTTAAGGTGCACCGCAGTTACATTTTTTTCAAATGGCGCACCTTGCCGATTTCAAAAAAACTTGCGCATGAACCCGGACGTCTAGTGCATTGGACAGAAGTCAGGCCGTCGCTGTAGGTGCTGGCCAATTCCTATTTATTGATCATGTCAGGAAAAACGTTAATGAAACTAAGTGAGCTGGCTTCGCTGCTTGGGGCAGAAGTGGCAAATTTCAATGGCAATGATGTTGACGTTTTCGGTGTTTCCACCCTGGGCGAGGCCAGCGAAAATGACATCAGTTTCGTCACCGACAAGAAATATACAGGTGGCCTTGCTTCAACAAGAGCATGCGCAGTCATAATTCCTGAGAATCTTGCCCCCGTTGACAAACCATACATTGCACTGAAAGACGTCTGGAGCGGCGTACTTGCTGCCCTCAAGGTCTTTTACCCGAATTTCGCACGCAAAACATACGAGGGAGTGCACCCGACAGCGGTGGTTGACCCGAGTGCCGAGGTTGCTGCAGACGTGGTGCTCGGGCCGATGGTTGTTGTGGGGCCGGGCGCAAAAATCGGGGCCGGCAGTTACGTGGGGGCCGGTGCGGTTATCGGGGCTGATTGCGTAATTGGAGAAAAATCCATCATTTATGCCAATGCTGTACTGGAAGCGGAAACGCGGCTTGGACAGGGAGTTGTCGTGCAGCCGGGTGCGGTGCTCGGAGCCGACGGTTTTAAATACGAACTGCTTCGGGGACGCTGGACAAAGATCCCGCAAGTGGGGCATGTTGAACTGGGCGATGGTGTTGAGGTGGGCGCGAACACGTGTATTGACCGGGCAAGCTATACCGTAACAGCGGTTGGCCCCAATACTAAGGTGGACAACCTCGTGCAGATAGCCCACAACGTGAGGGTAGGCGAGAACTGCGTGGTGGTATCGCAGACGGGGATAGCCGGCTCCACAACCGTTGGCAACAATACAATTTTAGCGGCCCAGGTGGGTTTGGCCGATAACCTGACTGTAGGTAACGGTGCTGTGGTACTGGCACAATCAGGCGTGAAAGATCATATCAAGGACGGCGAGACACATTTCGGTACACCATCACGCCCCTTCCGGCAGGCCGCGAGAATTATCGGCATTGAGAATAAGTTGCCTGAATTGGCAGCTGAGCTCGCAAGACTTACAGCAAAAGTTGCAGAGCTTGAAGCTCGTCTGGCAGAGAAAGAATCTAGCTGAGCTAGCGGGTTCGCTTCGGTTCTGTTGTGCTAAGTTCTGCTTAGTTCCAGCTTGTTGTCGAAATCCTCCACCGGTTTTCCTTCAAGGTAATCGCAAATCCTCTCCGCTGCATGGCCGTCGCCGTAGGGGCAACCGGCAGTGGCCATTTTCTGGTAGAGACCAGGATGGGTTAGCAACTCTGTCGCCGCGTTAACAATTGTGCTGACATCGGTGCCCACAAGACGGTTTGCACCGCAGGCAACAGCCTCAGGCCGCTCAGTGGTGGTACGGGTAATAAGGACCGGCTTCCCAAGGGCAGGAGCTTCCTCCTGCACGCCGCCGCTATCGCTTATGATGAAATCAGAAAGGCCCATCAGCCGGACGAACTCCTCGTAATCCTGAGGTGGAATGAGATAAACGTTTTTGCGTGAGCCCAGCATCTGTTCAACAGGGCCGCGTACCGATGGATTAGGATGCACGGCATAAGTAATTTTTAGATCAGGGAATGCTGTGGACAGATCAAGCAAAGCCCGGCAGAGGTTTGCCAGGCCTTCGCCAAAGTTCTCACGCCTGTGCCCGGTCACCAGTATACGCCGGCCGTTCTTAGGAACAGCAACCGTATCACGGCTGGTTTTGTCGCGAACGACGTAAAGTGCATCTATAGTGGTATTGCCGGTTACGAAGATGGATTTTGGATCTACAGCTTCTTTGAGCAAGTTCTCCTTCGCTTCGCGTGTAGGCGCCATGTGAGCCTTGGCCACCACAGAAATGCCACGGCGGGTCGCCTCTTCTGGAAAAGGATGCCCGAGATCACCTGTACGCAGGCCAGCCTCGATATGTACCACAGGAATCCGCTGGTAAAAACCGCACCACGCACCAGTTGAAGCGGAAACCGTGTCTCCCTGGACCAGTATGTGGCTTGGTTTCAGACGTTGTATAGAGTCGCCTACCTGTTGGAACAGCGATCCGACTAACTGGTGGAGCGGCTGCCCCGGGCGCATTGTGTTCAAAGCAATGTCCGGCTTTATCTGAAAAGGCTGTAGCCCATGAGCCAGCAGGTCGGTATGCTGACCAGTAGACAGCAAGACAGGCTCCAGCTTGCCGCGCCGCTTCATTTCCAGATAAACAGGGGCCATTTTAATAGCCTCTGGTCGTGTCCCTGCAATGAACAGAATTTTCTTCACTTAGGTATTTACCGCCTTGATGAAAAAGCTAGGCCGCACGCGCGGACTTGCTGGATTTGTGCCACAGAAATCCATTGCTTATGGCTTTCATGGGGCGGAATCAACAGGTTTTATATTCACTTGCAAAATGGGATCACGGATAAATGGCTGAGAACGTAAAAACCCTTAGGCGCCGCCTGCGGTCAATTAAGAACACTAAGCAGATCACGCGTGCAATGGAAATGGTAAGCGCGGCAAAGCTGCGCCGGGCACAGGATCTCCTTATGGCAGGCCGCCCGTATGCGTCTAAGCTGCAGGAACTGCTGGGCCGACTGGCCGGTAGTGCAACGGCAAGCCATCCGTTTTTTGAAAAGCGCGAAGTGCGCAACCGGGTGCTGGTACTGGTAACCGCAGACCGCGGCCTCGCAGGCTCCTTCAATGCGCAACTGGTTAAGCGCGCAGAGCAGATTCTGCGTGAATCCTCAACGCCGGTTCAACTTGTCTGTATTGGCAAAAAAGGTTATGATTACTTCAAAACCCGCCAGTGGAACATCATCTTCTCAGTAAATGACTTTAATAGTAAGCTGACGTATGAGCGGACTAACGACGTGGCAGACCGCCTGACTGACCTGTTCCTCTCGGGCAAGGGCGACGAAATTACTGTCCTCTACAATTCCTTTGTTTCGACGCTGGTTTATCGTCCTACTGTTGAACAAATCCTTCCGCTTGACCCGGATGCACTTCTTGCGAAAGCTACCGACACCGTTGAAGGCGCCAGCGGTGAGTATATCATGGAACCGACGCCAGCTGCGGTTTTTGAGTCGCTGCTGCCGCGCTACATCAACAGCAAAATCTATATCATTATGGCCGAAACCTTTACGGCTGAACACAGTGCCCGAATGGTTGCCATGAGCGCGGCTACAAAGAACAGCAGCGAGTTGATTGACAAAGTCTCGCTTTCAATGAACAAGGCGCGCCAGGCGGCAATTACCAAGGAAATCCTGGAAATCGTAGGCGGCGCCGAAGCCCTTAAGGGCTAGGCGCTTCCGGCACTTTCATGTTCGAACAAACAGGGGATTTTCCACAGAGACGCGTATGCGTGCTCGGTTTGGGCTATGTAGGTCTGCCCACAGCCGCATTGCTTGCCAGCAGAGGACACCAGGTAACCGGAGTCGATGTTAACCCGGATATTGTCACCCGGATCAACAATGGGCAGATCCATATTGTTGAACCAGAACTCGACATACTGGTTAAGACTGCCGTTGAGTCTGGACGCCTGTCCGCCGCTCTGCAGCCAACGCCTGCCGACATCTTTATAATTTGCGTTCCCACACCCGTTAACGCCGACACCCATTCAAGCGATCTTACCTTTGTTCAAAAGGCAACTGGCTCTATCATTCCGGTTCTTCAGCCCGGTAATGCCGTCCTGCTGGAGTCCACATCGCCTCCCGGCACCACAGAAAATGTTATCGCAGCCGCGGTTACAAAAGCCGGGTTTATCCCGGGGCAGACAGTTTTCGTAGCCTATTGCCCGGAACGGGTTCTTCCTGGGGCTGTAATCACCGAACTTGTCACCAACGAACGCACTGTCGGCGGTTTAACTCCCGCCTGCGCCAGCCATGTCGCCCGGTTCTACAAGAGCTTTGTTCAGGCTGATATCCACGAAACCACAGCTCGAGTAGCCGAAACCGTAAAGCTCGTAGAAAACACAAGCCGCGATTACCAGATCGCCTTTGCTAACGAGCTATCGCTCGTCTGCAGAGAAATCGGCGTAAACGTCTGGGACGTCATCGAACTCGCAAACCGCCATCCCCGCGTCAACGTTTTGCAGCCCGGTCCCGGCGTTGGCGGGCACTGCATTGCCGTAGACCCCTGGTTTCTTATAGAAGCCGCCCCTGAACAGGCACGGCTTATAAAATCCGCACGTCAGTTCAACGATTCCGTTCCCCATAAAGTCGCTCAACAAATAGCAGAATCAGCCAATGCTGAAGACGCAAAGACTATCGCCCTCCTCGGCATGGCCTATAAAAGCAACATTGATGACTGCCGCGAAAGTCCATCCATCGAAATCTACAACGATGTCAAAAAACTGTGCCCTGACAAAAAAGTCGTAGCCTGTGAACCCAACGTCCAGACCCTGCAGAACATTGAACTGTACACACTCGACCGATGCCTCCGGGAGGCAGAACTCCTGGTAATTCTCGTTGCTCACACCGAGTTCCTCAACCTCGACTGGAAACAACTCCAAAATACAAGGCAAGTGCTGGACTACAAGGGCATCAGCCAACCGTAGTTTTCCAGTGCCTTATCCTTTCCTTTCTGCCGCGCGCACGGCACTTGCCACTGCTCGAGCGCGGTTCTCCCAGCTCTCATCCCTCACCGCTTCCTGCCGTAACCCGGCATCGCCTGGATTAGCTATGAATGCCGCAATCGCCGATTCCCACTCATCGTCCGTCAGCACGCACGTCACATGGGGCTCATACATCTCCATCGCCGGCAACCGCGTAGCCACTGTAGGCAGACCTGCCGCTAGGTACTCCCGCAATTTAATGGGGTTCAGATCCCGCGTCAGGTCATTAACGCGAAACGGAATCAGTGCGACGTCAAATTTCTTAAGGTACATTGGCATTTCATTATAGGGCCGCGCATCTACGTGGTAAACGTTATTCATGGCTATCAGAGAATCAATCGGAGACGAAATCCGTCCCACCAATAAGAAATTCCAGTCGGGTCTTTTTAGGGCCAGCCGACTGATCAGATCAAGATCAACTGAATCCCCCGCTAGTGATCCCATAAATCCAATCACTGGCTTTTTAATTCCCCGTACGTTCTCCGGCACTCCAGTATTTTCAGACTGTGCTAAAGCGAAAAAATCATAATCTACACCATGCGGAGAGTAAATGATATCTTCGCGTAAATCACTCAGGCGCTCTATAATAGTCGTCGCTGTCGCAAACACCAGGTCAGATGTTTTTAACGCTTCGCCTTCGTAGTGACGGATTACTTCCGCATCCACTCCGTCAAACGCGGCAAAATTATCAACGATATAGTATGCAGAAACCCGTTCCCCAAGTCGCTTAGAAAGTAGGACGCCGGTTGGTACAAAATAAAGATAGATTACATCTTTCATCTTCATCCGCGAAATCAGGAAACGAATCTGCCAGGTCAGTATCCACGAGTTAAAACGCCTCACTAGCCCTGAGTCATGAGCGGGGTAATATAGGGGGGTATAACAAATCAGGCGTTCTAATGGGGAATGTGTGCCTCGCATGATCGCTTTCAGGATTTTATTACCCTTACTCAAGTCACTACTGCCGCCGCTACCGATCTTTCGCATGCTGATATTTTCGACGTAAATTATTGTCGCGCCAAGTTTTAAAAACTGGCGAATCAGGTGATGTTTGCTGGTCTGGTTCCCGCTGATCCATTTTTCAGAACCAACGATAACCATAGAAGCTCCTGGATACATGAACCGTCCTAACCTGATAGATAATCCTGAAGAATCTTTGCTGTGCAAGCCATAGATTTACAACGATCCCTTGCAAACTGCAATCTCGTAAAGAAAATTTATTTCTATTACGAGTTGGACTCAACCATGACTCGCGCTTGGGAACTGGTTCACTCTGCGAATGGTATGAATTGTCACGGCACGCTAGTTACAGCGATGCAGCAGACCAATGGCCGTGGCAGACAAGGCCGAAGCTGGATATCTGAGCCAGGAAAAAACCTTCTGTTTTCGCTAGTACTTAGCGAACATCCGGTAGCGCTTCCAACAATTTCCAACGCGGTACCAGTTGCATTGTGCAAGGCGCTTTCTCGTTTTACTGATGTCAGTATAAAATTTCCCAATGACATAGTCTGTCACGGAAGAAAACTCGCCGGCATTCTAATCGAGAGATCGCATTTTCGAGGGATTCCATACGTTAATATTGGCATCGGAATAAACGTAACTCAGCAGCTTGAGGACCTGCCGGCGAACACAACCACCCCTCCAACTTCCCTGTTGCTGGAAAGTGGACGCTCAATTGATCTCGATTGCATCTTGCGTCATATTTGCGAAGAACTTGAATTATGCTTTAAGCAGACTTCGGAAGAAATCGCTATGGAGATGACCCAATACTGTAGCACTTTAGGTAAGAATGTTGTTATTGATTTGAAGGATGGATTGCTCTTCGGCATTGCCGAAACCATCACTCCCGACGGAGCTTTAAAGGTTAATGTCCGCGGACAATACAGGCACATTTACAGCGGAGAAATCTTGCGCCTGCAATGTGAAGCCGAGGCTTGCTGACGCATGTATTCAGTAATCGAAATCGGCAACACTACGGGTAAAATCATTCAATTTGATAATCCGACAAGTATTTATAACAGTATCAAGTTTCCGGTCGCGCAGTTTTCGACTTTCATTGATGCGAACTTTTCGCATATAAAACAGGAAATAGTATTAGCGGGATCCGGATCCCCAGTTATAATAAGCGAAGTACTCCAATTGCTGACCGAAATGGAACTTTCGGTTACCCTGGTGGATAAGCAGACAAGACTGCCCTTTGTTAGCCGATACGCAACTGGCCAGGCTGGCGTTGACAGGCTGGCAAATGTAGCCACAGTTGTTGATCTGAATTTAGCGCCTTGCATAATTGTCGATGCCGGCTCCGCAATTACCATCGATCTAGTTTCCTGCCAAAATGAGTTCCTTGGCGGTTCCATTTTGCCCGGCATCCAGATGCAGGCCAGAAGCCTGAATACCGGCACGGCCACATTACCCTTTGTATTAACCAGTCCGGAAGAAAAATCTGGTATTCCCGTCAGTACAGTCGAGGCCATCCAGAGCGGCATTATCCAAGGCACAATCGGAGCCATTAAACATCTCGTTGAATGCGGCCGCCTGCGGTTGGAACTAAAAACCCCCGTTATCTTTACTGGAGGAGACGGCAAATGGCTCTGTCGTCATAGCCAACTGGATTACTCGAATTTCGATGAGCACCTTACGGCAAAAGGCTTGTATGCCCTGGCGCTTTATCAGCAAGCAGAACGTAAACAATCTCGGTGACCATCTTCCTTGCTCAGTTTGCAGCTGTATGATCATTTAAACATCCACGTGCTCCGGGACCTGATCTTTTTTTCGTTCCAATGACCACTTCAGCGCCGGCGGGGTGATCATCGTTGTTATCACTACCATGATCACGGTTGCGCTGAACGTATCTGCACTGATAACTGGCGTGCCGTCAGAAGACTTCAGTCCGCGGCCGATATTAGCCACGATAAGACCCACCTCGCCGCGCGGGATCATGCCGATACCGATAGCTTTCTTGTTAAGGGTTTTATCCCACACGCCCAGCGAGCAGACCTGTTTGCCAAGGATAGCAAATATTGTAAGCACTGCTGCGAAGCCAAGTATATTGGCGTTTGCAAAAGTGGAAAGTTGTACGTTCATGCCCGTGTGGACAAAGAATACGGGCACAAGAAATCCGGTGATCGGGCGCAGCATATCCTCCAGTTCCATGTCGCGTCCGTGCCAGTCTCTGAAGGTCGCGTCTTCCAGAACCAGGCCGGCAGCAAAAGCTCCCACAATTGGAGCCACGCCAACCAGGCTGCCAAGCCACGCCACCAGAAAACACCAGCCGAGAGTAAGGCTGAGCAATACCCCTTTACCCTGGAGGTATGTGGCCGCCTTATACATACGCGGCGAAATAAAAGATCCCACCACTACGGCGATCACAAAGAATCCGACAGCCTTAACAATAATGACAACAATTGTGACAACATCTATAGACGTTCCCGCGTTTGCCGCTGCCACGGCGCCGCTGGCTACAGCGAGTACTACAAGCCCCAGGATATCATCGATAACGGCGGCCCCCAGGATGATTTTCGCCTCGCGCATCTCCATCCGTCCCAGGTCTTTCAACACGCGAGCTGTAATACCTACGCTCGTTGCAGCCAGCACCGCTCCCAGGAACAGGTGCACCGTCCACGATGCATCAGGCAAAAACCATATTCCTGCCAGGTAACCAAGGCCGATCGGTGCGATTACACCCAGCAATGCAACTAGCAGCGATGATGGTCCAACGGCAAGCATCTCCCGCACGGTCGATTCCAGCCCCACCTCAAACAGCAGAAGGATAACGCCAAGCTCAGACAGCAGCGTGATAAATACAGCAACTTCCTTATCATGAAAAACTTTATCAACCAATGGCTCCAGTCCAGGCAGATGAAAAAGCGCCAGGTTTCCCAGTATGATGCCGAAGAGAAGTTCGCCCAGCACTGCAGGCTGCCCCACTCTTTCCATCAGATCGCCGCCAATCTTTGCAACCATCAGGATCAGCATGAGCATTACCAGCACCTTGGGCAATGTGTGGTGGGCCGTCTGTTGCACCTCTGCCGCCATATTTGATGCAGCCTGTTCGGTTACGGTCGTTTCAGGCTCTGGCGCTGTTGTTTCGACTGCAGCTAAAGTTGTGTTTGTTGTTAGAGCCTCACTTGGCTGCGCGTTGCCAAACATCGTATAAAGCAGCGTGACTACCACGGCCAGCAGAAATGCCCTGATTCTTTTTTTGCCAGTTAACATTGCGAACGATCCTTCTGGAATAGACTGCCGTACTGACGGTTACATGCTCTCATTGTACCCGGGCCGGCGTGGCGGAATTGGCAGACGCACCAGACTTAGGATCTGGCGGGGCAACCCGTGGGGGTTCAAGTCCCTCCGCCGGCACCATTTCCCCTTGGTTTTTTTGCCTTGGCGCTACTTGTGCAAGGATATCCGGCTATTTGTCGGTCGATTTCGCTCAGACTGGCTTAAGAATACCAGTCAATAAACCGTTTGAAGTTATAGACCAGCTTGCTCAGCATGTTTCCGCTCGTGTAATACGGCGACGATGTCGGTTCAGCCGTAAGTCCATGCACTACCAGCCCGATACCCGTGCTGTATATCGGGGAACTGACCACGCCAGTCATTCCTTTAAGGCCTTGCGGGCTGCCTACCTTGGCGGGCATTTCGAACAGCCGTTCTGCCAGTTCACTGATTCCGTGCATTAGAGATGAGCCACCCGTAAGCACCACGCCACCATAAATCTTGTTTGCCACTGGCGATGAATCCACCATCTGCCGCGCCATCATGAAAATCTGCTCAAGCCGGGCTTCAGAGATCTCACACAGGAAACGGCGGTTCGCAGATACCCTTGAGCTTTTCAGTACGTCAGATACTTCGATCACCTCATCCGGGTCCACCGAGTCCACCAGCGCGCTCGAGTATTTCTTCTTTACGTTCTCGGCATCATACCGGCTGATCTTCAGGCCATAGGCAATATCGTTGGTAATGGAATCGCCGCCCAGCGGGATCACGCCGCTGAATTTAACACTGCCACCAGTAAATACGGCCACGTCGCTCGTGCCGCCGCCGATATCAATCAGCAGCACGCCAAGGTCCTTCTCATTGTCACTCAGGATCGCCAGGGATGATGCCAGCGACTCCAGCAGGATGTCGCGCGTTCTCAGCCCGGCCAGGTTGATGCATCGCACGATATTGGAGGCGCTCGTAATCGCCGCCAGCACCAGGTGCACCCGCACCTCCAAGGTGCTGCAACTCATCCCAATGGGGTTTTTAATCCCCGGCTGACCGTCGCAAACATACTCCTGGGGAATGGCGTGGATGATTTCCACGTCTTTGGGGACTGTAATATTCCGCGCTTTCTCCAGCACCCGTTGCCGATCCAGTTCATTAACGCCACGCACCGGGTTTTGCACTTCCACTACACCTCGGCTGTTCTGGCTGGTAATGTGTCCTCCGGCGATGCCAACGAAAACTTCCCGCACTTCCACGTCAGCCATCTGCTCGGCCTTCTGCACGGCCTTCTGGATTGAATCGACCGTAGCCTCGATGTCTACCACCATACCTTTTTTCAATCCCTGGCTGGGATGACTGCCTACGCCAAGAATCGTAACCTGGTTGTCTTCATCAATCTGGCCGATGATACAGCAGATTTTAGTGGTGCCAATATCGAGACCCGAAATAAACTTTTGCCGGCGGTTACGCATTCGCAGTCACCTGCCCTTGGGCGGCGAAAGGGGATACGCGCCCGGCCTGGCGGCTGGTTACAGGTTGTGATGCATCTGGAGAGTCGGGCAACTCAATACCTCTGCTGGTTTGCTGGGCGGTAATTCTGCTGTGTGGGGGCATACCCGCGCTGCTGATAATACTGCTGCTGATAATATTGTTGCGCATTTTGCTGATAATTTTGAGAACCGTAGTATTGTTGTGCCTGTTGCGCAGATTGTTGGGCAGACCGCGGGGCGGCTTGTCCAGAAGATTTCCGAGATGTAGGTGCACTTGAAGCCTTGCGTGTGCTTGATTTACTGTTGCTGTTCGACGCGGATTCTTCCTTGTCATCTTTCGGATGAGCTTTTTGGTACTTCTCAGTCTCTGCTTCTACGGCTCGCTCAAATTCGTCATACCCCGTCGGATCGCGCGCCACATCCAGCGCCGTATTTCGGTCCATCGAATATGACCGGTTGGCGAAACGCAGGTCGATAAACACCAGGTCGTCGAAAGGTTTAATGTTCTCATTATTAAACTTACGCAGCACCGTCTCGAGCGCCGGTAGTTTTTCCACAGGGTTGGAATCCCCAAACCTTACATCCAGCCCGCCTTTCATGTGAGCCGTCAGGCTTTCCAGCGGGGAAACGTCGTCTCGCAGGATCTCAATTTCAGAAATCCGGTTGTACAGGTCGGTATTTCGTTCTTTCAAAACCTGGAGCAGCGTCAAGGCTTTATCCAGACTTGCATTCTTGACAGGCTCGCCGGCGTGTACTTCTTCGGACCGAAGGCCGGAAATATACGGAAGTGCATTTTTGGCCAGTTCTTCCGCTTCCAGTTTTTCCATAACATGACACTCGTCATCAGCGAGGAACATACCCTTTTCCGTCGCCAAAACCGCCACCTCCTGGCGCTCAACTGCCCGCACCAGCAACTGGTCCGGATAAATCTTATCCAGGCGCAGGTCCCTTATGCGCGGGTGCCGCGCAATCTGGTCTTCCAGTTCCACGATGTCAAGCCCCAGGATATTCAGGCGACCCAGTGTCATGTTGTCAACCAGACCTTTAATCTCTTCTTCCAGCGGCGGACTTACGCCTTCTATCTTGATCTGCCGAATCTGAAAGTAGGGAGTCTCCATCAGGAACCCGTAGCTGGCATGGGTAATGGCCGCAGCTGACAAGGTAAAACCTATGACAAAGAAGATGGCGCGGATGCGGCGCCGTACCAGGCGACTTTTGCGCAGCGCCAAGGTTCCACGGCGCGGCACAGTTACCGGGGGCGGTGCACCTGCCAATACTCTATGTATTTTCTTTTCTCTGTTCATGCTTAAACTATCCGTTGCCAAACCGTTCCGCAGAACATACCAGTTCGGTAACATCTTTCTTTTTCAATGAGAATTTGTGGAAATACGCGAGGTCGTCAAGGCGTTGTCATGAACCTGATCCTTACGATGGAAGCCGGCCAAACGCCGCCGCACAAGCTATGACTGACAATACTTTAGCCGATAAGTTCTTAAGATACGTTGGACAGACCTCACCTTTTGCACCTTCGCTGGAAGTTGACCGCGCAGAAGGCAGCTGGCTTTTTTCCGCCGATGGCACGCGTTACCTGGATTTCATCAGCGGCATCGCCGTGACAAATGTTGGACATTGCCACCCTCGGGTTACAAGGGCGGTGCAGCAGCAGGTCAGCCGCTATGCCCATACAATGGTGTACGGCGAGCATATTCAGGCTCCGCAGGTTCACCTGGCCGAAAAAATAGCGTCAGTTGCTCCGGCCGGGCTCGACTGCGTTTATTTTCTTACTACCGGAGCTGAGACGAACGACGCAGCGTTAAAGCTCGCAGTTAAAAGAACCGGACGACGCCGATTTGTAGCTTTTAGAGATGCCTACCACGGCGACACGGCGGGCGCCCTCTCATGCTTTGGCAGCGCCCATTTTCGTGACCAGTTTCCCGGTCTTTTGGCCGATGTGATATTTTTGCCCTTCGGCGATTCCGATGCCTTGTCCGCCATCGATGATACCATAGCCGCTATACTTATAGAGCCCGTTCAAGGGGAAGGTGGAATCCGGGTGCCAGGGCCGGATTACTTGCCCGCCCTGCGCCGCCGCTGCGATGCGACAGGCGCTCTACTCATATTTGATGAAGTTCAAACCGGCTTCGGTCGCACCGGGAGCTGGTTTGCGGCCCAAACCTTCGGGGTCACGCCCGACCTCATTACAATGGCAAAAGGCATGGGAGCCGGATATCCGCTCGCCGGTATCCTGGCACCACAAGAGCTTATCTACCACTTCGCGGCCGAGCCCGCTTTCAGCCATATCACCACCTTTGGCGGTCACCCGGTCTCTTGTGCTGCCGGGCTCGCAGCCATGGAGGTCATTGAGCAGGAAGATCTTCTGGAGAACTGTCGTGCGCAAGGGGAGTGGCTGCTCCAGCAGGCCGGGGAGTTGCCTTTCGACCACATCAAAGATGTCCGCGGTATCGGGCTCATGATCGGCATTGAAATGACTGACGCCCAAACCGCCCGTAAAGTCATTGAGTCTGCCCGCGCCCGCGGACTTATTATCGAGAGTAACCTCCTCAACGAAGCCGTCATTCGTCTGAGCCCGCCTCTGAATATCAGCCGAGGAGAATGCGTGCTTGCCGTAGAGCATCTGCGTGCAGCTATGGAGCATGTGCAGGCATAGGCCAGCCATTGCACGCCTCTCTATAGATTGGCCAAGTAACCCATAGGTTGTGATCGATGAGGCATGAAGATTGATTTATGTTGCGTAAATGTTTAGTAGTAAGCAAAACGTAAATCACGGTTGAACTCGAAAGGGTGACGGGCCCGTGCGTCTCCACACAACCAAATCGGAGGTGGCCTATATGAAAGTTGGCATTAGAGTATTGCCGGCCTTAATGGCTTTGCTGGTAACACCAGTGTTTGCGGTTGAAGCCATTTACCTGGATACAGTGCCAGTAACTTATCCCGGGGAATACCTCGCGCCTGATCATTTTTATCTGCAGGTGCCACCACCTACCGGTGAGATAATAGCCGCAGACACCCTCACTCCCGCTACCGTCTTTGATGTAAACGTTGTCAGGTCGCAAGGTACCGTTTCACTGACTACTGCTTCCGTTGTATATGACGGATACGCGCCAGGTGTGAATGCAGGGTCTGATTCTGCAGGCGATAAGCTCAGGGTGCTGATAACTCACGGGCTGGATCGGGCTTCCGACATCCCTGTGGCAGTGCTTCGAGAGCACTTCGCCGAATCCGAAACCATTGAATTGGTCAACGAGGGAGAGATTCACGATGTGCTGGTTGAAGTGGAAACCATGAAGCCAGACTCATCGCCAATCGTCTTCATCGTGATCAATGCTTACAAGGATGTAGAAGACGACCGGTTGATTTTCTACAATAATTTTGGATACCTGGGAGAGTTGAAACTCTTATCCGGTTCTACCACCTACGCCACCAGCCTGGAAATTGCATTGGAAAAGGAAGTAGAACTGCTGCAGGAACAATAATCCTCGCGTTTGTCAGGGCTTTTCCTGCAGGTGTTTTTCCAGGAGTGCCTTGAGTTTCTTTTTTTGGGTGCGGGCTATAGGGGTGAGGCTTTCTTCGGCCAGCGGCTTGGCTTCAGCAGGGTCTTCGGCAATGTTATAGAAGCGATTGTCGTGGTAGAGCTTCCAGGTTTTATCATGGGCCCAGACCAAGGTTTTGTCGTTGCCCCACTGGGGAGAATAGTAACAGAATACGTGGTCGCGAACGTCGGCTTTTTCGCCCACTAGCTGACTGCGGAAACTGATGCCTTCAGCCAGGAAGTCAGTTGGCAGGCTTGCGCCGGCAACTTCCATGAAGGTTGGAAGAAAGTCGGTGAAATCGACCAGGTTTTCGTTTACCTGGCCGTCTTTAATGGTGTCTGGCCAATAGGCAAGGAGAGGCACGTGGGTTCCATACCTGGTGGTGGTGCCTTTGCCGCCGCTAACTTCCCGCCCGTCTACGATGGAAACAGTTCCTTTACCGGTGCCGTTATCGCCAGTAAATAAGATTAGCGTATTGGTAGTGAGTCCGAGTTCGTCGACTTTTTTAACCACTTTCCCTACCGTCTTATCCATATACGCAACCAGGTCAGGGAAGTACTTGTTATCCTTCGACTCCTTACCGCCCAGAGTCTGGAAGCCCGGTGTGTCAGGCGTAGGTTCATAGGGCGCATGGGTAAGTATCATCGGGTAATAAAGGAAAAACGGCTTATCACGGTTTTCCTCGATAAAGCTGACTGCGAAATCGGAAATAATGTCCGGGCCATACTGCCCCGGGTAGGTCTCCGTGCCGGTTGTGTGGGTAATCGTCGGGTCTTTGTAGCGGGAGCCCAGTGTTTCCACCTGCCAGAGACAGTAGTTGTCGAATCCAACCTCGTTCGGGTACGATCCGATCTTACCTCCGGCAAGTTTCTGTTGCTTCTCGTTGCCCAGGAGCTGCCATTTACCAGCGACGGCGGTTTCGTAGCCCGCAGAGGTTAAAAGATCGCCGAAGGTCATCTGGTTCTTATCCAGAAGGCCGAAGCCAATGTAGTTGCGATGGTTGTATTTGCCGGTCATCACCTGCACGCGGGTTGGGGTGCAGAGGGGAGTGGCGTAGGCATGGGTAAACCGCATGCCTTCGCGAGCCAGCCGGTCCAGGTTCGGCGTTTTGTTAATGTCGTTGCCATTGCAGGCGAGAGCCTCATAGCCAAGGTCATCAGCCATGATGAAGATGATATTGGGTTTAGTGGAGTTGGTTGGTTGGGCGACGAGGATATTAGGGAGAAAGTGGAGGGTTAGAACGAGAAGCAGGTTCGGCAGGTGCGAGCGGCGGCTTATTGGAAATCCATGCATTTTAGCGGAGCAACCTTTGGCATGTGGTCTTGAGCGGTGAGACTGGAAGCTAAAGGCAGATGTTCTGGAGGATTGCAAGGTTCTGTTGGCGGGTGGTGCGTAATAGTCTATTGCGGATTGTTGGTAATTCTGGTGGTGGGCTGTAAGCCGAATTTTGTTCAGCAGGCGAACCTGCCGTTGTGATCATTCATCTAAGATTACGCTCGCGCATAACCTCTAGCGCCCTACCCGGTCCTGACGGCCCTGCTTTCGCAGAAGTTCGGCCGCGGGCCGCAGCCTGGGCTGATTCCGAAGAACCGGCCCCCGTCGAACCCTATTTGGGCTTGCACCGGATGGAGTTTACCTAGCCGGAGCTGTTGCCAGTCCGCTGGTGCGCTCTTACCGCACCGTTTCACCCTTACCGGCGGCCACTTGCATGGTCGCTTAGGCGGTTTGCTTTCTGTTGCACTAGTCGTCCCTTGCGGGCCCAGGCGTTACCTGGCATCCTACCCTATGGTGTTCGGACTTTCCTCCCCGTCGGACCTTTTGAGGGGTCAACGCGGCGATCACACGCCCACCACCGGAATTACCGTTGATAAGCTACACGGGGATGCGGCGGCGTGTTCACTTCCCGGTTTTGCCTAGCTTCTTGATGATGTCGAATTCCATGCGGGTGACGGGGGTGACGGAGAGGCGGTTTCTTTTAAAGAGAGCCATTTCCTGCAGTTCCGGTAGTTCACGCAGTTTTTGGATCGGGACGAAGTGCTTGAACTTCTCAACAGCTTTCAAATCCACCATGTACCATGTCGGGTTGTCCGGCTTGCTCTTGGGATCGAAGTGTTCGTTGTCTTTTTCGAATGCAGTATGGTCGGGGTAGCCTTCTCGCACCACTGTGGCTATACCCGCGACGCCCGGCGGCTCGGCGTTTGAGTGGTAATAGAGTACGGCGTCGCCTTTCTTGATTCTATCCCGCATCATGTTACGGGCTTCGTAGTTGCGGATACCGTCCCAGAACGTTGTCTGGTCCTTCGCGGCGAAGAGATCGTCAATAGAGAAGCAGTCAGCTTCTGATTTCATGAGCCAGTATTGTTTAGCCATGGCGGCCATTGGCAGAGGAAGGAGGATGTCTGTCAATGGGAGAGATAAACGCAGGACGACAAAAGACAAAGGCACCAAAAATGCCGGAAAATGAGAGTGGCGGGGTTCCTGTTATTGCGAGACACTTTGGGATTGAAGGTGCAGAAGAGGTGGGGCGATAGATGGGTCTTATGAATGATTCCCATCACGAGAAAAATACGGTCACGCTGCGCTGATACACGCGGTCTTGCCAGGAATAGTGGATGTCCACAGGCGCGTGGGAGATGCGCGGCTTTTGCGCATGCTCGGGCACTACAGCGTGGGGCAGGGGCGAGAGGCACTAGAGGAAATACTGGCACGTGCCGGACAGGTATCCGAGACTGCACAGAAACTAGCGAGCCTGGTGCAAAACAGTGGGACAGAGCTGTTAACGGTGCTGGATCCCGAATACCCCGCCTGCTTTCGGGCGCTTGAAGGCGATGCGCCTCCGTTTCTATATGTGCAAGGCGATGCGGCGCGGCTTAAAGCGCGATCAGTCGCCATAATTGGCACCCGGCGCCCGTCGGCCGTTGGGCGCGCGGCGGCAAAGGCCGTGGCGACGGCGGTCGTGGCGCAGGGCTGGATTGTGGTAAGCGGCAATGCGCCCGGCGTGGATTGTGCGGCGCACGAGACCGCGGTTAAGCAGGGCGGTGAAACGCTGGTGTGTCCACCTGCGCCCCTGGATCAGTACGAACAGAAATTCCGAGGTGAAAATCCAGGTCAGATTACCGTGGTAAGTCCGTTCGCTCCGGGACTTGCTATAGATCCGTGGATGTTTCTAAGACGGAATACCCTGGTGGCCGCGCATTGCCATGCCGCGTACGTGGCAGAAACCGGAACCCGGGGCGGCACACTTGATACCGTAAAGAAACTTCGCCATATGCGACGGCCTATCTTCGCCACAGATTTGCCGGAGGAGGCCCAGCACCGCCAGGCGCATGCTATGTTAGCAGCAAGTGGAGGAGTTGACTTGCTGAATGTCTCGGGGCCGGGAGGATGGACTGAGGCACTGTTGGAAGCGGCCGAAAACTGTGAGAAGCAAACTGCTGTGCGTACCCCGGTCCTGGATGACCTCTTCCCTGAGGAGTTCCTGAATGAGTGAGTGGTTTAAATCAGCCTTTGGGGAAGAATACCTCAGTCTGTATGCTCACCGGGATTCTGCCGAGGCAGAGCAGGTGGTAGATCTGATATTGGGTAATACGACAGTGCCGACCGGCGGGGTGGTGCTAGATGTACCATGCGGTGCTGGGCGTCATCTGCAGGCTTTCCAGCGGCGGGGTTTCCGCGCCTGTGGATTTGATCTTAGTCTGCCGCTTCTGGCAGAGGCACGAGACGAGGCAGTGGCAAATGGAACCATTGTCCGCGCTGACCTTCGGGCGATTCCATTTAAGCCGGCCAGCGCTGATCTCGTGGTGAACTTGTTCAGCAGTATCGGATATTTCGAGAAGGACACTGAAAACCTGGCAGTGCTCGATAGCATTGTAAAACTGGTGCGGCCGGGTGGCTGGGTAGTTGTGGATTTCATGCACAGCACCTACCTGCAGGCGAAACTGCGCGCAAATAGTGAACGGCAATTAGAGAACGGAATCACCGTTGCGGACCGGAGATGGATCAGCAGCGACCCGGTGCGAGTTAACAAGGAGACTCGTTTGCGGCACCCGAACGGACAGGAGAAGATGCTGAACGAGTCGGTACGATTGTTTTCTCCAGCAGAGTTGCGGAACGCCTTGGAGAGAAGCGGAGTTGTTATAGAGCAGGAGTTTGGCAGTTACGCAGGCGAAGCCTTCTCCGAAGATTCAGCCCGGATAATTCTGACAGGACGCCGCTCGTGATCGCGCGAATCGTACTGCTGCTGGCGGCCATCGCATTTACCGCAGGAGCGTACGCCCAGGAATTGCATTATTCCACCGCGGATCAGCGGCAATTCCGCTTCCTTGGTGATCCGGACCGGTTCTATGTTCGCCCCGGAAACGATGGTTACCTGGTTTTTACAGACTCGCCGTCGAAACATCCGGGAAATCTCCAGCCCTGGCAGGATGAGTACTGCGATGCCCGGCAACTCGTACTGGAGTCAGAGGATTATTCCCTTAGATTAAGCAGCTCCGATACTTCAGTGACGGCCGCTTACTACGGGCGTTTATCAGAATATATGAAAGGCTGCAGCATCGAAGCGTTGTTGCCCTGCTGGGTTATCAACAACGATTTCAAGGAAGTCTGGAGCCAGAACCCGCTGCTGGTGGATGAGATCACATCAATAGCACTGGAATTCAAGCTCCAGGAATACGTGGTGCCACTACTAGTTTTCGACATGCTGCAATGGGATGCCTCTGCAGAAATGCTCTTTCGGGCGTTTCAGGCGCGGCTGCCGGGATGGCCGCTGGCAGTTCGGGTGCGGGAATCAAACTGGCAGGATACGCGTGCACACCGATGGGCCTGCGTGATTGCAGATGAAGAGGTTGTGCCCGAAATATACCGGGGCCAGGGCATAGCGCGCTGGCTGCAGGCAAAGTATGGGCAGGTGCCAGTATTTGTTTCGCCCGCAAAACCCGACTTTTTAAGGGAAATCGTCTGGGCAACCGCAGGCGTGTCAGGAATCTGGTACCGGCCGCTGCCCGAAGGGGATACAACAGAAAACCGCCGGGCCGCTGCGCATCTCCGTGCATCGACCGTATTCTTCAGCAGGTTTGGCGGCGAACACGTAGAAATGGCGAGCCGTCCGGCAAGTGGTGATTTTCTTTTCAATCTTGAGGCTGAAGGGCAGGTTTGGGCCGGCTTGCTGCAAGGTGGGACTGGCAGAGCGGAAGTGAAGGCGCCAGGCTGGATGGTTGGCCGTGCGGTGGGCGGAGCCTGGTATAATCCTGCTACCGATGAAAATATAATTGAGCCCCTGACTACTGCAACCAAACAAATGGCCCTGAAGCCTCCTAGCAGCGCCATGTGGGTTTACACCCGCGCTGTGACTTCGCTGGTCCCTGACACAGCGACCACAGTTACAACTATCAACCCATGGCCGGATTAAGGGCTTGACGCCAACTGAATCCAAAAAGACTTTTTGCACTAGTGATGGACGATCAGCTTTGTTTAACACCTGCTCACGCTGAATGCTTTACTGGAAGTAGCCGATAACTAATGCCGCCAAGAAAACCCCGAATACAAGTTAACAAGGCCTGGTTTTTTCTGTTTGAGATCATCGGGTTCGGGCTGTCTGTTTACCTGTTCCTGGTCTCAGCCAGCATCATAAACATCCCTTGCCCTCGCAACTCCATCTTCGCCTGCACGGGGGTGGTGCGGGGTACGTTCGGTCACATCGGCCCCTTTAGTGTGGCCGCCATGGGCATCTTCTATTTTACCGCGCACCTGATGCTTACCGCGGGTCTGCGTGAGCGGATGGCGCAGGCGCTGAAGGCCGTGCTGGTCGTGTCCGGGCTGTTCTTCATTGCATGGCTGCGGGCGCTTGAGCTGATCTACATTAAAGAAATCTGCCCGTGGTGCTGGGGTGTGGCCCTGGTAACACTGATCCACGCCGGCCTTACCTATGGACTCGTGGCGCCGCCGCTGCCGAAGCTTCGCCCTGGTGGCATAGTGGGCCTGGTTATCGGCGGATTCATTGTCGTAATCGGGCTTGTTGCCGTCGTGGAACTCAGCCTTGGCATCGGCAAAAAGATGGAAGCGCAACGTGCTTCGGGCGGAGACCTGGATCCGGTTGAGGTGAGCAGTGTTCCCGTGGCCGCACCAAAAACTAAGACGCCGAAACCAAAGAAGACGCCCGAACCGACTCCAAGACCCACACCCAAGCCTACTCCGCAACCCACACCGACGGACCCGTCGGTCAACATCAGCGAAATTCCTCCGACTCCTTCAATTACTCCAACACCATCTCCAACTCCCGCACCCACACCCAGTACGACGCCGGAACTCACCTTTGATCCCGAACCTCAGATTGCAGACTCTGAAGAAGTCCGGATACTCCGGGCGCGTGGCTGGAGACATGCGGGAAGCGGAGCGAGCATCGTTAAGGCGGTGAAGGTTCAGCCACCCGTCCTGATGCTTGCTTATGACCCTCACTGCAGCGATTGTCACCGCCTGATCACACAGGTGCTCAATAGCGACCGCATGAATGGTCTGCCAGTTACGCGCGTGGCTATCCAGGAATCAATGCTGAGCGGCCAGCTAAATGATATGGTGAAGGCGCTCCCAACAATGATCCTGTTTGGCGAAGATGGCACCGAACTGATGAGACAGGTCGGCAGCCGGATCAGCGATAAGGAACTGGAAGCGAAGATACGTAAGGCCTTGGGGCAGTAGAGCGGCGGGATTGGCTGGCGCCGATTAGGCCGGTCAAACCTCCAGGTTTGCGCCTTCTCGAAGCGGCTTCGGGTGGTTATCGCGGAACCGGACGATATCGGCAGCCGAATACCTGGGTGCCCCTCCAGGCTGCGTTGCCACATACCCACCGGTCGCATTGGCTGTTTCAAGAGCGTCGTTTAGCGTGGCACCCTCGACAAGCTTCACCGCCAGGGCCGCACTAAAGGCATCGCCGCATCCAATCGTGTCGGCAACGTCCACGTTGTATCCATCGACTCGCACTGACTCGGAACGGCTGATTCCATACGCCCCGCCGGGGCCCAGGGTGACCACAATAACACTCAGGTCGTACTTGTCCAAAAGCCCCATCAGGGCAAAGTCTTCATTGCCACCGATATGCAGGAGATTTTTCACCTCCGCCAGTTCCCACTCGTTGAGCTTGACCACATCTGCCACTTCCAGGCTGCGATGGATGGCGTCTCGATCATAGTACGGTACCCGCAGATTCAAATCAAGGAAACGCATTGTGCGAGCGGGGGCACTGGATAGCGCCGCCATGATAGCCGCGCGGCTGGTGGCCGAGCGCTGGGCCAGGGTTCCGAAGTTCAGGATGTGAGCTTGATCGACAAGATCACGGGCCTGCTCTGTGAAATGTATGTGGTCCCAGGGGCAGTCCGCCGGGAAAGTATATGTGATGGTACCATCGCCGCTGTCCACTGCCTGCACCACCCCTGTAGGGCAATGGTTATGGCGCTGCGCTGAAGTGGTGTCTATTCCCAGGGAATTGGCCTGGTTTAGAAGACAAGCGCCCGCATCATCATTGGCAATCGCGCTGATTATGGCAGATTTCACTCCCAGGGCTCGACAATGGTAGGCAAAATTAAGCGGAGCTCCGCCCATGTGTTGCTCGTCGCCCACCGAATCCCACAGAATTTCTCCAATGCTGACTGCAAATTGATCAGGTATCGGGATTGGTGCCGTCATTGTAGGTTTTTCCCCATTTTCAGAGAATGCGATGCAGGATTTGGTGTGTGCAAACAACGTGCCGTCAGACAGCTGGACAAAGCTGCCGATACTGTTTTAGGATGATCGGACGCCTGGCGTGCTAATTTTTTAACTTTAATATGGAGTTTTGTGAGCGATGGCTGAACAAAAAGCAACAAACATTACCTGGCACGAAGGCTGTGTAACCCGTGAAGAGCGTAAAGCTTTGACCAGGCAGACCCCTGCTTGCATCTGGCTGACGGGTCTTTCAGCTTGCGGCAAGAGCACCATTGCGGTTGCCCTGGAGCAGGTTCTTATCCAGCGCGGCCGTCTGGCCTATGTTCTTGACGGCGACAACATCCGCCACGGTCTGAACAAAAACCTGGGCTTTTCCCCGGAGGATCGTACGGAAAATATCCGCCGTATCGGTGAAGTCTCCAAACTGTTTGTTGATGCCGGCCTGCTCGTTATCACAAGCTTTATCAGCCCATATCGTGATGACCGTGACATGGTTCGCGGCCTGGTCAAAGAAGGTGAGTTCATTGAAATCTTTGTGGATGCCCCGGTAGAAGTCTGCGCTGAGCGCGACCCGAAGGGTCTCTACAAGAAGGCCATGGCCGGTGAGATCAAGGGCTTTACAGGCGTTTCGCCTGACGCCCCTTACGAGGCTCCGGTCAACCCCGAGCTGCACCTGAAGACCAACGAGAAGTCGGTAGAGGAGTGCGTTGAGGAAATTCTGGCATACCTCGACACCAAGGGTTATTTCAACGCCTGATAGCTGGCAG
>JAKFFN010000207.1:0-6434 GCA_036675025.1 Candidatus Sumerlaeales bacterium | reverse complement strand
GGATACGCACCTTGAGAACCTGGCGAGGCTGAGGGAAGAAGGGGAAGACCTGCTGAGGGAAAGCGACCGGGAGGTGTCGAGGATTACCAGGGAGATGTCAGCGGTGGAGGATGGGGAGACGGAAAGGTTGTTTCAGGGGTAGGGTAGGGAATTGCCGGTTCTTGTATATGCAACTTGTGTCAGGTGTTCACCCTGCGCTCCAACATCATCGAGGAGCGAAGCTCCAGCCTCATACCAGCCTAGGCCAAAGGCCTAGGTATGTATCCACATAGCATTTTAAGGGCTGAAAGCCCGACTCAAGAACGAACTAGTTCTCGTGCTTGTCCGCTTTCAGAAGATTTGACTGCTATTACGGATTTGTAAATCCAGCGCCTATGAATCGGGCCTTCGGCCCTGTATGGAAAATTGAATCATCTCCTAGGCCTTCGGCCTAGGCTGGTATGAAGACGGGACTTCGTCCCTGCAAAACAGGATCCGAAGACGGACCCTTACATTGAGGAACTGCTAATAGTATCTTCTAATGAGATTAGTACGAGCAGATCTCCGTTCGATCTTAAGCCGTTCGTGCTATCATATATGAACCTGGTAACATTGTCCGCATCCCGATCTGCTTTCGCCCATTCCACCAGATTTCGGTCTCTTATCGCCTTTGTGTCATCATCATAATCTGGTCCCCAAGAATATACTACAGCCGTTTTATCGTTCAGGCGGCGATAGGATAACTTCGCTCCTTTATAGCGAAATGTCATGTCGCGATCATGACCTGTAGCTATCAGTTGTGGTTTAGACTTATTGAACGGGTCTGCCAAAATGATTCGTTCATCTCTTTCATACCCCTTATCTCCATGAATGACTGTTCCTGTAAAGTCATTCGGTAGGTTGTCGGGCAGTTTCGCCGGTTTGCTATCACTGTAATGTCGTGCTAATTGGTGCATTACCGTTTCCGCGTACCTTCCAGCCTGTATCTCCATATCACTACGGTAGTTGGTATAGCCGATCGTCACAACAACACCCAAAAAGATTAACGCAAACGCGTCAAACTTTGTTGGTCGCAACATTACCCCTCTCCTTTTCGTTCCCGCATGGCTCGGTTGAGGACCTGGGCGAGGAGGAGGGCTTTTCGGCCGGTGAGTTGTTCTACCTGTTCGCGGCAACTGAAGCCGTCAGTTACTACCAGAGTTTCTTCTGAGCTTTCCCGAACTGCTGGGAGGAGGACTCTTTCACCGATGGCGGCGCTCACTTCGTAGTTGTGAGCGTCGAATCCGAACGCGCCCGCCATGCCGCAGCAGCCGGTGTCGGGGATACTGACGGCGAGGCCTGTCTGGCGGAGAACATGGGCGTCGGGCGCGGTGGTCAGTACGCTCTTCTGGTGGCAATGCAGATGCAATAGCGCGTTGCCATTGATGTAGCCGGAGTGATAGTCGGGAGCGTAACGTACGAGGAATTCAGAGAGCGTGAAGGCCTGCGCGCTGAGCTTTTGCGCGATAGGATCATCGGGGAAGAAATTTACGAGTTCATCACGGAAGACGGCGACGCAGCTGGGTTCGAGGCCGACGATGGGCGTGCCGGCTTCCACTTCGCTGCGCAGGGCGGTCATGATGTCTTTTAGAAGATTGCGTGCCATGCCGAGGAAACCGTGATCGTACAGCGGGCGACCGCAGCAGAGGGGCTTCATGGGGACGGTAACCTCAAAGCCGGCATCCTGGAGGACCTCGTAGGCGGCGCGGAGGGTGGCGGGTGTGAAGTGGTTGTTAAAGGTATCGGCCCAGAGGATGACGCGGCCAATGGTGTGGGGCGTGGTGGAGATGACGTCGTCGCCTTTTGGATCGTCCAGTGGGGCACGGGCGAGGGCACCCGTGTTACCTGGAGCGGCGACTGTGTTACCTGGAACTGTACCCGTAATACCTGTTCCGACAGGGGTGGTGCCGGGTGTATTGCTTTGCTGCTCTTCCAGCCATTGTTTGAAGGTTTGCTCGGCGAACTTTGGCATGGGGCGCTTTGCGGCAATACCGGCGAAGCGTTTCATGAGGCCGCCGGTGGCGCTGTTCTGGGTGATGCTGTTTACCAGGCGGGGCATGATGGAGGCGAGGCGCGCCCACCAGTAGATCCAGCCCATGGTGTAGCTGCCTGCGGGGCGAAGGCGGCCGCGGTAGTAGTTATAGAGAAACTCGGCTTTATAGGTGGCCATGTCTACGTTGACCGGGCAGTCGCTTTTGCAGCCCTTGCAGGCGAGACAGAGGTCGAGGCTTTCCTTCACTTCGCGACTCTTCCAGCCGCGTTTGATCACGTCGCCTTGCAGCATATCCTGCAGCAAGTGCGCGCGGCCGCGGGTGCTGTGTTTTTCTTCGCGGGTAACCATAAAGCTGGGGCACATGGTTCCACCAGCATCCACGCGGCGGCATTTGCCGACGCCCACGCAGCGCAGCAGGGCGCGGCCGAAACTGCGCGCGCTCTCGCTGTAGCTGAACATGGTATCGCCCTTATAACTTTCGTAGCCGGGGCCGAGGCGCAGGTGGTCATCGGGCGCATAGGGATCAATGAGCTTGCCGGGGTTCATGCGGTTGGTGGGATCCCAGATGCCCTTGAACTGGCGGAAGGCGTGCATGAGTTGCTGGCCGAACATTTTGTGCCAGAGGTGGGCACGGGCGTGGCCATCGCCATGTTCGCCGGATATGCTGCCGCCGTAGCGGACGACAAGATCGGCGGCTTCTTCCAGGAACGCGAGGAACTTCTGGATGCCTTCGGCAGTGACCATGTCGAAGTCTATGCGCATGTGGATGCAGCCTTCGCCGAAGTGGCCATACATGGCGCACTCGTAGCCAAACTTCTGGCGGAGCTTGTTGAAATCGCGCAGGTATTCGCCGAGGTTTTCCGGCGGCACGGCGGCGTCTTCCCACCCGGGCCAGGTGTTGCGGTTGTCGGGTAGAAAGGCGGTAGCGCCAAGGCCGCTTTTGCGCACCTCCCACACGGTTTTCTCTTCGGCGGGATCCATCATGATTTTCATGCCGGGTGAGCCGGGGCGGTTGGAGAGCGCAGCGATGAGGCCTTCGCATTTGGCCTGGGCCTCGGCCATGGTATCGCCGCCGAATTCCACCAGGAGCCAACCGTTGCCGGGGGGCAGGATGTGCTCGGCGCCGCGCTTGCGTGCGACGTCTATAGGCACTGGTTTGCCGGCGACTTTCTGGGCGTGCTTTTTCTTCAGGAAATTAAGGAGATAGTCGTCCATGCCTTCAAGCCCGACGGGCTTATGCTTAAGAATCTCCAGCACGTGATCGGCGGCATGGTAAACGTCCGGGTAGCCGAGGACGATGAGCATGCGGGCAGGCGGGCTGTGGACGAGGCGCACCTTTGCGCGGAGGATGATAACGCAGGTGCCCTCCGTGCCGACGAGGGCGCGGGCGACGTTGAAGCGGTTTTCCGGCAGAAGTTCTTCGATACTGTATCCGCTCACGCGCCGGGGCAGCACGGGAAACTGCTGGCGGATTTCATCGGCGTAGCGATCTCGCAGATGGGCGAGATCATGATAAATCTGGCCGCGGCGCCCACCCTGCGCGATGATCTCTTCAAGCTCCGCGGGGGTGGTGGTGCCGACGGTGAAGCGCTCGCCGTCATAGGTGAGGATGTCCAGTTCTTCGATATTATCCTCTGTACGCCCGGCCATTACGCTGTGCACGCCGCAGGAGTTATTGCCGATCATGCCGCCGAGGGTGCAGCGGTCGTGGGTGGCGGGGTCGGGTCCGAAGGTAAGCCCATGCTCTTCCGCGGCGGCGCGCAGGTCATCCAGGATGCAGCCGGGCTGCACCCACGCATAGCGCTCATCCGCGTTCAGCTCAATGATCCTGTTCATGTACTTGGAAAAATCCAGCACCATGGCCACGTTTACGCACTGGCCTGCGATGCTGGTGCCGGCGCCGCGGCTGAGGATTGGTGCGTTGTAGAGGCGGCAAATTTCGAGAGCCTTAATGACATCGTCTTCGGTCTTAGGGATCACCACTCCAATGGGGACCTGCCGGTAATTGGACGCATCTACGGCGTAAATGGAGCGGGTGCCGGCATCAAAGCGCACTTCGACATCCGGGAGAGCCTTTTTCAAGGCATGCTCCAGGGCGACGGCATCGATCTGCTTGGTGGCGTTGTCGGCCTCACTGGTGGAGGCGGAGAGCTTAAGGGAAACGTGCGACAAGAGCGGGCTCCCGGGGAGTGTGATGTACATTAACTGTGCTAGGGCGTTAAATGGTTCACAATAGCAAATTGTGTGATAGATGTGAGAATGTAAAAGGAGCCATGGCATCGGCACGCGTTATTAGAAGCATTTCGGCCTGTTGGTGTAGGTTTTTCGCGGATGCCGGGAAGCTTCACCAAGATATGGATAAGGATTCGCCCATGAAACAACCGAGATTGGTTTTGCTGGCTCTTGCTCTAACAGCGCTCAGCTCTACGGCGGCTGCCGCATCATCAGATGTTGCGGCCAATATTGAAGCGCAGGGGCTGATCCTGACCCTGGCAGGCATATTTTTCGGCGGAATGCTGGTTAGCCTTACGCCGTGCGTTTACCCCATGATCCCGATTACCCTGAGCATCATCGGTGCGCGCAGTGCGGAATCCAAACCCATTGTCGGCTTTACGCGCTCGCTGGTTTTTGTGCTGGGCATTGCCACAATCTATACGGTGCTGGGGCTGATTGTTGCGCTCAGCGGCGGCACAATCGGCTTCCTGCTGCAGAGCAAACCGTTCCTGATCGGGCTGTCGGTGCTGTTTATTATCATGGGCCTGGGCATGCTTGGCATGTTTAACCTGCAACTGCCGCCGTCGATCGCTGCGAAATTCCAGGGTGGCACAAACAAGGGCGGTTTTCTCGGGGCGTTTATCCTTGGCATTTCGACTGGTGTGGTGGCCTCTCCGTGCGGCAGTCCGGTGCTGGTGAGTATTTTAACGCTGGCCGGCCAGGGTGGCCAGCCGACACTGGGCGCCCTGATGCTGTTCACGTACGCGTTGGGTATCGGCATGCTGTTTCTCGTGCTGGGCACGTTCCCGGCGTTTTTAAGCAAGGTGCCAAAATCCGGTGTCTGGATGGAAGATGTTAAGAAGTTCCTGGGCCTGGTGCTGATTATCGCAGCGTTCTACTACCTGCAGTTGGCTCTGCCAAAGCTGTTAGTATTTGGGGCCCTCATCGCGACCGCGCTGATGTTTGCAGCCATTATCGCCATCCACAGCAAGGAGCGGGAAAGCTTTCCGAAACTTCTATGGGCGTGGCGCGTTGCGGGGCTTGCCCTTGTAGGCGTGGCCATGTATGCGGGCTTTGTAGCTGTGCCGGAGCTGCTGGAGAAAGACCAGGCGAGGCTTGATCGCCTTGTGGCGAAAAGCAGCAAGCCAGGTACGGCGCTGCTTGCCTCAGGAAACGGCACCACAACCGGAACAGTCACCCAGGCAGACGGCAGCACCACTGGCACAGCGGCGCCCGGTAATGCGACAGCTGCTGCGCCCGCTGCGCCACCGGCTGAATGGCTGGAGAGCGAGCCGGAAGGTCTGGCGCTGGCAAAGACAAACGGCTGGCCTGTGATTATTGATTTCGGTGCCGAATGGTGCGCTGCCTGCAAAGAGCTGGAACACGAAACATTTCCTGATCCGGCGGTGGAAAAGGTACTGGCCGGCTTTGTGAAGATCCGGATCGACTGCACCGAGCCCACGGACGAAAACCAGGCGTTGCAGGAAAAGTATAACAGCATGTCGCTGCCTACGGTAGCTTTTATAGATGCCGCGGGCAAGCACCTTCCCGACCTGACGCTGTACACTTTCGAAAAGCCCGCACAGTTTGTGGAGCGGCTTGGCAAGGTAACCGCTAAGTAATCTGTCAGGACGGCCCTGCCTTATGAACCCGCTGGGAAAAATGCTGATTATCGCCGGCATCGTGATGCTGCTGGTAGGGCTCTTTATCCAGTTTGGCCCGCGTATCCCATGGCTGGGCCGGCTGCCGGGCGATATCCGCGTGGAAGGCAAAAGCGGTTCGTTCTATTTTCCCATTGTCACTTGTATCATCATCAGCATTGTGCTAAGCATCTTGTTAAATCTCTTCAGGGGGCGGTGACCGCATGACGGCTACGGTGGATCAACTGGCAGGGGAGGCATCGCTTCCGGTTAACGAGGGTACGCCCGGGGTGTTAATCGAAGGCCTGACGAAGCAGTATGAGGACATCACAGCAGTTGATGACCTGAACCTGACGGTGCCGCGGGGCGAATTCCTGTGCTGCCTGGGTCCCAACGGGGCAGGCAAAACGACGACCATCAAGATGTTGACTGGGCTGATACGCCCGACGAGCGGCCGGGTGCTGGTTGCAGGCTTTGATGTGCAGAAACAACCCGTGGAAGCGAAGCGGCGCATCGGGTACGTTCCGGATCAGCCTTACATGTATGAGAAGCTGAGCGGTCGGGAGTTT
>JAKFFN010000311.1:0-6447 GCA_036675025.1 Candidatus Sumerlaeales bacterium | reverse complement strand
GCCGCGGGACGTGCAGCAGGAGAAACTGGAATATTACATGAACCTGTTCGGCCTGCGCAGCGCGATTGATAAGCTAGTGGAGAATTACAGCCACGGCATGCGACAGAAGTTGGTGATCAGCTGCAGCCTGATGCACGACCCGGAAGTGGTGGTGGTTGACGAGCCAATGGTGGGGCTTGATCCACAAAGCGCGCGGACGGTGAAACGGCTTTTCCGCAAACAGACGGAGATGGGTCGGACGGTGTTCCTGTGTACGCATGTGCTGAGCGTGGCGGAAGAACTGGCGGACCGGATTGCGATTTTTAAAAAGGGGAAGGTTATCTTCCTGGGATCAATGGCGCAGCTGCGGGAGCAGATGGGGAAGGATGATACGCTGGAACAGCTGTTTCTGGACCTGACGAATGAGTCGGAGGAAGTGCCGCTGGTGTAAGAAGAAGAGAAAAATCAGGAAAAAGCCGGAACACAAAAAGCACAAAGCGCTTCGCGCGGCACAAAAAAGCACAAAAGGGGCTGGGATATAAACTTACCGCGGCTGGATAAGTTTAGCGTGCGTTGGCTTGAGGGCACGAAGAACGAGGCTAGTGAAAGAATGTGAGCGGCTATTATTTTTTGTGTTTTTTGTGCCGCTTCTCTTTTGTGTTTTTTGTGTTCCTGCTTTTTTGAGCCTACTGCGCTTTTTTGCGGCTAGATATTTTGCCGTTTACTCGTGTTCGGGCAGGATGAGCATCACATACCCTATGACCCCGGCTAGGAACATGGTGCCGGTGATGGTGGCGGTGAATTTGCGGAAGATGTCCCACCACTTGGCGGTGATGTCGCCGTGGGGCACGGGCTGCATGAGTTCCGCCACGAGCCACTGTCCCAGGTAAACGCCCGCCACGGCCATGGCCGAAATCACCAGGCCATGAATCAGCCACCACACGGCGGGAAATGACGACGCCTCAGGGGCGGTTCTCATACGGCAGGCGCTTTCATGGGATCAGGAGTTTAGACGGCGGGAAACGGGCGATTGTTCGCTTCTTTCGCACCACAGGGCTTTCAATACGGGTAGTTCATCGCTAAATCGCGCCAATGACGTCATATAGCTCCCTTATGGAGTGCCGGTGGCTTGCCACCGCTATGGCAAAGTGCGAGTAAGAATTTAAAATTTCAACCGACTGGCGGGAGAGTTCTGGTATCCAAGTTACCTTAATCTTCCAGCTGCATAAGTTTAACAGCTGCTTTTTCCAGAGCTGTGGCAAGCCACCAGCACCCCATAAAGGTGCCCTACGACGAAAAAGGTAATGAGTAAAAACAAAAAACCCGCCGGCGCTTGTCCGGCGGGTGCTTTGGTTTTTAAATGGTGGAGACGAGGGGGATCGAACCCCTGACCCTCAGACTGCCAGCCTGATGCTCTCCCAGCTGAGCTACGTCCCCATATTGGGATGCGGCTATTTACGCCGGGGTGGGTGGCGTATTCAGCAGTTTTAGTGGCTAGTGGTTAGTGGCCAGTAGCTGGTATTATGGGGGCCGGTCAGTACTGGCCAGTGGCTCGACAGGAGCAGCGGCGCACCGCGACGCCAATGGAGAGTTGAGAGTTGTGAGTTGAGAGTTGAGAGTTGAGAGTTGAGAGTTGAGAGTTAGTGCTTAACTTTTGACTGGGTGATGTATTTGGCGGCTTCGGCCTGGGATTTGAGGCCACGGGGGAGTTCGGGGGCCATGTAATGCTCTATCCCGTCGAGGATGGATTCGTGGTTGGCGTTTTTGATCTCGATGTAATCTATCATGTCGGGATGGGCGGCGGACATCTTCCGGCTCATTTCGATGGGAATGATGTCGTCAGCGGTGCCGTGGGTGAGGATCACGTGGGGCTGCGGCTGGCGCGCTGCCAGGGTTTTCAGGGCAGTTTCGTTGTCGAAGTTGTGGCGGAGCAGCCACCCGAGCCAGGGCGACACAGACCGATCTGCCATGGCACGCATGGTGGTAAAAGGCGCTGCCAGCACTAGCCGGTCGGCGGGGTTGCGTTCCGCGAAAGCCAGGGCGACGGCGGCGCCAAGGCTGTGGCCCATTAGCCGGAGCGTCGTCTTTGCCTTAAGAGTTTCATCGGTCACGCCCAGGTGATCGGCAATGGCGCCCAGAAGAGCATCGCCGGATTCGGCCATGGCATCAGGCGAGGGTTTGCCCTGGCAGTGGCCGTAGCCGGGGTAATCGAACATGACGTAGGCGGCGTCGGCATCGGCCGATACATTGACGCCATTGCTCCAGAACAGGGCAAGGGAGCCGTTGCCGCCGAAGAGAATCCAGAGGCGCTCCGGCAGAGCTTTGGGATCAGCGGCAGAGCGGGGCGGCACGTACCAGGCGGTCTGCTGTCCGCAGGAGATCTCGTATTGGATTTTCACAGCGCGCGGCGGAACCATGGCCAGGTGGTCGGGCCGGTAAGGCCGCGGAAAGTAAATCATGCTGTCCTGGCGAAAGTAGATCCACGCCACGAACAGAGCCACAACAACAAGCAGGATAATAAGCAGGCGGAGAGCGATGATCATGGGTTTAAAGACAGGGGAAGGCTGCAGAGCATTCTTGCCACGGTTATGAGCTAACTTTGCGCGCGCTTACGCACCGGGCTTTAAGCCGCCAGACATGTCGAACCGCTTGGAGCGGGGAACGTGTAGAAACGGGTCTTTTACCTCGGGTACACCGTCGCCAAGCTTCAGCATTTCGATAGACGAAGTTGATCGTTTATCGCCCATTTCTTTGTAGTTTCCTGCTGTGAGAAATACCGACGGGTAAAGAACGCCATTTAACCTGCTGAACTTAACAACCGTTTTACTAAATGACCGAGCGCCAAATGCATCCTTATGCTCCATATAGTCGAAGAACGGTCTTTGAGAGGGCTGAAAGCGCAGTAGCCATTTTTTCTCGGAACCTATCTCAACGCTGTTGGTTGTCTCGGGTGAGCATTTCACGGCTGCATAACCGTCTTTGGTCTGCTTTGCGAAAAAGTTGGAAAGTGGTCCTGACCCGAAGGGTGGCGCGATGAGTCCGGCCAAGGGGTTATAAATATGATTAAGTGCGTTAATTGAAGTGCCGTTTTTCTCTGTGATAACTGTCTGCTCATCCGGTCTATCGCCATACTTGTTCAGCCATGTCATCTCCCTGGTAGTGGGGTCATAGTAGAGCAAAGCTTTAAAGGGACCCGGGCTGCCCTGACGGGACTCGATCAGGTACCTGCCGTGCTTGATTGTGACGGTACCCTCGATATCCAGCACGTTTGTTTTGTCGCCTTCACCAAAAACAGTGTGCGATGCTCTGTAGGTAAACTGCGCAGCTTGCACAATTTTCTCCATCTCCCGGATCAATTGGAGCATCTCTTCACTTGTCGCACATGGAGACGATGCCGCAGCGATTGCACCGCTGGTGGAATTGCTCTGCTCCTCCTCATGCTTCCCTGCAGCTTTATCACTTGTGTCGATGGCGGTTGTGACTTCAGTGGTTCCCTGCTTTCGGGCTGACTTTGGTTGGGAGTACCTGAGCAGCTGTGTAGGTTTGCGCATAGCCGGCGCTAAGGCATCAGTCTGACGCATGACTGCAGGGTCTTCGGCAAAGTCTACCTGGTGAGAGACCTTCTGGAAGCGGCCAGTGCGCTCTTTAGTGCTTTGGTCAAATTGCGCCTCAGAACCAGGCTGGATGTTGGCGACAAGTAATAGTGCGAGTGCGACAGCTGCACCGCCCCCACCTATTGCCAGGGTTTTGCTGGTGGCAGAAAACTTGGGTAGGAGGAGAGGTTTACCGGCGGCTGCGGCCAAGGCAAATTTCTGGTGGGGGGAAAGCAGAAATGCTGCTGCTATTACCGCCACGGTGCGAGCGATCCGAGATGCGGCGGCGGGGCGGCGGGCGGCGAGTTCGGCGGCCGCATCGCGATGATAGATACGGCGCAGCCGGTTCAGCGAGTTGTCGAGTCGACGCATCACCGTGGAAGGACTGACGCCAAGGCTGCGGGCAATCTCTGACTGAGACAAGCCTTCACCGTAGTGGAGAAGCAAGAGTTCGCGTTGGTCTGCTGGGAGCTGGTTAAGGGAAAGATGGAGCTCTTGAGATTCCAGAGATGCGGCAATAACTTCACGCGGTGACGGATCTTTAGCAGGAACGGCGAGGACTTCGGGGTGATCGGCAGCGAGCAGCTGCACCAGGGCAGATTTCCGGCGGTCGCGGCGCTGCCAGTCGGCCGCGAGATTTCGTGCGATCTGCACTAGCCAGGCAGGGAAGTAGTCGGGTTTGGAGAGCCGGTCGAGATGGAGCCAGGCGCGCAGGAACACTTCCTGGGTAAGTTCGTCGGCCTGGTCGTGGTCATGGTTCAGCCGGGCCAGGCCGACGGCATAGACCATACCGTGGTACTGCCGCACAAGAGCATCGAAGGCGGATCTGTCGCCGCGCAAAGTGCGCCGGACATATTCGGCGTCGTTGAAGTCCATGTAAGTGGTCCGCACGTGTGTCCCCTTTTGCAGCGGATAATGGGTTTTGCCCTACAAGACGCCGGACTTGCAATGGCTTTGCGGAAAAACAGGTGAGAAGGGCGGCTGCGCCGCGTGAGAAGTGCCGCTTCGCGGGGTGAGAAGATGAGAAAGTGAGAAAGTGCATGAAGACCAGAAGATCTCCTCCGGGCAAATCATAATTCCGGGGCACAGCAAGTGGTCGACGGAACGTCGACCCTACGGACTGCTCCGTCCCGTCCAGCTTCCCGTCCTTAACGCGGTGCGGCAGCCGGGCATTGTTCTCGCGTTCCTCCACAATTTAGGTGAACAGCGGACGCCTGCTATTGTTGTGTTAACATGCAAGCACGGAGCATCGGGCTCACGGCTGTTATATCATTCGTATCGGCCAAGTTATGACAATTGACGTTGCCTCGCAACCTATAATCGCCCCCGGAACGGCGGTTGCCCGAAAAGCTACCGTAGAGGATGTCGAGCGCCTGCAACAGTTGATCGCCGTGTTTGCGGCTCGAAACGAGATGCTGCACCGCAGTCTGAATGAACTGTTTGAAACGGTGCGCGACTTTACCGTGGTAGAACATGAGGGCGAGATCATTGCCTGTAGCGCGCTCCATGTTACCTGGGACGACCTTGCAGAGCTCAAATGTGTGGCCGTAGCTGAACGGGCTCAGGGGCTGGGCCTGGGGCGGCTGGTGGTAGACAGGTGCCTGTCGGAGGCGAAAGACCTGAAACTGCGGCGGGTATTTACGCTTACGTATCAGCCGGCGTTCTTCGGAAAGTTCGGGTTCCAGATCGTGGACCGTAACATGTTGCCACACAAGGTATGGGGAGAATGCATAAAATGTCACAAGTTCCCCGATTGTAATGAAGTTGCGATGATGTATTACGTGAGCCGTGGAGCGCGGCAGATTTAACTGGGCCGTGCTGTACCCTTTCCCGATTCCCGCTGTCTAAGCCCGTGTTGACGGCTTTTAAGTTCTTGGTACATCCTTCGCTCAGGCATGTCATCCGATCAAATCAGTACTAAACGGGAGTAGGCTACTAATGAATCAGTTGTTCCGTATTACCGCGGCAACGGTGCTGGCAATGGCACTGGCGCTGCCTGCAGGGGCAGAAACGCCGGATAAATCCGACGAAAAAGACAAAACCGAAAGTTTCCTTTCGAAGCTGGCCGAAGTGGCCGATGAGGCAGCGAAGGAAACCATTGAGAAAAACGCCGACGACACTGAGTCGACCGGTTCAGAGAAGGCGAACGAGGGCAAGAAGTCGGCTTCAAAAAAAGCCGACAAGTCTGACGCTTCGGACAAAAAGAAAACCGCCAAGGGTAAGGACAAGGATAAAAACACGTCCATTACTGAACTGGTGAAATCATCAGACAGTAAGACCAAGGCAATCAAGGGCTCCAAGGTGCTGGTGATGCCAATCTCCGGTTCGATAGAGGAGCGCGGCGATGAGATGGTTCTTTTTGGCGAGCAGCCGGAGAGCCTGAAGCGCTACATTGATACGCTGCGGCGGGCGCGCCTGGATGACAGCATCAAGCAGGTGGTGCTGCGGATCGGTCCTAATGATCTTGGCATGGCGACGGGTCAGGAGCTGCGCGAAGCCATTGACGAGCTTCAGAAGCGCAAGAAGACTGTGACTGCCATCCTTGAAGATGACAGCCAGGCCAGCTACCTCACGGCTATTGCTGCGGATGAAGTGGTTATGCCGCCGAGCGCCGAGCTAATGCTGCATGGCGTGAGTGCGGATTCCTACTTCCTCAAGAACCTGCTGTCGAAGCTGGGCGTAAAGGTCCAGATTATCCACGTGGGCCAGTATAAGAGCTACGGCGAAACGTTTACGCAGGATGACTTTACCAGTTTTAATCGGTGAACAAGGTTGTAGCAGAATTAACGATAAAAAGGTAATAATAAATACTAGTAAATACTCTTGAATATTTTTTATAGTCTTATTTTTTTTTATCACGACCTTCTGGCCATCG
>JAKFFN010000028.1:0-6703 GCA_036675025.1 Candidatus Sumerlaeales bacterium | reverse complement strand
GCCGGAAGAAAGGGCTGTCCAGGTGGATCCGTTTCGGGTAATCCAGGCGTCGACGGCGGGGGTTGTTCCGGCGGGGTCTTCAAAAACATGGCCGGTGATTACGCCCTCGGTGTCTCGCCATGGAAAATCCTGAACGGGCGATGCCGGCCCTTCGTAGGGTTTTCCGGCGTCGTCCCAGGTTGACAGGTTTACGCCAGCAGCGTGGCCGTGCCAGATGGTATGGCCGGCGCCGCCGTTGGCTCGCTGGTAGGTAACGTGGGTGTGAACTTCGGTGAGTCCTTTGCTGATGTTGCTGCCGGGTACGAGGGCGCGGCCTGTTGCATTTGCCTGCGTGAGCCAGCCGTTGTAAACGTGGTTGAAATCTGGAAGACCAGCATCGGTGTTTGACCAGTAGATCTGAGGCACGACGAAGTCCAGGGCGCCGAGGTGCATCCAGGCGATGGCGTCCTGGGCGCGGTTATAGCCGTATTGGTAGCCAGAAGGATATCCGGGGTAATCACTCTGCTTGCGCAGGCCGAGGGGCGCGGCGGACATAACGACTTCGCGATTGGCGAGCCAGCATTGGCCGGCGATGTTCACCATCTGGCGGGTGACGCAGTCGCGCATGAAGTCGTCCCAGCCGAGGCGCTGCGGGTTTCCGGGGCCGTCATTTGCGAGGGGCGTAGCGGGATTATCCCAGCGAGCCACGGCTATGGGGTTCTTGCCGTAGCCGGGTTGTGGCATACGGCACCGGTCGAAGTGAAGGCCGTCGACGTCGTAATTGCTGACAATGTAAACAGCTTCACGGCGCACATGGGCGTCGGCAGCGGGTATGCCGGGGTTCATCCAGATGTATTCCCCGTCAAGCGCAGGTACTCCTGCTGCATCATGAATCATCCAGTCGCGGTGGTCCGGGTCGTTAATATTGCCGTGCTGGTAGTAAATGTGGTCAGGGTAGCTGGTTGGCGAAGGTGCATTGCCCTGCCAGATGGTATGGGTATTGAAGTAGGCATGGAGCTTAAGGTTGCGGCTGTGAGCCGCGCTTATGGCATATTGTAAGGGATCCCAGCCGGGATTAACTCCGTCGGGGCTGGTTATAATAGGCGACCATGGTTCATAGGGTGACGGATAAAAAACGTCACACTGGCCGCGGATCTGAAAAAAGACGGTGTTGAACTTGCCGGCAACCATGTTGTTAAAAAGGGTATTGATGTTAGTCTGGCTGGCGCCGGCCGAGGTCCCCGGCCAGCCGAAGCGCGATGACCAGACGGCCCGTATTTCTGCCGCGGCCGGCGCAGTAGCGAGGGTAATGGCGCCGGCCAGGAGTAACGGTGTTATTCTTAGCGTCCGCTTCTTAGTTGTCATAAGTCCCCTGCCTTGCTTCCCTTATTTGCTCATATTCATTAACAAGATAACGCGTAAGTTTCCGTAGAAAACGTTAGAAGAAAATCATTGCGTTTGTGACACAGCTGCTTATTTTTTGTGCTCCATGTTGAAGCCTCAATGAGCTTGCAGAGTTACAACAACACGAAAGCCGCTTATTTCATGAACCGTTACGACTTAGTGCGATTTTGGATCGTCCCTGTGCTTCTGGTTGGGTCAGCCGTTGCCGGTGCCGGGACTTCGTCCAATCCGTCAGGAGCTAAAATGGAGTTGCGTATGTCTGCCGGTGGCGGAGCTGCTTACTCCGGGTCGCTGGAAATGGTTAATGTCATTGCCGGACCAATTGGGCCGCACGCAACCAGTGGATCAAACCTTGTGGCACTGCCGTTCTCGCCAACAGCTTTTGCTCTACCAGTATCGTTAAGCCTGTTCTCCCTAGATTAACACTACTCTATCTTCTTCAGGATTCTATCAATGACGTTTTTGCCTCAGCTATCCCGCCGGCTACTAGTACTGGGCGCAACTGCCCTATTCCTCACTTATTGTGACCTGCCTTTAGCAGCACAGGTCTCCATACCAATAAGTGTCCAGGGTAACGTACAAAGCAATAACGCACCGCTTAATGGAAACCACGTCATCAAGTTCAGCATTTATGATGCAGCCACAGATGGAAACCTGCTCTGGACGGAAACACATCCGGCGGTGCCCTTTACAAATGGCATATATAGCGTGACCCTTGGCAACAGCACAAGCCTGGACGGGGTTTTTTCGGGACCGGAGGATGGGAGATGGCTTGAAGTGCAGATAGGTTCGGACCTCCCTTTCACCCCGCGCCAACGCCTGATGGCTACCCCATATGCCAATTATGCTGTTAATGCAGGCAATGCTGCGACTTTAGGCGGACGCCCGGCATCGGACTTCTCCCCTGTCAGCCAGGCCACACAGGCTCCAGCCGAAACTTTGAACCTGCTCCGAGGCATATTGAATTCGGATGGATCTGTTTCTAAAGGGTCTGGATTTACATGCACATCAAGCGCTACGGGCGTTTATAATGTAAACATTGGCGGTAACTACTTTTTTTATGATACACCTGTAGTTACAGCAACCCCGGTTTCTGCTAATACCATTCTTGCGGTCACTGCCAGTTCCAAGTTCGATTTTACTATAACAGCGACTGATCGCGCCACTGGAGCCGCCAAAGCTACAGCCATACACTTCTTGGCAGTGGGACCCCGGGCTCTCGACGAAGACGGGGATGGTGTTACTGCTCCGTCAGACTGCAATGACAGCAACCCGGCGGTTTACCCTGGCGCACCCGAAGTATGTGGTGATGGCCTCGACAATGACTGCGACGGAAGTATTGACGGTGCAGACAACAATGTCAGCAATCCTTCAACTTTCTATAGGGATAACGATGGCGATGGGTTCGGAGTTTCCTCAGTGACGGTAACAGGTTGTACCGCACCTCTTGGCTACGCGGCAACTGCGGGCGATTGTAATGATTCTAATGCGGCAGTACACCCGGGCGCCAGTGAGATCTGTGGTGATGGCGTTGATAATGACTGCGACGGATTAACGGACGGTGCCGACACCGGAGCCATTGGCGGATCTACCTGGTACGCAGACCAGGATGGAGACGGGCACGGCGACTTTTCTAGTTCAGTACAGGCCTGCAGCGCACCAGCAGGCTACGTATCTGCGGGCGACGATTGTGATGATGAAAACGCTGCAGTCTATGCAGGTGCATCTGAAATTTGTGGTGATGGCCTGGACAATGACTGTGATGGCAGCATTGATGACAATGATTCTAATTCCGTTGGCAAGACGATATGGTACCTGGACAGGGATGGTGATGGATATGGCACGGAGGAGAATTCCATCCAGGCCTGTACGGCCCCACCAGGCTATGTAGCAGTTGGAACCGACTGTGACGATGCCGAATTCACCGTACATCCCGGCGCCACTGAAGTTTGTGGTGACCGCATGGACAATGACTGTGATTCCTTTATGGACGAGGGCTGTCCACAGCCCTAAAATGCCCGATGCAGGCTGGCTCAGGAAACGTCAGGTAGTTTTGCCCAAAGCTGCGGAATGGATTGAGCTGATTGTAGCGCCAACACGACGGATGGCAGTGGCTCAGCCAGCACTCCCGGGAGATCGTATTCGCCATGGGTGGTATCTGGTTGAAAGGCAATACGCTCTACCGGCGGAGTAAACTGCGCATCAATGTCGTGCCTGTTGCCGCGAGCATCTATCCTGAACCAGCCGTCTTGAATCCATACGGCGTTAAGACCGTGAAGGCTGTGGGGGCCATCAGGTCCGCCTTCGATGCTCAACCGCTGGTAGCAGAAACCAGAAGGGATACCGTTTGCCCTTAGCAGCGCCGCCAGCAGATGGCTTTTTGCAAAGCAAATTCCCGTGCGGTGGTGCAGCGCCTGGGATGCTGAACAGGTTACGGCGGTCGCACCGATGTCTGCGGAATGACCAACCTGGTCTCGAACCCAGGTAAAGCAACGTGCAATTATGTCATTGCCGTCGACGGCAGCTTCAGCCAATGCCGCAGCCAGAGCGGCGACGGCCGGATGATTGAAATCCACAATCGGCGTAGCAGCAAGGTAGGGCCAGCGTTCAGGATGTTCGTCTTGTGTAACCGCAGGGAGTTCTGTAGACATGCGTGTTTTCGAACGAAAGACTGCCAACATTGCAACAGCAAATCGGCAAATGCGGTGCTGGTAGTTTATACTTGAACCTCCCGATAGCAGAGGTGCCCTATGTCGCCATGAACTTAAAGTTTTTTATCAAGCTGCTCATCGCGCCTGCTCTCGGTGTTATTATCATGTTGATCCCGATGATCATGTTCATCCGGGCCGTGTCGGCTCCGGATCTCGTGACTGCGCAGGCGCCGGGGATTACGCCTTTTGAGGTGACTGAGGCGGACAGCTATACGGTCTGGCGCCTGAGTGCCGGGGTTATGGGAGATAACGAGTTTCGCGTAGAATCGGATGAACTTCCTGCGGGCCTGGCGATCCACATTAGGAGGTCTGATGACGGCACAACAGTGCCGCTGCAGGAGAGCATGGGTTCTACCCAAAGCTCGTCGGGCTCTCCAACAAAAATATCTTTGGCAAAAGCTCAACTCTCGCCGGGCAAGTATGAACTGGTAGGCACCACCAGTGGTGAGACTGTTGGTCTCACGGTCTCAAAAAGCGTTGGATCGCTACAGGGTTTTGCCACCGGGATGATGCTGCTGTTCCTGGGTATCCTGGTGCTTGCGGGGGGTGTCATCTACGCGGTGATTGCCATTTTGCGAAAAGTGACGAGCTCCTCATCACAAACGAGTGCATCCTAACCAAGGGCTGGCTATTAAACGTAGCTAGTCGTCCTTTCAGGACGGGGTTGTGGGGACGCATGGTACCCAGGACGGCAACGTGCACGTTCCTGACGGATCGACACGTCTTGTCCTGGGCTTTCCTAGAAATCCCTTCGGGACAAAACTCGAAAGTCCTTGTAAGACCCACTATTTCACGGTCGTCACCGCCGGAAGTACGGATCGGTACTTCTTGCCTTGGGCATTCCTAGAAATCCCTTCGGGACAAAACATAAAAGTCCTTGTATGCCACACTATTTCGCGGCCGTGACCGCCGGAAGTTTAGAAATAGCCTTTGCGCAGGTTGATGCCGTGTTCTACCCAGGCTTTGAGGCACGCGCACATCTGGCTCCAGCCTTCGCAGTTGCCGTAGGAGCTCTTCAGGTCTTGCTCGTTATCTTTCCAGCCGGATTCGGTAATCTTAACCTGGGTGGAGCCGTCATCAGTGGTTGAGAATTGCATCTCAACCGTCGTGTTATAATCGCGGTTTGCGGCGGCCCATTCGAGTACGATCAGCTTGTCTCGCACCAACTGCTTTACGTCGACTTTTATATCTCCGGGGTAATCGGCAAACCGCCAGATCACCTGGGTGCCTTCATCGAGAGGTGCACTGGACTGACCTGTGGTAAAATACTGGCTTAACTTTGAGGCATCATAAACCGCGTCAAAGACTTCGGCCACTGGCCGCTGGACTTTGCATTTTACTGTAAACTTTGGTTCCATTTTCAGGTTCGCCTTTCTAAGTATATGATCTGTTCAGGTTCTTTGCGTCATCGGACATCTTTGCCGGGTCCATAGATCACGATTCCCCCGCGTTCACTGGTCAGCTCTCCGTTTGCAATTGTCGGTTTGCCGTTAACCAGTACGTAATCGAACCCTTCCGCGTAAGCATGAGGTTGTCGAAATGTGGATGCGTCGCGCACCTTTGCCAGGTCAAACACAACAAGGTCAGCCGCCATTCCGGGGCGGAGAATTCCGCGGTCATTCATGCGCATTGTTCGCGCGGGCAGGCTCGTCATTTTCCGGATGGCATCTTCCAGCCGCAACAGTTTGAGGTCGCGCATGTACAGGCCAAGCACGCGTGCATTGTTGCCGTAGCCGCGGGGGTGCGGCATGCCGCGGCCGAGGGTACGGATGCTGCTGTCTGAGGCAATCATGGTGTTGGGGTACTTCATTATGTTCTGCACGTCATCCTCCGCCATGGAGTGGAAGACCATGCTCGCGCCGCCGCTAGTCATCATGTCTAGCACTACGTCCACCTGCGCCTGCCAGGATTCGTCGTTCTTCCAAAGGCGCGCGATCTCGAGAATGCTCATGCCATTTACGGAAGGATCGTCGCGGAAGCTGGCGATTTTCGCATAGTCGAGATTTGGGCGACCAGAATTCAGGTAATCATCAATCATCCGTTTGGCGATCAATGAGCGCGTGGTCGGGTCTGTCAGTCGCGCCCGCACTTCCTCGCGCGTGCCTGCAATGGCATCATCGGGCAACATTGTGCTCATGCCGGTGGATGACGCGGTATATGCGTACTGATCAACGGTGACGTCCTGCCCGGCAGCCCGGGCCGCGTCTACCATACCGAGGGTGACCGTGCTGCCGCCATGCATACGGGCCGATGAAACTTTAAAGTGAGAAATATGAACCGGGAGTTTGGCCTGCAGGCCTATGGTCAGCGCCTCGTCGATCGCCCTGGTTATATTACCGCTCTCACTGCGCATGTGAGAGACGTAGATGCCACCGGCCTTCGCTGCCTCTTCCGCCAATGCAATAATTTCGTCTGTTTTTGAGTAGGTGCCGGGAGTATAAATGAGACCGGTAGAGACGCCAATCGCACCGTCGGCCATGGCCTTGCTTACTAGTCTTCGCATCTCCGCCACTTCCGTAGTAGACGGATCGCGGGCTTCATTTCCCATGACTTCGCGGCGAACGGTATTATGACCAATGAGCGTTGCTACGTTGGGGCCGAGAGCGTAT
>JAKFFN010000347.1:0-6734 GCA_036675025.1 Candidatus Sumerlaeales bacterium | reverse complement strand
CCGTGGCACTCCTTTTCCTTGGGACAACCTCTTAAACGAGGAATAAGCCCGTATGATAAAAGATGGTGACACTTCGGTGATCACGGTGAATCGCGAGTGTCACGGCCTTACATATTATCTACCGCTGTGTTGTCCCTCCGGGACAGTTAAAGGGTGGATGGAACGTATGATATACCCTCACGAGATACCGATGTGTTGTCCCTCCGGGACAGCTAAAGGGTGAATGGAACGTATGATATGCCCTCACGAGATACCGATGTATTGTCCCTCCGGGACAGCTAAAGGGTGGATGGAACGTACGATACGCCCCATGAGGTGCCGATGTGTTGTCGCTCCCGGACGGTTAAAGGGTAGATGGGAACGTACGATACGCCCCATGAGGTGCCGTTGTGTTGTTTCTCCCGGACGGTTAAAGGGGGGTGAGGGGATTATATAACAGGCCGCACTAGCCGTGGCGTTCGGCGTCGGAGACATCCTGGGCGCTGGCGTGTATGCCCTGGCAACGGAAGCACCGGTGTACCCAATGGACTTAAGCGTGCCGTGGGGACGGTAGTTGATCGTGCTCGTACAGGGGGCAACCGCTTATGCAGGGCATAGACCTTTTCTGTCACCTTTCAAATGCCCTAAAAAAAAAGGGTGGAGAGCCATTTGGCTCTCCACCCAGGAGTATTATCTCCTATTACTTCAGTTACGGCAGGTAGTCGTAACCACCGTCGTCGATAGGCGCATAGGTGAAGACCTTGATCGCGGCAACGCGTACATATGCACGGTTTGCACGACCAAACGGAACTTCAACACCAGGCGCAACAACGAGGCTGTCCGGGATCTGGATAAGATCCACACCCAGAGCTACGTCCTTACCCGAAGGCAGAGCGGAGCCAGGTCCAGGTGCAGCACCGAAGAGACCGAAGTTATCACCCTGATCTTCGCGGATAGCATCTACGTCGAGCGGAGAAGCGATCTGAACGTTGTACCAACCGCCAGCTTCACCAGCTGTATTCAGAGCAGCATCCTGTTCAGGGTTCTGAGAACCGATACCAGGCAGAACCTGAGCTGCTAGAGCATCACCCTGAGGGGTGGTGCTGAAGCCAGCGAGAGTTCCAAGGTCCAGCATGTAGCTTGCAGCTGCCGAAACAGTCTGGAAGCGGAAACGCAGGTTGCCCTGGATTTCTGTGGCCAGGTTAGCACTGGTGGTCGGAACTACTGCAGTTGCGTAGAAGCGCGCACGGTAAAGCTTGTTAGCTTCAATGCGGAGTCTGTCAGCTTCAGCAGTTGAGAACACGTTCAGGATGGCGATACCGAATACATCCTGGCTAACAGCGTCAGTGTCACCAATCAGACCACCGGTTGCGCCAGTGCCAGCATCAGTTACGGATGCATACGGACCAGCGTCGGTGCCAGGCAGGTAGAGATCCTGACGACGTCCAGCCTCAAAGTTGGCTTCGTGGTTAAACGCGCCAGCTCCGAGTTCCTTCACGCCACCAGCTGAAGCTGCATCAGCCAGGCCGGTAGCACGGTTGTACTCGTATACCAGTGTGCCTTCTGCATCCGACTTGGCATCATACGTTGCCATGGCGAATTCAAGCAGGGACAGTGTGGCATTGGCCGGATCCTGAGCAGTGTAGCTCTCGATGAAGGCACCGATGTCGGTACCAACTGCCGCAGGTACGTCTACTGGATCAAAGTCAACCTTGTAGATAGAAGGCGTTGCAGCTGTGCCGCTAGGACGCAGCGAGTTAGCAAAGGCTTCCATTGTGGGGTTGTTTGCCAGAGCGTAGAACGGCTCGTGAGCAGGTGCGGTGTAGCCGGTCTGCGCGTACTCGAAGTGCGCTGCTCCCGCTACCGGGCCTTCGTTGAAGACGCGGAGACGGAAGTTAGGCACCTGATTCGTCGGAGCTGCAAATGCGTTTGAGGTGGTTACATAGAACTTACCACGAACGAACTTGGTGGCGCCAACGGAATCGTACGGAAGCAGAGATCCGTTACCCCAACCCAGAATACGGGTGCGGGCGATTGCAGGCTGAACGATGATGTCCAGCTGACCTGCTGTTGCTGACGTGATGTCAACTTCGGCAGAATCAATACCAGACTGCTGCCAACCGGCGAAGAGGTTCGTCTCGCGAACAACTTCCTGGTAGCCATCGGTACCGGTGGATACGTCGAACTGGTCATCAACCGTTTCGATCAGGATATCCTGGTAGCCGAGGTTGTTCTCAGCATCAGTTACAAAGAACCGAAGAGCCTTGCCAGCTGCAGCAGCTGCTGCGTCGGCCGGGCTAGGATCCGGGAACGGTGCCGTTCCGGATGTGGGTGAGAATACGATGTCGCGGAAATTTGCGGCATCTCCCGTGATCAGATTACCACCCGCTTTCACGAGTGCGTATCCGTTACCAGCATCGGCAGCAATGGCTGCGTCGCCCTTAAGAACGGCAGACACTCCATTGACTTCGTACTGGCTATCCTGGCCACTGCTCATGGCAGAATTCGTGAACTCACCAAAGCTCCACTTGAGCTGGTTGTCCGGTGTATCTGCGTCAGTAACGTAGTCACTGAAGCTGAACGCGTTAGAGAACACGAACAGGTTGCTGTCGGTTGATCCCGAGTCTTCCATGTCGCCGATCTGGATATCGGGCAGACCAGAAATAACCGGGGCCGCAGCGTATGCAGGTGCAAACGCGCCAAGCGAAATCACACCAGCAAAAAGGGTTGATTTAAACCCTTTTACCATAGGTACTTACCTCCCTTCAAAACTAGAAAAATTACAGGCGTCCGCAGGCGTACCTGACAGACCTTCTACAACAATATGTGGTTGGTTTACCGCCCATAGGGTGGCAGATGCAAGTGTTTTCGACAACGAATTGCTTTGAAGGGAGTAGCCCATTAAATGATATCCGCTGAAATCTACCACATCCTTTTTCCGGCCCCGCCCCGCGCACAACGGGATTCGAGTAAATTAGAGTATAGCGCACCGATTATTTACCGACACATAAGTTTTTCCACAAAACAAACATGTATTTGCGGAAACTTATGAACCGTAGGGCACTAACTCCGCTTTTTGTAATTATTTCTGCCGGCAGCCTCTCACTGCTGGTGCTTTGCAGTCTCGCAATTTTCGTGCGCCAGGATATTTCGCATCCCGAAAGCATGGTCCAATGGGCCGTAAGCGAAGTGGCTGCCGGAGAGAAGCTGTATCCCGATATTGCTGCGTGGCCGCATCGGCTTATGCCTTATGGCCCACTCCTGTGTTACCCGCTTGGGCTGCTGCTGCGGTTGCTTGACGTTACTGGATTTGGATTCCATATCTATCTGGCGGGGCGCTTCCAGTCTCTCATGTACCTGGCAGGAATTATCTTCATCCTGAGCCGCTTCCTTGTAAAAAGCGGGTTTTCTGGCCGGTGGGCAGTGATTTACTCGGGCGCTTACATGGCCCTCTGGAGCGGGATCATGGTGCCGAGTACAAGCTTTCGCGCCGATTTTCCAGGACTGTTCTGGGCAATGGTGGCCGCCTATATGGCCTTTGGAGCTGAGGGAAATAAGAAAAAGATGTACCTGGCGCTGATTCCGTTCATGTTATCGGTTGCCTACAAGCCGTCTTTCTGGGCTTTCCCAGCGGCATTCTGCATCTTTTATTGGATCAGGGCCGGATTTAAGCCGGCTTTTCTCTGGGGGCTCTCGCTTGTAGGGCTCTTACTTATCTATATAGGCGTTGCCCAGGTTATAACTAAAGGCTTGTTTTTAATGAACCAGGTTGGCGGTTCCTCGCTGGGGTTAAACACACAGCTATTTGTGATTTCCCGGGACCTGCTGTTAAATCCGTCGGGTTTTCCCGTATTAACCTGGGACCTGTGCGGCCGCGTGCTTTTGGCTGTCGCGGCGGCGATATGGATATTGCGGCGCCACCCGCTGCCGATGGCAAAAGGTGTGGCGTTGTACTTCCTGGCTGCGCTTCCTGTTAACCTGATAACTTTTTTCAAGGTAGGGGCTGGTCTCAATTACGGACTCGAGGCCTATGTGCTGAGCGGACTCGTGCTTGGTATTGCGGGATATGATATCTACTGCCGCTGGCCTGAACAGCGGAAGCCTGTTCAGATTTTCTGGAGCAGTGTTTATGGGTTACTGTTCCTGCTGCCGGTTTTGTTTTTTACATGGATCAATATTGAGGGCGCAAAGAAGACATGGGACAACCTGGCTGGTTCGGCTGCCCAGGCGCGTTTGATGGATTTACCTCCTACCGCGCTTCTTGGTGACCAGGCGTTTACTCATCCAGCCGAAGAAGCTCACGCCCTGTCAGATCCCGTTCCGTTTGCGCAGCTATCGGTGAAAGGCCTGATTCCCAAGGAGCCGCTGACCCAGAGAATCCAGAGCCAGGCTTTCTCGCACTTTGTGATGAGTGCCGGAATGAAGTACCTGTTTTTTTCGCCGGATAAGGCGCATTGGGTTGGTGCGGTTCTAGAACAGCACTATACTCCTGCGACGGTTGTACCGGAGTATGAAATCTGGGTTCCAAAAGAATCCATAGCAGAGCAGACGACAGTTACATTAGTGGCACCAGCGTTGACCGAATAGTTTCTCCGGTTGTATGCACTATATGACACCGCTGCGGGGGCAGTTACCCCGACGGTCGAGACAAGGAGTATCTCTCTAAATGAATGGATTAAAATCGGCTACTCTCTGGCTTGTCCTGTTCATCGTGTTCATCGGTATGTTTGTTCAGATGACCGGGAAAGATCAGGCAGAGCAGATCTCGATTACCCAGGTATTAAAGCAAGCCGAAGCGGGAAAGCTTTCTGGCAAAATTGAGGATCGGGATGGCCAGATCAAAGGCAAGTATCTCAATGAAGCTGACAAGCCTGTTGATTTTGAGTCGGTATATCTGCCTGGCCAGGCGGACTTCATTATTGGCAAGCTGACGGAAGCTGGCGTAGAATATGACCCGAATCCCGGTAACCAGTTCCTGCAGACCCTCTTTCTTTCGTTCTTACTGCCTGTAATCGTGATTGTTGCGCTGTGGATGCTGATCATGCGTCAGCTGCAGGCTGGCGGTAACAAGGCCATGACCTTTGGCAAGAGCAAGGCGCGGCTGATGAGTGAAGGGCAGACGAAGGTGACGTTTGACGACGTGGCCGGAGTGGATGAAGCCAAGGAAGAACTTAAAGAAGTCGTAGATTTTCTAAAGGACCCGCAGAAGTTCAGCCGCCTGGGCGGCAAGATACCGAAGGGTGTATTGCTGGTCGGGCCTCCGGGTACGGGCAAGACGCTTCTGGCGAAAGCCGTGGCAGGTGAAGCGAACGTTCCATTCTTCTCGATCTCCGGTTCGGACTTTGTGGAAATGTTTGTGGGCGTGGGCGCCAGCCGCGTGCGCGACCTGTTTGAGCAGGGTAAGAAACATAAACCCTGCCTGATCTTCATGGATGAAATTGATGCCGTGGGCCGTTCGCGATTCGGCGGCGGATTCGGCGGCGGCCATGATGAGCGCGAGCAGACGCTGAACCAGTTGCTGGTTGAAATGGATGGTTTTAACTCTAATGAAGGCATCATCCTTATAGCGGCTACCAACCGCGCCGACGTGCTTGATCCTGCGCTGCTGCGTCCGGGACGATTTGATCGACAGGTTATGGTCGACTTCCCCGATCTCGCAGGCCGCGAGCGCATCTTGCAGGTCCACTCGCGTAAGGTTAAGCTGGGTGGGGATGTTGATCTGAACATCCTGGCCAAGGGAACCAGCGGATTCAGCGGTGCTGACCTGGCGAACGTAATCAATGAAGCGGCGCTTTTGGCCGCGCGTCGCAACCGTGAAGACATCAGCATGGCAGAGCTGGAAGAAGCTCGTGACCGCGTAATGATGGGTCCCGAGCGTCGCAGCCTTGCCCTGACTGAAAAAGAGAAGAAACTGACTGCCTATCATGAGGCCGGCCACGCCCTGACGGCCAAGTACGTTGGTGCACAGGAAGAAGTTCACAAGGTAACAATCATTCCGCGTGGACGGGCACTGGGTGTAACAAGCTACCTGCCGGGCGAAGAACGGTTTACGCAGTTCCGCGGCGCCCTGAAGGATCGACTGGTGTACATGCTTGGTGGCCGTGCGGCGGAAGAGATTACTTTCGGCGACTTCACCACCGGTGCGGGCAACGATCTTCAGCGTGCAACCCAGATGGCTACGCGGATGGTGTGTGAGTTCGGCATGAGCGATATCCTTGGACCGCGGACTTATGGTGACTCCAGCAGCCCCTCGCCATTTAACTACCGGGACCATGGCGACAGTTCGCGCTACAGTGAATCTGTTGCCAGCATTATTGACCAGGAAATCAAGCGGATCATTGATGAAGCGCATGAGCGGTCGGTGAAGATCCTGACTGATAATCGTGAGGTATTGATCCGGGTTTCAGAAGCATTGATTGAGCGGGAAACGATCGACGGCAAGGAACTCGACCTCCTGATCAAGGGCGAGCCGCTGCCTGAGCGCCCGAAGTCTCCCCCACCGCTGCCTCCGGCGCCCCCGGCACCGTCTGGTGAAGAGAAGAAGCCCCGCGAGCGGATTTTCGGAAAACCGTTGCTGGATCGGCCTTCGCAGTTACCCGGGTAATGCAGCGCAACTGTTAATGGGATGTATTAAAGCGCCGAGGGTAGCCTCGGCGCTTTTTTCCTTTTCCACGCCTTGGCTGGGTTTGATCGACGGATTTTTATAAAAACCGGTGAAACTTTTGAAGCCGGTGCGGGTGTAATGGGCTTGCCAG
>JAKFFN010000300.1:0-6748 GCA_036675025.1 Candidatus Sumerlaeales bacterium | reverse complement strand
TGGTTTTTCCGGTGCTTCGCACCGGCGGGCGGGACGCCCGCGCTCCCAGGGGGCGTCTGCGTGCCTAGGACGCGCGGGATATTGGAATGCATCTTCTGGAACAAATGTACTGGAACGGTGACCATGCCCCCAAAGACTGCCTCTAAGCCCAAAGCTGCCAAAACCGCGGCTGCTTCTGCTGACAAAACTGCTGTTACTAAGGCTTTAACTGCCAAGGAAACTGCCAAATCTGCGCCTGCTTCTAACGCCAAAACTGCGGCGGCTGCACCGTCCGCCGCTTCCCGCGTCCGGCCGGCCAAGAGCCGCGTGATCGAGATTATTGGCGCGCGTACCCATAACCTTAAAAATGTCTCCACCGAGATACCTCTCGGGAAGTTGACCGTGGTTACCGGTCCCTCGGGCAGCGGCAAATCTTCACTGGCGTTTGATACGCTTTACGCTGAGGGGCAGCGCCGCTTTGTGGAAAGCATGAGCACCTATGCGCGGCAGTTCATTGAGAAGATGGAACGGCCGGATGTGGACAACGTCCGCAATATCCAGCCGGCCATTGCCATCGAGCAGAAGAACTCGGTTAACAACGCCCGCAGCACCATCGGAACCGCCACCGAAATTTCCGATTACCTACGCCTGCTCTACGCAAAAGCAGGCACTACTATCTGCCCCGATTGCGACCTGGAAGTGCGCGAGGATTCGCCGCAGTCTGTTACTGAAATGCTGCTGAAGAAGCACGACGGCGCGCGGCTGTACGTTGTGGCTCCGCTGGCTCGCAGCCAGGATGTTTCCGGCGAAGCCCTCAGCCGGGAACTTATGCGCGCCGGTTTCACGCGCCTCTACACGGGCACCGGCGAACGCCCGTTTATCGACCTGGATGATCCCGAAGCCTCCCACGACGTGAACGAGTTTTTTAACCGCGAAACCCTTCACGTGCTTATCGACCGCATTGCCGTTAATGAAGAAGACCGCGACCGCATTTCTTCTTCTATTGCGACGGCGTTCCAGGCGGGCCACGGCCGGGCTGAAATCTACTTTGCCGACCCGCCGAAAAAGGGCACACCCCAGCCGCTTGTGTTCAGGCAGGGCTACCGCTGCAATGGATGCGGGCGCGAGTTCCCTGTACCCGAACCAAACCTCTTTTCTTTTAACAGTCCCCTTGGCGCCTGCCTCACCTGCGGCGGCTTTGGCCGCGTTACCGGTGTCGATTGGGACAAAGTGCTGCCGGACATGTCGCTTACGCTTAACGAGACGCCGGTGGCTCCCTTCAACTCGGCATCATACCGGACCAACTACCGCTACCTTACCCAGACGGCCAAGCTGGCGAAGATTCCCTTTGATGTACCACTGGAAGACCTCAGCGAAGAGCAGTTGGAAATCCTGAAGTACGGCACCGACACCACGGAAGGCATTGTGCACTTCTTCCGCGCGCTGGAAAACGAGCGTTACAAGGTGCAGTCGCGTATAATGGTGGCGCGCTATCGCGGCTACACCACCTGCGAAGACTGCAAGGGTACCCGGCTTTCGCAGGCGGCGCAGAACATTTTCTGGGAGCCTGAAAAATCTGGCAGCGACTGGACGCGGCGTACCATTGGCCAGGCTTCAAAACTCAGCATTAAACAGTTTTTGGCGGAGTGGGAAACGGTAACGCTGACAAAGCACGAGCAGCAGGGCGTTGGCCGCGTGCATCGCGAATTGCTGGTGCGACTGCAGTACCTGGACCGAGTGGGCCTGGGATACCTGACTCTGGACCGCCAGACGCGAACGCTGTCTGGGGGCGAAGCGCAGCGCATTAACCTGGCCACGGCGCTGGGCACTTCGCTTACGCAGACTCTCTACGTTCTTGACGAACCGACGGTTGGCCTCCATCCGCGAGACAGCCGGCGGCTGCTGGGCATCCTGAAGGATCTGCGTGACAAGGGCAACACGCTGGTGGTGGTGGAACACGACCCGGAACTTATCCTGGGCGCTGACCACCTGCTGGATATCGGCCCTGCAGCCGGTAGCCACGGCGGGCAGATCATCTTTACCGGCACTCCGCAGGAGCTTCTGGCCAACGGCAGCAACAACGGCAGCCTTACGGCACGCTGTCTGAGAGAGCAGCGCATACCTTTCATTGAAATGACCAACGGAAGCGCCACGGCTGCCGAAAAATCTGTCCGATCCGACCGATCTCTCCGATCTGACAAATCAACAAAGAAGCCAGCCAAGGCTGCTGCCAAAGCCGCCACTAAGAAAAACGGCGCTGCGGAAAGCCCATGTATAAAGGCGCCAAAACCCAATGTCCGTATCGTGCGCGCGCGCGAAAACAACCTCAAGAAACTGACGCTGGATATCCCGCTGCACAAGTGGGTGTGCATCACGGGCGTATCTGGCAGCGGTAAATCCACTCTCGTTCACAACATTCTCTACCAGGGATTCTGTCACCACGCTAAGCGGCCGGTGGAGAGCCTGGGCCGGTTTGATGAGATACAGGGTCTGGAGCAACTGGATGACATTATTCTTGTAGACCAGTCGCCGATTGGCCGCTCCATCCGAAGCAACCCGGTGACGTATGTGAAAGCCTACGACCCCATCCGCAAGCTGATGGCTGCCACCCGCGAATCCAGGCGCGACGGCCTGACCGAAACCCATTTCTCCTTCAACGTGCCAGGCGGTCGCTGCGAGGCCTGTGAAGGCACCGGCGTCATCACCTACGATATGCATTTTCTAGCCGAGGTGACCCTGCCCTGTGAAACCTGCGGCGGCAAACGGTTTGGCCCCCGCGTGCTGGAGATTCCTTTCCGCGGGCGCAACATTGATGAAATTCTGAACATGACAGTGGATGACGCCACCGAATTTTTTGGCGACGAAAAGGCTGTAATAAAGAAGCTGGCACCGCTGCGCGATGTGGGGCTCGGGTACCTAACTCTAGGCCAGAATACCTCCACGCTCTCCGGCGGAGAAGCCCAGCGCCTGAAACTTGCCAGCCACCTGGCCAACCACGCCAGTTCTGCTGGCAAGCGCACCATGATGATCTTTGACGAACCGACCACGGGCCTTCACCTGGCCGATCTCGAGGTACTGTCGAAGGTGTTCCAGCAGCTGGTAGACCGTGGCTACTCGCTGGTGATCATCGAGCACAACCTGGACATCATCCGTCAGGCGGAGTGGGTTATTGACCTCGGCCCTGAAGCCGGCGACGGCGGCGGACAATTGGTCGCATGCGGTCCACCAACCGCGGTTTCACAAGTGACAGAAAGTCACACCGGGCGTTTTCTGGCAGAGATCCTGTAACTGCAGTTAGATGTTTTCACATGGGTAAGCAACGCCGGCTTTTTGCATGCTAAGTTAAGTAATCGCAGCGCAGTACGACAACTAGTCTCGACGCGTTCAAAGAACGCTATCCATACGAAATTACCCGCTGCGGCGCCCTGATTTACTCCGGTTTTCATCTGGCACCGAGATTGCGCTAGAGAGCCTAACGTGTGAGAGAACACGAATAAGGCTGTCGGTTTGCTGGACCCCGGACCGGCAGCTGAGCACCTCCTTCAACTGCCCCGGGCGGCCTGAGCAACCGCCCGGGGTTTTGGTTTTCTATGAGTTTCCTAAACAGCGCTCCGCTTCATCACAAAAAAATTGCCGACGCCCCTATCGAGGAGCGCCAGCAGGTCAGTGTCGAGTTGATCGGGTTAAACTACAGCTTCTGGTCAATCTCCAGGAGTACTGGTTCATCAGGCGTGGACCCGGAAACGGTCTGGTAGACAAGAGTTCCGACAATGCGCCGGTAAGGTTCCGCGGCATTTTTGCTCGGTTCCGCCGTCCACTTGATGGTTGCCGGACCTTCATAAACTTTGCTGTCGCCGGCTGTGGCGGTTTTGCCTTCTACGGTCGGCGGCTCCACAACGTAATCAGCGTCGGCTTTATCGTTCGGGTAAAAATAAACGGCATGGAGGCCATCATGCGCCTCTGCCACCAGTTTCTTATCTTTAGCTGGCGTCACTGTAAGCGAAAAAGTCGATGCGCTGCCGGCAGCCTCAACCTTGGATTTCACATTAGCCGGCAACTCGGCGGCGGGTTCTGGTACTTGCTTGCGATACTTGCTGAAAAGTTCCTGGTTCGCCGGTTTTCCTTCGCCCACGGGCAGGGTGAGGGTCAGGTCGTTTTTGCTGTGGGGAATGCACCTGTCGCTGCACATAAGCCAGCGCGTCTTTGCGGTGATCTGCACGTTGCCGTTTTCCGGCAAATCCGCAGCCCGGGCTTCGGCCATCAGCATGGTCTCTTTTTCGTAACCAAAGCTGACGATGTTGCCGGGCGATTCAAAGGAAAGAGGCGCGGGGTAGAGCGTATCTGAAGAAGAAGCACCGGGAGGCAAACCCCACTCGACCGTGGTGGCAAAGCCGCTGGCGCCGGGGTTTTTCCAGTAGATGTGCCACTCCGGCTGCATCGTGTAAACGATTCCAACTGTAAAGGTGGTGCCCGGCTTAATGGCGGTGGTATCAGCCACAAGTTTCGCCTGCACGATGGCATCTTTATCGATTCCGCCCGGCTGCGCCGAGACCTGCGGTACCAGTGAACGGCCCACTTGTGGTTCAGGAACTGGCGGCTGTGCCTGGCATCCGGCAACGTACGTAAATATCAGGCCTGTGCCGATAGTTGCCAGTAGGTGCGTGTTCTTCACAGTATAAGGTCCTCATTCTCAATGATGTAGTGCCACAATCGATGAAGCAATGAAATGGTGGCCGGTTTATTGGACAGGCAAAACCCGTGCGCAAGTTCCGATTGCATGGAAAAAGCCTTATGGCTGCCACTTCGCCAGCAATATCCATCAGACAGACGGACATGATTTCCCGTGACAGATGGTTGCTGCCGGACCACAAATTAATTAAGTGGAGGACTCAATAATGTTTCGCAATTTTGCCGTGGCCACCCTGGTTGCCGTTGCGCCGCTTGCGCCAGCGCAATCCCTGGTCGATCCCGCGCTGGCAGTTGATATTGTAGTTCCCAATGGTGGTGGCCTTTCCGGCCCCACAAATATGGCGTTTATCGGGGCGACCGATATCCTCGTGAACCAGAAGGCCGATGGTCGCGTACGGCGGGTGATTAACGGAACTGTGCAGGCGGGCGAAGTTCTGGATCTGCCGGTCAATTTCCAAAGCGAACGCGGCCTGCTGGGCATGGCCCTTCACCCCCAGTTCGCTACCAATAATCTTGTTTACCTATATTACACCAGGGCGAATGCAGCCCCGGCAACCCCCAATGCCGATGGTGGCACCGCCATCGATAACCGTGTCAGCCGGTTCACGTGGAACGGCACGGCGCTGGTCAATGAACAATTAATCATTTCGCTTCCGGTTACGACCGGTCCGAACCATGACGGCGGCATAATCACATTTGGTCCACCGAACGCCGCGCCGGCCGACCAGAAGCTGTTTATCATAATCGGCGACCTGAACCGCAATGGCCAGACCCAGAATTACTCCGGCGGACCCGCGCCCGATAACAGCGGGGTGGTCATCCGGCTAAACCCGGACGGATCGGTGCCGAGCGGTGCGGAGAAAGGGCCATTCCTGGATGTGGCGGGCAGCAATGCCTCACTGCAGACCATGTATGCGTATGGCATCCGCAACAGCTATGGGATGGATTTTGACCCGGTAACGAACGCGCTGTGGGATACAGAAAACGGGCCCGGCAGCAACGACGAGATTAACCGCATCGATCCCGCCTTTAACAGCGGGTGGGAAGATTATATGGGCCCCACCGCCACCGAGGTTCCTCCGCCATCCGGGCTGGTGCAATTCGGCGGCGTAGGCACCTACTCGAACCCCGAATTTACGTGGGAAGCCGTAGTGGCCCCTACTTCCATACATTTTTATCGCGGCAATACCCTGGGTAGCCAGTACCAGTTCGACGCGTTTGTGGGGTGTAACAATAACAGTAAGCTCTACCGCTTTGACCTGAGCGCCAACGCCGCCGAAAGAACCGGCTTTAACCTGACCGGCGGCCTGGCTGACAAGGTTCTGAACGGGAATCCGGCGGAAAACGACAGTTCCATCGTGTTCGGAACCAACTTCCCCGTGGTTACCGACATCCGCACCGGCCCGGATGGCCACCTGTATGTTCTGTCCTTAACCCAGGGTGCCATCTACCGCATCCGCCCCGCAGTAACTGTCGTTGACGAGTGGGGATTGTACCGGTAACCAAATTTTCCAAACAAAATGGGTTGAAACCGCGCGGCGGGTTGTAATGGCTTGCTGCTATGGATACGATTAACGTTGGACTCATTGGTTTTGGAAACATCGGAACGGGGCTGGTAAATGCCCTGAATCAGAACGGCGCCCTTATGGCCGAACGCATGGGCGTGGCCGTAAACATCACGCGCATTGCGGACGCGGACATCAAGCGCAAGCGCGACGCAGAGTATGATCCCGCAATCCTGACCAGCGACGCCAACGAACTGCTGGACGATCAGAACATCCACATCGTTGTGGAACTGGTGGGCGGCCTGGAGCCGGCTCGCACCTTCGTGGAGAAGGCGCTGAAAAACGGCAAGCACGTGGTAACGGCAAACAAGGCCATGCTGGCGACCTTCGGCGGTGAGCTGTGGCAGCTGGCCCGCGAGAACAACGTGGCGCTGCTTTATGAGGCGAGCGTTGGTGGCGGCATCCCGATCATCCGCGCGCTCCAGACGGGTCTGGCGGCCAACGGCGTTGAAAAGATTTACGGCATCCTGAACGGCACGTGTAACTACATCCTGACGCACATGGAGCAGGATGGC
>JAKFFN010000372.1:0-6786 GCA_036675025.1 Candidatus Sumerlaeales bacterium | reverse complement strand
ACGGGCTGGATAATTCGCCTGAACGGCAAGTATGGCATAACTACCGCGAAACGCTGCTTACATACCCTAAATCTTACATGGGGCGGTTAAATTATACCCATACTAATCCTGTGAAGCATGGGCTTGTTGGTAACGCGGTCATGTATCCTTTTTGCTCGGCAGCGTGGTTTGAACGCACGGCTACTCCTGTACACAAGAAGATAATTAAGGCTATAAAAACAGACACTTTAAAAGTTTATGATAGCTTTGAACCGGTTTGGGATGGGGACGAACGGGAGTAAGTTTTACGTATTGGATGGAAGCCAGCGGCAGTAAGCGCGTTGTTAATGGGGATGGAGGCGTGTACGGTTTTGGGTCCTGGGGGAGTTAGTAGCGGTACGGCGGTATCGGATTTGGTGCTGTCTTTCCAAAGCGGTGGCAAGCCACCAGCAGTCCATAGGGGTGCTGCTTCTGGCGTTGTGGGGGGTGCTGGGGTTAGCACTGGATTTGACGCCATCGTTGTGGTTTTTCCAAAGCGGTGGCAAGCCACCAGCAGTGCCATAGGGGTGCTGCTTTTGGCGTTGTGGGCGGAGCTACTTTTACAGCTATCGTGAAAATCCTGCAACATGTTGTTGACAAAGCAGTGAAACACGTTGCATTCCCGTCAGAACTGGTTGAGGTAGGGCCGTAGTTGGCGCTGCTTTACTGGCTTCCATATTATTTAAAATCAGTGTACCAGGGTTTATTTTGCACCTGGCATTGTCGTAAAGGTGTTTACATGCTGCTATCATCTAAACGAGTATCTGAACTAGCGGGATGCACCCGTGGTTTTACGCTTATCGAGCTGCTGATCGTAGTGGCTATTATCGCCATTCTTGCTGCCATTGCTGTTCCGAACTTTCTCGAGGCCCAGACTCGCGCCAAGGTTTCGAGGGTTGCCGCTGACCTTCGTACTTATGATACGGCGATGAGCACTTATCGCATAGATCATAACAAGCCCGCGCCTACATATCGCCACACGCGGGCGGAGACGCGCAAATGGATCGTGCGTTATCTCACGACACCCATTGCGTATATGACCCAGGCCCTGCCTGACCCGTTTAACACAAACCAGAGCCACCCGGAAAACAAAGGGATGGATGGCAACTATGACCCGGATCAGTGTTACCTGATCGCGTGGGGACCCGACCACCTGCACTCCCCTGACTACGTCTATAGCTCTGCCCGCGAAACGCAATACGCTACTTTCTTTCAGCTTTTCCCGGAGTACTCAGACGGAAGCAAGTTCCGCCGGAAGGACTTTGTGTTTTTCTTCAGCATGGGCCCGGATGCGAACTTTGACATCCTGGATGGAAAAAGCCCGAGAGCGGTTCACACCTACGACGCAACAAACGGCACTGTAAGCCGTGGAGAAGTTTTCCGGTTTAACGGCTGATTCCAGCCTTTGTGGTCTTGCGGCACATTTCTTTAACGAGATCGTGGATGAGCAAAAGCAGTCGTAGACCAGTTGTTTCGGGTTCGGCCTCGGCCTTTACATTAATTGAACTACTGATCGTTGTCGCCATCATAGCGATTCTGGCGGCTATTGCGGTCCCCAACTTCCTGGAAGCGCAGACGCGCGCGAAGGTGTCGCGGGTGGCTGCGGATCTAAGGACCTACGATACGGCCATGAGCACGTACCGGGTGGACTACAACAAACCCGCGCCTACGTATCGCCATGGCCGCGGTGAAACCCGCAAGTGGATCGTCCGGTATCTTACAACGCCGATTGCTTACATGACCCAGGCGCTTCCAGATCCATTTAATACGAACCGGAGCCATATTGAGAACACCGGGGCCGACGGCAATTATAACCCCGACCAGCAGTACCTTATAGCGTGGGGGCCGGATCATATGTACATGCCCGATTACGTCTATAATGCAACCCGAGAACTGGCCTATGCCAGGAACTTCCAGCTGTTTCCAGAGTACTCAGACGGCTCGAAGCTCAAGAGGAAGGACTTCGTGTTTTTTTTCAGCATGGGCCCGGACCGGGAGTTTGATATCCTGGACGGAAAACTGCCGAGAGCGATCCATACCTATGATTCGACTAACGGCACTGTCAGCCGTGGCGAAGTTTACAGATTTAATAATTGAGCATCAATCAGATGGCCGAAACAAATTTATTTGTGAGAGTTAAGATGAACAAAATCAGGTTTAAGACGGCTGCAATCGCATTTACGCTTATAGAGCTGTTGATAGTGGTGGCTATTATTGCAATCCTTGCGGCTATTGCGGTTCCCAACTTCCTGGAAGCGCAGACCAGGGCCAAGGTCTCGAGGGTTCACGCTGACCTGCGAACCTATACAACAGCCATGGAAACGTACCGGATCGACCATAATAAGCCGCCGGTCACCTTTCGAGCTAACGCAGCACAAACGCGGAAATGGATCGCGCACTACCTGACTACGCCGATAGCCTATATGACTAATGCGCTGCCGGACGTATTTAACTCAGGCGCGAACGGCGACATTCCGGACAACCGCTACATTATTGCCTGGGGTCCGGACCACTATCTTTCGCCTGGCAATAAGCCGTTCTATGGCAGCTTTTTCCAGATGTTTCCAGAGTATTCGGACGGCACCAACCTCAGGCGGGAGAACTTCGTCTTTGTCTACAGCCTGGGACCAGACAAGCAGTATGATATCCTTGACGGAAAGACGCCGCGGGCGGTTCACCCTTATGAACCGACAAACGGCACGATCAGCCGAGGTGAGGTTTTTCGGTTTAACGGATAATGGTGCTATTTTGAGCGGATGCCTGGAGAGAAACATAGTTAACAACTAAATTACCCGCCTGTGGCCATCCCTGGAAAAATGCCACATACTTGTCACATGAGAGACTAAGGTGTCTCCACAATTTGTAATGAAACGCATTGCATTGATTCTTTAAATGAGGCCTGATATGCCAAAACTCAAATGGAACAACAGGCTGGAAGCCCCTGCTTCCGCCTTCACACTCATCGAACTTCTCATTGTTGTAGCGATTATTGCGATTCTCGCGGCGATAGCGGTGCCGAACTTCCTTGAGGCCCAGACCCGTGCGAAGGTTTCGCGCGTCGCTTCGGATCTGCGCGTTATGGATACCGCTGCGCAGACGTATCGAATCGACACTAACAAGTTACCCCCGACCTACCGTGCTACCGCACAGGACACCCGGCTGTACATCGCCCGTTATTTAACTACGCCAATTTCCTACATGACAACAGCGCTTCCAGATCCGTTCAATAAGGTCGACACCGATCCTGCGAACCGCTATCTGGTAGCGTGGGGTCCGGACTACTATTACTTTCCAGATGGTAAGCCCAGCGCTGGCCAGAGTGCAACGTGGGGCGGGCGTTTTAAAAACATTACAGAAATATCAGACGGAACGAATCTGAAGAGACACAACTTCTTCTACATGTTCAGCCTTGGTCCGGACCAGAAGTTTGATATCAACGATCCTTCATTCGGATCACCAATCGACTATTACGATCCCACCAACGGCACTGTAAGCCGTGGCGATGTCATTCGTATTAACGGCTAGTTCATAGTTCGTAACAACAGGCCGGCTCGCGTTTGCGGGCCGGTCTGTTTTTGTTACCGGTATATCTTCACCTTCGTCTTCCCGGTGCGGGAATAGTCGTAGATCATCTGCCCGGTGGGCCAGTCGACGTGGATGCAGCCGTGGCTGCGGGTGCGGAGGCTGCCGACGTGGATGGCGCATTGCTCGGTGAAGAACACGGACCGGGGCATGGGGGCGTCGTACTTATTGGAGTAGAATTCCTTATGCTTTGCCTTTACGGTGAAGGTGCCTTTAGGTGTGGGGTGCTTGTTAGTTCCGCCGAGAGCATAGAACCAGTAATTGCCCCACCGGCCTATCCCCTTGTTCAGCCAGATTTCGATTGGCGGCTGGGGCGGTGCGGCGGTGGCCGGGGAAATCATCAAGGCGCAGATGACTGCGAGAAATAAGGTGCCCTTCATATTGTTGTTGCCCTCCGAGCATGAGGTATAAGCATTTACCTGCCGTGAAGCTTTGAACCTAAGCAACAACGCGGCCAAAGACGCTTTACTCCCCATCTTAACACATCTGAAGGCACCTGCCCGCGAATGAAAAAGACAGCGCTGAACCAGTGGCACATTGACCGTGGAGCCACAATGACCGATTTTAATGGTTGGCACATGCCGCTGTATTACAAGGGGATTACGCAGGAACACCAGCACACTCGCACGGCAGCGGGGCTGTTTGATCTCGGCCACATGGGCCGCGTGTTTCTGACGGGTCCGCAGGCGCGGGCATTTGTGGATCACCTGACCGCGGCCCGGGTGAACGAGGCGCAGCCGGGCGAAGTGCAGTATTCTTTTCTGCTCCGGGAAGACGGCACGGTGATTGATGATATCACGGTGTATTTTGCTCCGGAAAATGTGTTGCTGGTGGTGAACGCCGGTAACCGCGAGCGCGATGTTTCATGGATTCGCGACCAGGCCACTGCTTTTGGCGGAGAAATTGAAGTGGACGACCGCAGCGATGCCTGGGGTATGATTGCGCTGCAGGGTCCGCTGAGCCGGGCGATTGCAGAGCGGTTGTTTGGTGACGATGTGGCCAACCTCGGGTATTACCGGTTTGTTCATAAGGCCATACCGGGAATTGCGGAGGAAGCCATCATCTCACGGACCGGGTACACGGGCGAAGATGGCTATGAGATTTACCTGCCGGGGGAAGGCGTGGCGGCGCTTTGGGAAAAGCTGATGGCATCGGAACCGGATGACAAGGTGCAGCCGATAGGGCTTGGCGCGCGGGATAGCCTGCGCCTGGAAGCGGGCATGCCGCTGTATGGCCATGAGCTGAACAACTCGCTGACACCGCTGCATGCGGGGCTGGGAAAGTTCCTGGCGATGGACAAAACCAATTTCATAGGGCGTGCGGCCCTGGCGAGCCTGAAGGAAGAAGGCGGGCCCGCGGAGCGACTGGTAGGCTTTGAAATGCTGCAGCGGGGACCGGTGGCCAGGGAGGGCTTCCCGGTTCTGAATGAGGCCGGGAACACCATTGGCCGTGTAACCAGCGGTATCTTCTCCCCTACCCTGCAAAAAACAATTGGTCTTGCCTATGTAAGTCGAGAACACGCGACCGTCGGCAATAGTATCAGCATCGAAATTCGTGGACGAGCGCTGCCCGCCCAGATTGTAAAACGACCCTTCTACAGGAGGAATGCCTGAATGTCCAGGCCTAGTGACGTAAGGTTTTTGAAGTCCCATGAGTGGGCTCGCCTGATCGATGGCAATGTTGCCGTCGGCATTTCCGAGTTTGCGGTGGATGCGCTGAACCGCGAAATCGTGTTTGTGGAGCTGCCGGATGTTGGCCGGAAGCTGAAGGAAGGCGAAAGCTTCGGGGTGATCGAATCTGTAAAGGCGGCCAGTGATCTGTATGCGCCGGTGGCTGGTACCGTGGCGGAAGTGAACCAGGACGTGGTGAGCGATCCGAACAAGGTTTCAGAAGAGCCCTATGGCGGCGGCTGGATGATCAAGATTACACCGGATAACCCGGCAGATATTGAAAAGCTGCTGTCTGCGGAAGATTATGACAAGCAGGTGGCTGAGGAATCCCATTGAGTAACCCGTTTATCCAGGCGACGCCTGAGCAGATTGAGGAAATGCTGTCTGCCATTGGCGCCTCCACCGTTGATGAAGTATTTGATGACCAGATCCCTTCGGATCTGCAGTACAAGGACAAGTATGACCTGCCGCCGGCACTGAGCGAGCTGGAACTGCAGCCGCACCTAACGGCGCTGGCGGGGAAAAACCGGACGACGCGCGACCTGGTATCGTTCCTGGGTGGCGGCATCTATGACCACTTTGTGCCTTCGGCCATCATGCACGTGGCGGGGCGGCAGGAATATGTGACCGGCTATACGCCGTATCAGCCGGAGGCAAGCCAGGGTCTACTGCAGGCGTTTTTCGAGTACCAGACGCTGATCAGCCGGCTATATGATATGCCGGTATCGAACGCGTCGCTGTACGACTGCGGGTCGGCGCTGGGCGAAGCGGTGTTTATGGCGCTGGGCGTGAAGCCGGATCGTAACCGGGTGGTGATTCCGGAAACGGTGCACCCGCATTACCGGACGCTGGTGCAAACGTACATGGCTCATTTCGGGACGACGGTGGACATTGTTAAGCAGAGCAATGGCCGGTTTGACCTGGAAGCGCTGGACGAATACCTGGGTGACGACGTGGCGGCGGTGGTGGTGCAGCATCCTAACTACTTCGGCTGCCTGGAAGAAGTGGTTGAGGTGGAGAAGCGGGTGCGGGCAGCTGGTGCGCTCTTCATTGTGATTGCTGATCCGCTGAGCCTGGGTTACCTGGCACCGCCGGGTACGTACGGCGCCGACATTGCCATTGGTGAAGGGCAGCCGCTGGGCCTTAACCAGTATGGCGGCGGCGAGACGGTTGGTATTTTTACGTGTAAGAACGATTTTATCCGCAAGGTTCCGGGGCGCCTAGTGGGCGTGACGAAGGATAAGGAAGACCGGCGCGGCTACGTGCTGACGTTGCAGACGCGTGAGCAGCATATCAGGCGCGCGAAGGCGACTTCGAACATCTGTACGAATCACGCGCATAACGCGCTGCGGTCGACGATTTACCTTTGCCTGATGGGGCCACAAGGAATGAGGCGGGTGGCGCGGGCTTGCGCGCGGAATACGCAGCGCCTGAGGGCTGCGCTGCAGGCGCGGAAGGCTGACGCGATTGCTTTTGATGCGCCGACCTTCAAGGAGTTTGTTGTTCGTGTGGCCCG
>JAKFFN010000328.1:0-33291 GCA_036675025.1 Candidatus Sumerlaeales bacterium | reverse complement strand
GGCAGGGCCTTGCAGGCCGGGCGCCAGGAAGTTTACTGCCAGGCTGACGGCAAGGCCCGCCAGTATCCACAGAACAATAGCGGGTATCGCGGTCCTCATGGAAGGGTACTCGTCCCACAGCACCCGCTCCTGCCCCTGGTCCGGAGGCGGAGACATAATGTAACTAGCAGACGGGTCTATATCTCCCCCGTGCGACGGCGACGCCGCCGCCCCGGTTACCTGCCCCTGCACATTGATTGCGGCACCGCAATGATTGCAGAAGCTGGCATTATCTGGAACACTCAAACCACAAGACGGACATTTCATGTTGTTCCCCGAACCTGTAAAGTATTACTGCACATCAAAAAATCAACGCCATCACTTGAATTCTCAAGACATCAGTGAGCATTTAAGAAAATCTGATGCCAGAAAAAAACACGAAACGGTAAGTTACACGCAATGGCAAATGAATCGCGCAGAATAATCCTGGCCGTAACTGGCGGAATCGCATCTTATAAGGCGGCAGATCTCTGCTCCAAACTGGTACAATCCGGAGCCAGTGTCAGGGTGGCTTTCAGCCGCAGTGCTCACCAGTTTGTAACGCCATTAGTATTTGAAGCGCTATCAAACCACCCGGTTTACCAGGATGTATTTGATACACCCGTAGCCTACCAGATGGAGCATATTTCCTGGGCGCGGTGGGCTGACAGCCTTGTTGTGGCACCGGCCAGCGCTGATACGCTGGCTCGCATGGCCAATGGGCTGGCTGATGACCCAATCACAACGCTTTACCTCGCTTTCCGAGGTAATGTTTACGTAGCTCCGTCTATGAACACGGCAATGCTGGAGCATCCGGCGACCCAGACCAACCTGGCAACTCTTATTGAGCGCGGTGTGGAAATCATTACTCCGGGCAGCGGATCCCTTGCATGTGGCGAGACTGGCTCTGGAAGAATGGCTGAGCCTGATCAGATTATGAGCGCAATCGGGATAGTTGTGCCTACGGAGTCGATGGAAGAAGTCCAGCCGCGGCAAACGGCAAAGGTCCTTACGCGACCCAAAGATAATTCGCTGGTGGGATTAACTGTCTTAATCACTTCCGGACCGACCCGGGAGTATCTTGATCCCGTGCGGTTTATCTCGAATCCGTCGTCTGGCCGCATGGGTCTTGCGCTGGCCAATGAAGCCATGCGCCGCGGAGCGAAGGTGCAATTCATTACCGGGCCTGTTGATGATCGGCTGCTTCCGGTTGGTGATTGCGAAGTGCGCCCGGTAGAAACAGCGCGAGATATGCTTACGGCGGTCCAGGAACTGAAGAATGACAGCAACATCCTTATTTTTGCAGCGGCTGTTGGCGATTTCCGGCCGGCGCAGTCGATTAACCGTAAAATTAAAAGAACTGGCAACTCGATTTCCCTGCCACTGGTTGAGAATCCGGATATTGCGCAGGCAGTCGGTTTTACTAAACAACCCGGGCAGATTACCATTGGATTTGCCGCTGAAACCAATGACCTGGAAGCCCATGGTCATGCAAAGCTGGAGCGCAAACATTTGGACGCGATTGTAATCAATGATGTGAGCAATCCGGCGATTGGCTTTAACAGTGCTGAAAATGAGGTTAAAATTATTACTGTCAATGGCCTCACACTTGATGTTTCGCAACGCAGTAAAGAGGATGTGGCTTATGAAATCTTCGAAACTGCGGCGCAGCTGATAAAGGAAAAAGGCGCTGTACGCTAAGACAACTCGAAGCTATGGAATAAGGTGTTTCTCCGTGCAAGTCAGATTAACACGCACGCGTAATGGCATGCTCTCCCCTGACTCGCAGCCAAACCTGACGACGGATGGTCCTTTACCGATCTCTACAACTGGAACAAGTGAGGCATCCTGTTGCTTGTAATTCGCTGCATAGAGCCTTGCGGGTTCATTCGGCCATAGGACCACATACTCGCCTGCCCGCACGCTCCCCTCCCATTCTAATCGGTGGCCATTGATTTCTACCCAAGGATTTTTTATCACTCCATCGCCATTTCCAGCCAACGCCTGAAGCTGCACACCTGCCAATGCAGGTGCCGTAGTTACATCAATGGTCCATTGAGTGTCGGTGGAAGCAGAATCACATTCTTGCCAAAGACCATAAATAACCCGCTGAAGGACATCGTGATCTTCCACCTTCAACAAGCGGTAATCCCTCCTTGATGAGTTGTCCCGAGATTTGTGCTGAGGAGATTTCCCCAGCAGCTCACGGGGCACACGAAGTAGTTGCTTGATATTGTCGGAAACTCGTCCAGATAGCCGCAGTTGCTCATAGCGGTTTATCAGCTCCAGAATCTCGTTGGTGAACGGATGTTTTTGCGCAGCCTGAACAGAAACCTGATATGAGAAGGAGGAATTATATCCTATGGTTGTACCGAGGATGTACTCAAACATGTCAGGGGTTGCAGACGTATCATACCCGTAATACCAGCCAATATCCAACGGAATGCCCGTTTCGTTGAAGCTTTGAAAGTTTGAAGCGCGCTGTTCAAGATAGCCTTTTAAGTCGCCATGACCATCGGCAGACGCAGTACGTGCAAGTTGGTGCCACGAAAAATGAGAAAAACTGCTCGCCTGCACCAGGATATTCTTCCGCTGTAGCTTTGAGAGGTAAGCGTTAACCAGTCGCGGATTATAACGCTGATGTTCTCCCTGCAAACGCTCTGCGCCGTCGAGGTACATCATGTCTATGTTACAGGCGTTAGCAACCGCTGCAAAATTGGATGTCACCTCGTTCAGCATAGACGTATCCATGTTCATCATATGATAGCCGTAGGAACGAGCGAGATGATGAACCTGTTTGCCTGCGGGATGAGCTGTACGCTTTGTTCCCAGATGGCCTCGAGTGCAATTGTAGAAATTATAAGGTGCCGTGGTAGTGCGCGATTCATAGTTTACCAGCTCCGAGCCAATCTGCAAAACTGTTCCGTCGCCGGTATAGCCGCCATCTCCCGCCGGGAATTTTGCCGGCATGGCGTCTACAATGATTGTAGTGGTATGGGGATCGAGAGGGCTGGTAAGGTGAGTCAGGGCGTCTTTAACCAGTCGTTCATCGGGAACGGGAGACAGATACGGATCATTATTATCAATGGACGCACCCAACAAGTGAAGCCCTACTTTAATGTCGTGCTCGCGAAAGCGATTTACTGTACGGACTAGTCCAGCTAACCCATCGTTAAAATTGACCTCATTGATATCGTAGTGCCCAGTCGATTTACACCAGCTATGCTGTTCGAGCAGTACCCACTTGAAGCCCCCGCGCTTTGCCAGGGCCAAAGCCTCATCAAATTGATTCTCTGAAAAGGCCGTAAGAAAGAGGTATGACTCTTTTACTGAGGAAGCTTTCTTGTTCCAGACACCATCGAGGCAGGGAGTAATAATTTCGGCTGCAGTCTCAAAGCGCCGGATGACATCGAAAAACTTTTCCTCGGGACACGCTATTATTCCAAAAGCATCTCCAACACGCGCGTAATTGAAATCCCACAATAGACTTAGTCTATGACTTCCATTATTCCACCAGGGCGAATCTTTAGCCTCAAAATTCTCCAGATTAACGGTTGATGTTGTGTTCCCAGAACTTACTAATGCTCGAACATCATCAACCAGGCAGCGCACTGTTGTCCTGGCAGGCACACCATTGTAATACAGGTTGAGTCCGTTGACTGACTCAGCCTGTACATTGTGATAAGCCGGGACGGTCATTGTGACTTCACGCCAACCGGTGAAATCTATGGGTACATAGTAATCAGTTGCGCCGCCGCCTTCATCTGTTAGTTGAAACTTTAACTGCTGAGCTTTTCCATCACCAAAAATCCAGGCTTTTAGACCAGCGATAGACTCTCGTGAAAGTTGTGGATTGAAACGTCTGCCCTGCATGCTCCAACCAGCCCCTGACAAGGTGCAGGTGGAAATGAATTCGGCTGCAAAGGCACCTTGTTTTGCTTCTGAAACTTGCGTAACGGTATGACTACAGCCCTGAAGATCGGCAGTCCGGCCTTCTGTATTCATATTTGAAGCAAGAACCTCAGGCGATGCGGAGATGATCCCGAGGGCATTGCCGCTAAAGAAAGCTGAATTGAGCGTGGAGTTTAAACGAGATTCAGCAGGGACTGCCATGTTTGGCAGCCGCATTCCTGTGACAGAGGTTTTTAGATCCAATGATGTGAGCCGGAACAACCCAAAGCCGTCACCGCGGGATGCCTTAAAACCAATTCGAGAACCATCATTGAAACGAATCTGCAGCTGCCCATCAGACGATGCAATACGAGACGGCATTACGGGGCCATTTACCGTTTCGAGTAAGCAGAATTTGGTTCGTAATGACGAAGTCGAGAATTCTGAACTACCGCTGAACCTGATATTTTGAACTTCACCCGTATCGCTAACGTGGGCAATGGCATCGCCAATGGGAATTTCCACGTTTGCTGTACTGGATGTACAGTGCCCAAGAGTCGCAATGAGGACAATAGCATCCACGCATTGCCAGAAGCATTTGGATAAGTATGATGTGCGGGAAATAAGCTTATCTTTCGTCGCTGGCGGTTGAGCCGAGGACCTCGTCTACCGTGGTTACTCCCTCGCCCACCTTGGTAATGCCAGCCATGCGGAGCGTTTCCATGCCTTCATCAATGGCCAGGCGCTTCAGCCCTGTGCTTGTCATTCCGGCGACGATCTGGTCGCGCATGTTATCACTCAGAACCATGATCTCATAGAGAGCAATTCGCCCCTTAAACTGCCGTCCGCCGCAGCGTTCACAACCCTGGCCCTGGTAGACTAATGTCCCCTCTTCAACACCAATAAGCTTTAAAGTATCAGGGGCCGGCGTATAAGACTGTTTGCAGTTTTCGCAGATGCGGCGCACAAGGCGCTGAGCCACGACCATGTTTAGAGCGGCAGTAACAAGAAACGCTTCAACACCCATGTTCGTCAGACGGTTTACCGTACTTGGGGCGTCGTTCGTGTGCAATGTGCTAAGAACCAGGTGACCTGTGAGAGCGGCCTTAATACCAATTTCGGCCGTTTCCAGGTCGCGGATTTCGCCCACCATTATGATATCAGGATCCTGGCGAAGGAAAGCTTTGAGGCCATCAGCAAAGGTCAGCCCGATATCGGGTCGTGCCTGCACCTGGTTAATACCCTTGAGCTGATACTCAATCGGGTCCTCAATAGTGTTAATGTTCTTACGGTTATCATTAATGGTACTGAGAGCCGAATAGAGCGTGGTTGATTTACCGGAACCGGTAGGCCCTGTAACCAGGCACATACCCCACGGTGCGCGGATCTGCTCTTCAAATTTCTCCAGTGAGTCACGGCTCATGCCAAGGTCGGTGAGGTTAAGCATGAGATTGCTGCTGTCGAGAAGACGAATAACGACTTTCTCGCCGTTAGCCATGGGACAGGTTGACACACGGAAGTCGATGTTTTTTCCGGAAGCGGTTACCTTAAAGCGGCCATCCTGGGGCAGTCGACGCTCGGCAATGTCCAGTTCACTCATAATCTTGATACGAGAGATGATGGCGTTCTGGAATTTCTTGGGCGGGTTCTTGCCTTCCTGGAGTACGCCGTCTACGCGGTAGCGCAGCCTGAGGGTCTTCTCGTATGGCTCAATGTGGATATCACTGGCCCGCATTTTAATGGCTTCCTGGATGATCATGTTCACCAGCTGGATAACAGGCGCGTCGGTAGGATCCGGCGCCAGGTCATCCACCATCTCTCCGCCGTCGTCGAGAATCTCAAGATTCATCGACTCCATCTCGTCATCGGAGACCTCTTTGAGCATCTCGTCGACGTTGTCATCAGCCTGGTAGTAATTGCGGATCGCTTCCTGGATATCGCTTTCAAAGGAGATAACAGGCACAATTTTGCTGTTGGTCAGAAGGCGAAGATCGTCGATCAAGACGATATTGGAAGGGTCGGCAAGGGCAACGGTAAGAGTGTCACCCGTCTTATCTACCGGGATGATCTGGTATTTCCGCACAATTTCTGTGGGAATGGTGTCGAGGATTTCCGGGTCAATCTCATAGTGAGACAGCGTGATAAACGGAACTTCCAACTGCCGTCCAAGCGCGGCAGCAAGGTCGTATTCGCTCGCAAATCCGCTTTCTATAATGATGCGCCCAAGGCTACCGCCACGGTCTGTTTGTTGATCTAAAGCAACTTCAAGCTGAGTTTCGGAGATGATGTTATCACGAACCAGCATTTCACCTAGCTTACGTTCTAATACACTGGCCATTGGATGCTTGAGTCCTCACAAACCGGGGTTATGAAGGTATTTTCTTACCTTCGGCGAATCTGTAACGCATGTCTGTTGAAGCTTAAAACCACAAATTAAAGACATATTTTCGTTGGAAACCGATATCGGCTCTGACATTTAGCCTACCTATGATTGATATCTCTGAAGTCCATTACATATCAAATACCGAGCAACTAAGCCTTCTACTCCCCCGTCTTGAGACGGCTGACCGCATAGCGATCGATACGGAAGCTGACAGTCTTCACCATTACTTTGAAAAAGTCTGCCTGCTGCAAGTGTCGGTACCCGGGGTTAATGCGTTGATCGATCCACTCGTAGAATTTGACCTGACACCGTTGCTGGCGATTCTGGCGGAGAAACAGCTCATCATCCAGGGAGCAGATTACGATCTGCGAATGATGAAACGCGATTATGATTTTAAAGCAACAAGAATCTTTGATTCCATGCTGGCTGCCCAGATACTGGGTTACGAGCGGTTCAGCTATGCGGCGCTGGTTGAAAAACACCACGGAATCGTATTAAGCAAACATGGCCAGAAGGCTGACTGGAGCCAGCGCCCACTGCCTGAGAAGCTGATAACCTACGCGGCAGCCGATACCCATTACCTCCTGGAAGTGGCCAACTGCCTGGAGCAGGAGCTTATTGAAGCCAATCGACTGCATTGGCTGGACGAATGCTGCACGCGCCTGCTCGATTATGTGTCTGACGGCATGCGCGCTCCCGACCCCGAGCGCCAGTGGCGCGTGAAGGGCTGGCATACGCTGAAACCGGGAAAAGGCTGGGCGTTTCTGCGGGAACTCTGGAAGTGGCGCGAGAGCGAGGCCCAGCGCGTGGACTTTCCACCATTCAAGGTGATGCGAAACGAACTTCTCATTGAACTGGCGAAGTGGGCCCAGAATGGATTCCGCACTGCCGAGATGCCAAAGCTGCCGCGTAATATCTACGGTCGGCGCCGCAGGGAAATGGACCTGGCCCTGGCCTTTGCGCGTGAAATGCCAGCGGAAGATTGGCCACGCTCACTGGAAACGCCGCGACGCAGCCTTCCGCCTTTGGATGACCAGGTAATGGGAGACATTAAACAGGTGCGGGACCGCTTTGCGTCGGAGCTAAAGATTGATCCCGGGTTCCTCCTTTCAACGGGCAATATTGCCGCCATCACCGCCGCGCAACCGCAGAACCTGGGTGAGCTGAAGGAAGTTGCCGCACTTTACCAGTGGCAGATTGACGCCATGGGTAATGACATCCTGGCTGCCGTACTTCGCGGCCGGGCAGCCAGGTCTACAAAAAGCGTTGCCAGTGACGTTTCCATTCCTGTCACTGACTCTCCAAATGCCTGATCTGCTTATAGTAAAACTCGTGGGTATTTAGACAGCCAAATGCACACCGGATCGTTTGAGGGGGCAACTGAGTGATTACTATACATCATCTGCTGGTGGAAGCCGTGGAGCGCGGTGCCAGCGATCTGCACCTGACGCACAATGCACCGCCGATTCTGCGTATTGATGGCGTGCTTGAAGTTTTGGATCTGCCACCCCTGACGGCGGCCGACAGTCGGCGAATGATCTATTCCGCCCTTAACGATGCTCAGAAGGCGCAGTTCGAGGAAAAATGGGAGCTGGACCTCAGCGTTGAGATCGAGGACATCGGCAGGTTTCGCGTAAACGTTCACAAGCAACGCGGCGCGGTGGAAGCGGCTTTTCGCGTGGTGAACGACCATATTAAGTCCCTTCGCCAGCTTGGCCTGCCTTCCATTACCGAAGAAATTGCTCGTAAAACCAGCGGCCTTATCCTTGTAACCGGCCCTACAGGCAGCGGTAAGACTTCTACCCTTGCTGCGATGATTAACCAGGTCAATGACGAGCAGCACCGGATGATCATCACCGTGGAAGATCCGATTGAGTATATCCATCGGAACAAAAAATCGGTAGTGAAACAACGCGAGGTGACTTCAGATACCCGCAGCTTTACGGATGCGCTCCGCCATGTGCTGCGGCAGGACCCTGACGTGGTGGTTATTGGTGAGATGCGCGACCTGGAAACCATTTCTACAGCGCTGACGGCGGCTGAAACCGGCCACCTGGTGCTGGCGACTATCCATACGCCGGATGCGGTGCAGACGGTGGATCGCATCATCGATGTGTTTCCGCCGAACCAGCAGACGCAGGTGCGTATCCAGCTGGCGAATACCTTGCAGGCGATTATCGCGCAGCAACTGCTGCCTGTGCCGGGCGGACGCGGCCGGGTGCCCGCTACAGAAATCATGCTGGCAACGGTAGGCGCGCGAAATATTATACGTAATGCTAAAACGGAACAGCTTAACTCTCTGCTTCAGACGAACTACGACCTGGGCATGATGACAATGGACAAGAGCCTGAAGAACCTGTATCAGCAGGGGCTGATCAGTTACGAGGACGCCATCAGCAGGGCAAAGTTTCCCGAAAGCTTTGATACGATTTGAGCTTGGATAGAAACAAGGCTTCGATTTTCGGCTTTGGAATCCGGCTGGTCGTATTCCTTTTACTCCCGATTTTCTATGATGAGTCGGGTGGCATTGCGGCGGCCATAGCTGGTTTTATTGCTATCGTAAGTCTGCTCCTTGATATCCTGGTGGGGAAAACCGTATGGGTAACGGCACATCTTTTAGTATGGCTTATAAACAGTGTTTTCCTGATAGCTTTATGGTTGAGCCTTCAACTAACAGGATTAAGTTCGCTGCCGCTTATGGCGGCCGCTCTAGTTTTGCTTGTTGCTCTGGGCAGTGACGCGATATCAAATTCCCGGCGGTGGAAGTTACTTGTTCCGGCATCGGTACTTTTCTGGATGTTTTATGTTATTACTGCGCCGTCAGTTTATCCCGCATCTGTGGGCCTGCAGCGGCTGCTGATTCCATATCCCCTGATGGTGTATTGCTTAATCCCTGCGCTGGCCTCGCTCTCACGCCTCTTCTTCCCTCGTACGAAAAACCTGATCCACACCAGTCTCGACTACCCGCCGGTCCGGCTTGAAATCCTGTCCATGGGCATGAAACGGGTGGCTGCGGTGGGGATCCGGCGCAACCAACGTTCCTGGCAATAAGCCATTTATCCTACCTGCTCGGAATCGGCGGCTCCTCTTGAACTTTTGATGAAGAATGCCATGACAATTACATTTCGAGAATATATCTGTATTGTACTGATTAGCCGAATTTGGCTGAAAGGCGAAATCCTGTGAAGCACTGCAGAACTGACCGAACAAATCATCCGGGAACTGGCAAGAGTGGCCGAAGAAAGGCCGATGTTTCCGAAAGCTATCCGGAACCACAGACCGAACTGGCTAGACGCTTTTTAGAACTGCGACAGAGAATTATCCTAAGTGGGCAAAAACTTCTCACGCCTGAAGAAGTGCAGGCGGAGGTCCGGGAACGGCGAGGCGAGCGGGATTGACTGTAACTTACCCGGATTCCGGGGTGCTGATTGCGTTGGCCACCTCTGACAATGTGCAATCTCGCAAAGCTTATGATATTATTAATGAATCAAAACGAATCTTTGCTTCAACAGCTCTAGTTGAACTCGAAGTATTGCCGAAAGCAATCTTCCATCAAAGGCACAATGAAGTAGGGATTTACCAAGCTTATTTCGCAAATGTTGGAATTAGAGTCCAAATCGATGAAGAGTTATTAGAACGCGCGCTGCTTAGAGCAGCCAAGTTGGGGCTGAGCGCGTTGGACGCTCTACATTTAGAGGCCGCGATTTCCGCGAAAGCTAATGAGTTTATCACTACAGAGCGAGTAACTAAGCCCTTATTTCGTGAGACAGAAATCCAAGTTCGCACCTTGGCCTAAGAGATATAGAAACCTCAAATTGCAATTACCATTAGTTAGCTTGTTCACATAGAAATGATTACCCATGAAACTCATAGTCGCCATTATTAAACCTTTTAAACTCACAGATGTAAAAGAAGCGCTGGCCGAACTGGGCCCACTGCGCATGACGGTAAGCGAGGTGAAAGGCTTCGGCCGGCAGAAGGGGCATACGGAACTCTACCGCGGGAGTGAGTACCAGGTGGACTTCCTGCCGAAGGTGCGCCTGGAAATTGCCTGTGAAGATGACCTGGCCGAACAGGTGATTGATACCATTGAAGAGGCTGCCAAGACAAACACCATTGGCGACGGCAAGATTTTTAAAATCCCCCTGGAAGAAGTGGTGCGTATTCGCACCGGCGAACGCGGGCCGGATGCACTGTAGATATTAATTACTAATTACGAATTACGAATTGAGGTGTCCGCTGAGCGGACGATTATTTTGGATAGAGTAACGGAACTCGAAAGTGGCATGACGAAATTCGAGGCCGTTGAGGAATACGGAGAAGACATTGCTTCAAGTTGAGATAACGCCGGAGATTATCGCAGAACACGGGATTACGCGGGAAGAGTACCAGACTATCCTGGAAATCCTGGGTCGTGAACCCAATATCACGGAACTGGGCATTTTCTCAGTAATGTGGAGCGAGCACTGCTCCTATAAGAACTCAAAGCCGCTGCTTCGGACGTTCCCTACTGAAGCACCGCAGGTGCTGCAAGGACCCGGCGAAAACGCGGGCATTGTAGATTTCGATGAGAAATATGCCATCTGCTTTAAGATGGAATCGCATAATCATCCTTCGGCGCTGGAGCCATACCAGGGCGCGGCAACAGGTGTGGGCGGAATTTTGCGCGACATTTTTACCATGGGCGCCAGGCCGATTGCTCTGCTTGATCCCCTGCGCTTCGGCGACCCCACTGATAAACGCACTCGCCACATCTTTACGGGCGTAGTAGAAGGCATTGCTGATTATGGTAACGCTGTAGGCGTGCCGACTATCGGCGGCGAGACTTACTTCTCCCCTGCTTACAATGGCAATCCGCTGGTCAACGTTATGGCTATCGGCATTATCGAAAAGGACAAGATTACCCGCGCAGTGGCTTCGGGCGTAGGTAACCATGTTGTTTATTACGGTAATTCGACGGGCCGCGACGGCATTCATGGCGCCACCTTTGCCAGTACGGAATTGACGGAGGAAAGCGAAGAGAAACGAAGCGCTGTGCAGGTTGGCGATCCGTTTACCGAGAAAAAGATCCTCGAAGCAACTCTTGAGTTAATTGATGCGGGGGCGTGCGTGGCCATCCAGGATATGGGCGCCGCTGGTCTGACATGTTCTTGCGCTGAAATGGCCGGGCGCGGTGGCATGGGTATCGAGATTGAGCTGGATAAGGTGCCACAACGCGCTGAAAACCTGAATGCTTACGAGATGATGCTGAGCGAAAGCCAGGAGCGCATGCTCGCAATTGTGGAACCGGAAAAGCTGGAGCAGGTGAGCGCGATCCTGAAGAAATGGGACCTGGAAGCTTGTGTGCTTGGCAAGCTAACGGACAGCGGCCAGATGAAAGTTTACCACGGCGGCGAGCTGCAAGCGTCATTGCCCGCCGATAAAGTTTCGGATAATTCGCCTGTTTATGAGCGGCCTTCAAAGAAGCCGGACTACATGGCTTCTCTGCCCGATGCACGCGAATATGATGTAACCCAGCTGGAAAGCGTGTCTGACCTGCTGCTGCAGTTCCTTGGTTCGCCAAATATCTGCTCAAAGCGTTGGATTTACCAGCAGTATGACTATATGGTGCAGACGCAGACGGTTATGCCTCCGGGTGACAATGCGCCGGTGCTTAAGGTGCATAATACGAAACATCATCTCTCGGCGGCGACGGATGGCAATGGTCTCTACTGCTACGTTGATCCCTATGAAGGCGGAAAACTGGCCGTGGCGGAAAGCGCGCGTAACGTGGCGTGCACGGGTGCACTGCCTCTTGCCATTACGAACTGCCTGAACTTCGGAAGTCCGCTGAAACCGGAAGTTTTCTTCCAACTGTCTGAATCGATCCGCGGCATTGGCGATGCCTGCAAGGCGCTGAACACGCCGGTAACGGGCGGCAACGTAAGTCTTTATAACGAAAACCCGACCGGTGCAATCTGGCCTACTCCGATTGTCGGCATGGTTGGTAAGATTGCAGGGCCGACCAAACCGGTGAGCGCCGGATTTAAGCAAGCGAGCGATAAGGTTTACCTGTTGGGCGAAGCAGCGGAGCATCTTGGTGCTTCCGAACTGCTGCGCTGGAAAACGGGCAAGGAATATGCACCGTGCCCGACGTGCGATCTCGACAAAGAGAAAGCTACGGTGGCTTTGCTGGTTGAAGCGGCGGCGGCGGGGCTGCTGCAGTCGGCGCACGATTGCTCTGTGGGCGGCCTGGCAGTTACGCTGAGCGAATCCATCCTTAAAGGGAAAGGCATTGGTGCGGCGGTTGATATTTCCAGGCTGAACAGCAATGTTATCGTGGAACTTTTTGCGGAAACGGCACCGCGAGTAATCGTTTCTGTGACGGCCGGCAATGAAGCGCGACTGGTTGACCTGTGCAAGAAGCATGGACTTAGCGCTACCGCTCTTGGTGAGGTTACGGCTGATGAGGCTCTTGTTATCAAGACAGCGGGTGAAATACTGACGATCCCGATTTCTGATCTCGAAACGGCGCACGAATCGACTGAATCGATTCTTCCGCGCACAGACGTTGAGGTTCCACTGCATTGAGTTCATGGCCGCCACCACAGCATCCGACGCCTGCACCTCAGCAGCCTGTAAGGCCGATACAGCCCGCGCCTGCCCGGGGCGGCTGCGGTAAGGCTCTCGCCATTACGCTTTTGCTGACCCTGGTCACGCTGGTGTTTGCGGCTTTACTCGGTAGCACGGATACTGATTATATCCCGGTCATTGAAGATTCTGTTGGCGTTATCCGCATTGAAGACGCTATTATGGAATCTGAAGACACCGTCAAGTTGATCAGGAAAATGCGCGAAAACAGCATGATTAAAGCGCTGGTTCTACGGCTTGAGACACCGGGCGGCGGCGTGGCGGCGAGTGAAGAAATCTATCGCGAAGCGCTGAAGGCGCGTACCGAAGACGGGAAGCTTGTGGTGGTGAGCATGGGTGCGGTTGCGGCTTCGGGCGGATACTACATCGCCGCAGCGGCGGATCATATTTATGCGACGTCGGGAACGGTAACTGGCAGCATTGGCGTTATCAGCCCGATGTTTAACGCCAGCGGCACGCTGGATAAGCTGGGCCTGGAGGAAGATTCTATCGCGACGGGCGAACACAAGGATACGGGCAGCCCTTTTGATCAGCAGACGACTACGGAGCGGGCGCTGATCCAGGGCGTGGTCAACGACATGTACCGGCAGTTTTGCCAGGTTGTGCTGCAGGCGCGGCATAAGCCGATTGCTGCGGCAGTGGCCGATGGACGCCTTGACGCGGTGCTTAATGCAGCGCAGACGAAGGCTGACGGTGGAGGTATCGAGTGGTCGACATTCACCACGGGCACTGTGGCATCGGCCATCGGGGTGCCGGTGGAAACGGAGACGGCACTGCGGCGGCTGGCCGACGGACGCATTTATACCGGCGAACAGGCTCTGCAGGTGGGCCTTGTCGACAGCATAGGTACGCTGCAGGATGCCATTGATTTTGCCGGGCAAGAAAGCGGCCTTGGAGTTGATCCGCCAACCGTAGATCGTAATCCCGGTAAGCGCGACGTCTCGTCGTGGCTTGGCTCAAGTGTGCGCCGCTTTGTTCAAGAAGCTACTGCGCCATCCTCAACTATCGAATTCCGGAGCAGATTTTAATTGCCGACACATTTACTCCTGAAGGGCTCTACGCCCTGGGTATTGAACAGGTTCTATGATCCGCCAGAGAGCGGGCTTGAGGTGCTTTCCAAAGGTGGCGCCAGCACCATTGAGGTGAGCGATTTCATTCTGACACCGGAGCTGATCGACAGGATCAAGCAACTTGGTCTGCGCCTGATTATCCAGGCTTACCCTAAGGTTGCGGAAGACATCGCGCCGGCTTTGGAGCTGGCAAAAAGCTGCCGGGCGATTGCGATCAACTGCCATGTGAAGGCGCCGCATATTGACCATGAGGCAGCGGTTGAAGTGATTACCGGATTGTTGTCGCGTGCAGAAGATGCAGGAATTCCACTGTACTGCGAGACCCACCGCGGCTGCATTACCCAGGATCTCTACCGTGCGGCGAAGCTGGCTGAAGCTGTGCCGGGTATGCGATTTACGTTGGATGTATCGCATTACGTTGTGTGCGAGGAGCAACCGGGGCCAACGGCACTGCTTGCACCGATGCTTGATATGATATTAGATCGCACGGAAATGCTACATGGACGCATTTCCAACGGGCAGCAGATCCAGGTGGACGTGGAGCATTCTCCCGCGGAGCTGGTCGACAGCTATCGGCGGTTCTGGACAGAAGCCATGCGCCGCTGGCGCCGGCGCAAACCGGCAGGGTCATCGCTGATTTTCACGCCGGAACTGGGGCCGCCGCCTTACGGAATTGTCGGCCCTGATGATAAGGAACTGATTAACCGGCTGGATCAGAGCGAGATAATATGGCAGATTGCTCAGCAGGCCTGGAAAGACAGTGCCGCGGCAGGTAATGAGCCGATCTGGCCAGCGGAATTCGCCTGATTTTGCCGAACCAATCTCGAATGTTTACGGTCATTCGATTTAAAGCCAATACATTAACGTGAGTAAGACTGTCGACATTCCCAAGAGCGCCAGCGGCGCTGCCGATGCGCCGGCTATAGAGCGCCGTCATCCTGAGTGGATTAAGGCCCGGATGACATGGACGGACTCCTTTACTGATACCAATTCGGTGCTCCGTAAACATGGCCTTGTTACTGTCTGCGAAGAAGCGAAATGTCCCAATATCGGCGACTGCTACTCGCACTCTACTGCTACGTTTATGATTCTGGGTGATACCTGCACCCGCCGCTGCACTTTTTGCGCGGTTACGCAGGCAAACCCCAAAGCGCTTCCGCCTGATGTGACCGAACCGGCTCGCCTGGCAAAGGCGGCTCTGGAACTGGGACTGGATCACATAGTTATCACCAGCGTCGCCAGGGATGATCTGCCCGACCAGGGCTCAGGTCATTTTGCGTCGTGCGTGAACGCCATTAAGAAACTTCGTAAAGAATCGCAGATTGAAGTCCTGATTCCGGATTTTCGCGGTCATGCAGCTCCTCTTCGTACTGTTATGGATTCGGAAATCGCGGTGCTGAATCATAATATCGAGACCGTGCCGAGGCTATACTCCCGGGTTCGTCGGGGCGCCCGTTACTGGCGCAGTGTGATGCTATTGGCCCGGGCGAAACAGATGCGGCCTGATGTGCCGGTGAAGACTGGCTTAATGCTGGGCCTTGGCGAGACGGAAGACGAAGTATTGGACGTGCTGTTTGACCTGCGGGAGGCTGGTGTTAATGTATTAACACTGGGGCAGTACCTGCGGCCCAGCGGCGACCAGTTGCCCGTCGAGCGGTACATCAAGCCTGAAGAGTTCGCCATGTGGAAGAAAGACGCCCTGGCTATGGGTTTCGATCACGTCGAGAGCGGCCCCCTGGTACGAAGCAGCTATCACGCGTGGGAGCATGTCGCGAAGAAAGTATAAAGTAGGATAGACATTCTTGTCTGTCCAAATGCGCTCGCGCGCTTTCACTCGATTTCCCACAATGAACGATTCCTGGTCCACCATTCTCGCCATCATCTTCGTGATTCTTGGCGCCAGTACCCAGCGAATTACCGGCATGGGCTTCGCCCTCGTTTGCGCACCGGCTCTCGTGCATGTTTTTGGTCCGCTTACTGCTGTCACACTCGCAAACACCGTTGGGATCGGGTTGAATGTCACCGTTCTGGCACTCACTTTTCGTCATCTCAATTGGCGTAAGGGGGCCATGATTGGCGCCGGTGCGGCCCTTGTTATTCCGCCGCTTTCCGTCTTATTGCGAAACGCCAGCACGGCCTGGCTTCAGATTACGATAGGCGTCATTGTCGTAATAGCGGTAAGTTCCATACTGCTCCGCCGCCAGCGGGCTTCTCCGGCTTCGGACACGGTTGTGGGGCGCATTGCAACCGGTGTTGCCGCTGGAGCCATGGGCGCCACTGCGGGGCTTAGCGGACCTCCCCTGGCCATGTATGCTGCCCGCACCGACTGGCGCGGAGATGAGTTCGTTGCCACGTTCCAGATGATCGGAATCGTTATCAGCATCCTGTCCATATCCACGGCACCCGCGCTTAATATACCTGCCAGGGCGTGGTTTTTGATCATCGGGGCGATAGTGGTGGGACTGGGAGTTGGTTCGGTCATAGCACCCCGAGTAAACTCGAAACATGTTCAAACCGCAACCCTAATCATTTCTGCCATAGGCGGAGCGCTCACCTGCATTGCCGGGCTGCGCGAACTGCTTTAGGCGCAGCAGTTCCAAAACTCCTGAATTGACACCGGCTTATTCCAGTAATGAATCACCTGTATGCGCCCGTAGCTCAGTTGGATAGAGCAACGGACTTCTAATCCGTAGGTCGCTGGTTCGAATCCAGCCGGGCGCACCAGCTTTTACTACCGGGGTTTGATCTCAGGCGGGAAAATGCTTAACCCGCGTTTGCCGCTGAGTTGTGCTTGATTGAGAGGCTTCGTCGGCAAACGCCAGCGCTACTTTTACCTTTCAACCTCGCATCCGGCTTCTGCGTGCCTAGGGCACCGCAACCCTGTAGAACATACTCGCGACGTTATTGCTCCAGTCGCTGTCATCCATTGTGCCTGGTAACAAGACCAGGTAGATGGTGCTTTCGCTGATTTCGGTCTGGCCCTTAAACTTTACCTTCTTTGCTTTTGCAGGCTTACCGGGCTTAGCGAGGGGCAGCTTCTTGATCGGGACCATACCTAAAAGCGTTGCCGAATCATCGAAATAGCGTTTGTGAGTCCGATAGACCAGGAAAGAATCACCGGTAGTTGCGACTTCGCCGAGGTTGCTGGCAACGCCTTTGATTTTGAGATCAATTATGCTCTGTCTTGGCTTATACTTGGCCGCTATGTTTGTGAAAAACTTCATGTCAAGGTCCGGCCTTAGCACCGCCTCAGTCGTCGCGTTTATCTCAAGATTGAGGACGAAGGTTGAGTCGAAGGTGGAGTTACTCGTAATAGTGACCTGGATGTTATACGAGCCAGCAACATCGGGTCGTGCCCGGAGTGTGGCGAAGGTCGTACCGAATGGCTCAATGTTCAAGTCGGCAGGTGTTTCATAGGCTGTGGTTACCTGAAAAGGCCCGAGCGTCTGGATATTGGAAATCGTAAGAGGAAGCGGGGAATCGTTGTATATGCGATACGTGATGGATTGGGTTATACTAACCTGGGTATCTGGAAACGTAGACACAGGGAGAAACCCCGGTGCGGCGCCGTTAGTGTGGCGCACTTGATTCTCATCAGTAACGACAATGCTTTGAGCAGGCGCCTCAAAAACCACGACTCCCGAAAGTACCACAGCAACGACAATGCGTACAGCGGACATCAGACCCATGATTCGTTCTCCCCGTGAGCTATTTATCTCTTTAATTGTGACGGGAATGCGTAATTGCAAGAATCTATCGCATACAATGCCAAGTTAACGGCGCCTTTAAGCCATGCGATTGCCGACTGGCAGGTTAAGCTAAAGCCAGCCAGCCTTCGTTCTGGAGTGCGTTAACAAGGTGTTTGTGAGCCTGGCCCGCCCAGTTCTCCATGGGCTTTATTTCTAGCGTGCGACCTGCCAGTTGCAGTTCTTTTTCGACGGACGTCATGGGCGCATCGGTAATACCGCACGGTACGATACGGTCGAAACCTGACATGTCGGGATGGATGTTGAGGGCGAACCCGTGAGAGGTTACCCATTTGCGGGCGTTGACTCCGATGCTGGCAAGTTTGCGCCCTGCAGGCGCATCGGCTGTGGGGATGGTCCAGACACCGGTAAAACCTTCCCGAAGGCCGGCGTTGAGGTCAAACGCATCGTTTAGGAACGCAATCAGCCCAAGCTCGATCGCGCGCAGATAGGCGTGGATATCGGGCCGTGCATCATTGGCCCGGTTCGAAAGATCCATGACGATATAGCCAACCATCTGCCCCGGCGCATGGTACGTGGCCAGTCCGCCGCGGGGCACTTCACGCGCGGGAATGCCCCCGGCCGTAGGCTTGATGTCTGTAGCGGGGGTAGCGCGGCCATAGGTAATCACCGGCGGATGCTCGAGGTAAAAAAAGCTGTCGGAAATTTCGCCGGCCACGCGGGAAGCGTGAGCTACGGTCATGCGGTCGAGGGCTGCCACATAATCGATAGTGCCCCACCATTGAAAGGCTGGCAGTTGCTGAGGTTGTTCTGGTATTGTAAGTTTGCTCATAAGTAAATTGCTCGACAGAATCGCCAGACTGAAATTTATGCCGCCTTCCGTACCTTCATGTGAATGAGGAGCACAGATATATCTGACGGATTCACACCCGCAATGCGGCTGGCCTGGCCGATAGTCTCCGGGCGCATGGCAATCAGTTTTTGACGCGCCTCATTGCGAAGGCCGTGGACCAGATCATAGTTCAGGTCTACGGGCAGATGCATATGCTCCAGCTTTGCATGACGCGTCACCTGGTCCTGCTGGCGGGCTATGTAGCCTTCGTACTTAATAGCCAGTTCCACCTGTTCAATGGCCCGATCAATCTGGTGTTGGTCATCAAGTAGCGCGGACCAGTTGGTCCCGAACCCTAGCTTGGCGATGGTGCTGTAGTCAAACTCCGGCCTGGCCAGCAACTGGCCCAGGCGAATCCCTGAAGCCAGCTGATCAAGGCCATGCTTAGCCGCGAGTTCTGCAGAAACATCCGCCCGCTTGATATTGGTGCTCTTTAGCCGGTCGATCTCACCATTGATGGCAGACTGGTACCGCTCAAACTCCCGGTAGCATTCATCGCTGATCAGCCCCAGCGCGCGCGCATACTCCGTCAGGCGGAGGTCAGCGTTGTCCTGCCGAAGCAACAGGCGGAATTCTGCCCGGCTGGTAAACATCCGGTAAGGTTCACGGTGTTCTTTCGTCACCAGATCATCAAGCAGAACGCCGATGTACGCCTCTTCCTTACCCAGGCTGAAAGGTTCCTGGTTGCGCAGCTTCAGCACGGCGTTAACACCGGCCATAAGACCCTGGGCGCCAGCTTCTTCATAACCCGTAGTGCCATTGATCTGCCCGGCAAGATAGAGGCCGTCTACATCCTTCACTGCCAGGGTCGAAGCAATCTGGTTGGGCGGTACGTAGGTGTATTCGATGGCATAGCCGACGCGAACGATCCTCGCCTGCTCAAGGCCGCGGATGGTGTGGATGAAATCGCGCTGGACGTCTTCCGGCAGCGACGTGCTTACGCCGTTAACGTAAATCTCGTTGGTCGTAAGGCCTTCCGGCTCCAGGAAGATCTGGTGGCGATCCTTATCCGCAAATCGAACGCACTTGTCTTCAATACTGGGGCAATAACGTGGACCGACGCTGTTGATGTGGCCGCCATACATGGCGCTGCGGTCGAGGTTTGCCCGGATAACCTCGTGGGTGCGCTCATTCGTATAGGTAATGTGACAAGGCACCTGCTGCAGCGGGATCTGCCGGGTGGTGTAACTGAAAGGCTGCGGCGGGTTATCCCCCGGCTGCTCTTCTACGGCAGTCCAATCAATGGTGCGACGATCCAAGCGCGGTGGTGTGCCAGTCTTCAGTCGACCTGTCTGCAGGCCCAGGTCCAGGAAACTCCTGGAAAGCTCATCAGCGCTCCGCTCCCCTGCCCGCCCGGCCGAGTAGGTTTTGTCGCCAACGTGAACAAGTCCATCGAGGAACGTGCCCGTGGTAATGATAAGGGCGCCGCAATCGATGCGCGTTCCATATTCCATTTCAATACCAGTGATCTGAGGGCGGGAGCCGTTAGATTTATAGATCAGCTTCTCAACAGTACCCTGGAGCATGTCGAGGTTCGGCACGTTCTCCATGAACTGCTTCATCCACTGGCTATACAGGCGCTTGTCACACTGGGCGCGAGGTGCTCGCACAGCAGGCCCCTTGCTGGTGTTTAGCATGCGGAACTGGATGCCGTTCTGGTCAGTGGCGATGCCCATCACGCCGCCAAGGGCGTCAATCTCGCGCACAAGGTGACCTTTCGCCAGGCCGCCCATGGCCGGATTACAGCTCATCAGCGCAATGTGGTCGAGGTTCATGGTGAGCAGAAGGGTACGCGCGCCCATCCGGGCCGCCGCGTAGGCCGCCTCGCAGCCGGCGTGGCCTGCGCCAATCACCACTATGTCGTAACGTTCAGCCATAATTCCGTCATGGGAATACCCACCCAAACCCTGTACAATCGGGCTTCGACAACTTAAAATCACAAATTGGCCACTTTTTTGCTCGACAGAGGCCGTCGGCAAGTTGATTGCCATGGCATATGTCGGATAAACCACTCTCAGGAAAAACCGCCGTCATCCTCGGCGTAGCAAACAAACGCAGTATCGCGTGGGCTATTGCCCAGGCCTGGTACGATGCTGGTGCCAAACTCATTTTCAGCTACCAGGGCGAACGCCTTAAGGACAACGTTGCAGAACTTGTGGAGGCATTTGGCAGCGATGTTTTGCTTGCTCCATGTGATGTCACTAACGATCATGAGATCACGTCGTTCTTTGATTTTGTTAAGGCTAACACAGATAAAGTAGACATCCTGCTGCACAGCATAGCGTTTGCACCGAAAGAATCGCTGGCCGAACCGTTTGTGCAGACAAGCCGCGAGGCATTCCGGATCGCTCACGACGTAAGCGCCTACTCGCTGATAGCAGTTACGCGCGAGGTGCTGCCACTGATGAAAGACGGCGGAAGCATTATGACAATGACCTTCCGCGGTTCAGTGGCCGTATATGAGAACTATAACGTGATGGGTGTGGCAAAAGCTGCCCTAGAGGCTTCGGTTCGGTACCTGGCGAGTGACCTCGGTAAGCAGAAGATCCGTGTGAACGCCATCAGCGCCGGGCCTGTGCAGACCCTTGCCGCCCGTGGTATTTCGGATTTCTCGAAAATGATCAGGACCTACGAAGAGCGGGCGCCCCTCGGCCGCAGCTGCACACCTCCGGAACTTGGGCAGACGGCCGTGTTCCTGGCTAGCGACGGCAGCTCGGGGATAACCGGCCAGGTGATTTACGTGGATGGCGGATTTAATATAACCGGGGCTTAATAACTCCCCTTTTATATAATGCCTTAGCGCGGAAACAAGGGGACAGTTTACGCCGTCTGTTATAAAATAAGTGTAGTTGACCGCCCCCGGCAGCACCGGGGCATTGTTTGCCGTGCAAAATGGGGTTTCTGGTTGACCGATACATATAGAAACGGTTGAGGTCAGGAATGAATTTTCGCCCGATAAAACACCTGCTTTTCGTGCTAAGTCTGCTATTTACCGTTTCCAGCGGCCTGGCCCAACCAACTATACTCGGTATTAATATTACCGGCCCAAGCCCTACGAATGACCCAAGTCTGCAATGGAACGTTGTTTTCAGCGAGCCGGTTGCGGGGGTAACCCAGTCTAACTTTACTCTAAACGCCGCTGGCACCGCGGGAACCATTGGAGCTGTGGCCCCGGTCGCGGGCAACCAGACCTGGACCGTTACAGTTGACGGGGTTACCGGTACGGGCACGCTCGGTGTAGACCTGTCAAATCCGGCGGGGATTACCGGGGGTTCCGGCGCTTTGGCAGATACGGCAGTGGGCGACGTTTACCAGGTAGATAACACTCAGCCGCGGGTCGTTTCCATAACCAGGATTGATGCAACGCCAACCTCTGCGACTAGGGTTTCGTTTGCAGTCCTGTTTGATGAGCCGGTTTATAACGTAGGGACCATCAACTTTGCCCCCAGTGGTACGCTGAGCGGTACGCCCGATTCGGTATCTACTGCGGATAACCTGACGTGGGTGGTTACAGTCTCGGGAATCAGCGGCTCGGGCACTATCGGACTGGACCTGACAGATACTTCTAGTATTATCGACGCGGCGGGAAACCCTCTGTTTTCCGATTTCATCGGCGGCGAGCAGTATGATATTGACCAGACTGGTCCGCAGCTTGTCTGTATCACGCGTCTGGATGCCAACCCTACGAGCGCAACGACGGTGCGCTTCCTGGTCGAATTTGACGAGCCTACTACGGGCGTGCAGATTTCCAACTTCACGATTTCCGGCGCCGGAACAACGGGAAACATCTCTGCGGTTGACCCTGGATTAACCCCGGAAACCTGGATAGTGACGGTTGATACAATCACGGGTCAGGGTACGCTGGGCGTGGATTTGACGGACCCGACAGGAATAGTAGACGGGTTCGGAAACACAACGACGTCTACCGGCGCTTCGTGCGAGTTCTATGATGTGGACCTTGTCGCTCCTGAGATCGTAGCCATCGTTGCAGCGGATGCCAGCCCAACTTCGTCCACTACAGTAAACTTCTTTATTATCTACAATGAGCCTGTGACGAACCCGGCCCTCAGCGATCTTACGCTCATCCTAAACGGCGTTACCGGGACAATCTCCGGGATAGTCACAAGCGGAAACCAGACTACGGTAACTGTGACGGGCGTAAGCGGAGCGGGTTCGCTCTGTCTGCAGGCCAACGCACCAACTACGATTACGGATCTTACCGGCAACCTGGTGAGCAATGTGCCCTTTAGCGGTGGATGCTATGTGATCTGTAACGACGCGCCGCAGGTTATTGATAGCTTCCCCGCGGATGGCGAGACGACGGTTACCACAGCCGATTTCATTGGATGGGTACAGCCGGCAGCGAATCTCAACTACATCATCTACTTTGACGGCACATTCCAGGGAACGACTACTGGAACCCTGTTCCCGATCCCGGGGCCCCTGTCTCCGGGACAGCACTCTTACCTGATCGATATCGAAGGCTCCTGCACGTCTGGCACCGAGGTATTCTTTAATGTTCTGAATGCGCCGGTTCTGATTTTTCCGGGAGACGGCTACAGGGCTTGTGCTGAGCCGCGCGGTTTCAGCTGGGAAGCGGTTGATGGCGCGACAACGTATACTGTCCTCGTGGATACGACTATTGTCGGTACCACAACTGGAACAGAACTGTTGACAACGCAGACGCTGGGCCTGGCTCCAGGTACCCATACGTGGACCGTACAAGCCTTTAATGACTTCGGGTCCACACAGACCACGCGGAACTTCGTAATATTGGCAGAAGATCCAATAGATCCGACCGTGTTCACGACTAATGGAACCATACACTCAATCGTGACTGTCGGCTCCACGGCCTATGTTGGCGGCGAGTTCTCGCTAGTATGGGACGGCGCTAACTGGAACGCACGGAACAATATTGCCGCCTTCACCATCAATGGCACCACTGCAACACTTACAGGGTGGTCGCCCTCGGTAAACGGTGCAGTGTATGCCCTGGAAGCAGACGGCGCTCGTATCCTTCTTGGTGGCAATTTCACCCGGATCAATAATGAGCCGCGCGCTCGCATCGGGGCACTTGACCGTGCAACAACTGACGTTCTGGGTTTCGCCCCCGGCGCCAATGCGGCAGTGCGCGCGATTGAGGTAGTAAATGGCAACGTGATGTTTGGTGGCGATTTCACCAGGATCGGCTCCCAGGTGTTTAATTTCGCAGACCCGGGGATTCCAGCAATTCGGCTGGCCACGGCTGATGCAACATCTACCAGCACCGCCGGCATACCGGTGGGCCCAAATCCGAACGCGTCAGTACGGGATATCCTTTATGACGGAACTCATGTGTACGTCGCCGGTGTGTTCTCTCAAATCGCCGAACAACCAATTCGCGGACTGGCACAGTTTGATGCCAGTTCCACCGGCGGTCTTACGCTTCGGCCGGATTTCGATATCGATGTTGATCTGTATGTGTATAGCCTGCTGCGACTAGGTAACAGGCTTTACTTCGGCGGTTCGTTTAACAGTGTGATGGGCGCGGCTCGTCAGAATGTTGCAGCGGTAACGGTGGGCGATTCCGCATCATCTGTGAGCCTGACCAGCTGGAATCCGCGTACGGATTCAGCCGTGCATAGCGTCGATGCTACCAGCACCGATTCGCCTGTCTACATCGGCGGCACGTTTACAACGGTGAAGCAGCTTCGTAACGCCTACCTGGCTGGCGTAGATCCGGTCTTCGGTTTCCCGCTGACATGCGGGTTTAACTCTGACCGGGTGATTTACAGCATCCAGGCCGGGCCGGAAGGTGTGGTGAATGCTGAGCAGATACTGGCGGGTGGGCAGAGCACCCAAACTGGAACCATGCCGCCCGTACCTTAACTGAAATACTTACCAGTCGAATCTGCGTCCGAGCAAGGTGAACAGTCGTTCATTGTGAGGGCGGAAATGTTCTACCAGGGCGGCGCGAGTAGCGTCGCCCATTTTTTCGTAGCTGCCAACGTTGCTGCGCTTCGGCTGGGGCAACTCTATCTGCTGAAGGCCAAGAAAATCATAGAGGCGACTAAACGTGCCGGGGAAGTCGCGATTGAGTTCACGGCTTTCCAGGATCAGGATCTGGTCGCGCGGGAAGAGTTTGTGCCAAGCCTCAAGTTGATCCGCATAGTAACCGCGCGCCTTATATGAAAAATGCTGATGGGCAAAACTGCCGTAGTCTGGATCGGCGAAAATCTTTGCGACCTCCCCGGCCAGGCGCCCTTCTTCGGCGGCCAGGGCATCTTCAAAGCTTAACGGTTCCCGGTCTTTCCGCTTTTCGTGCTGATAGTGGCTGTAGGCGCGCTCTACGGGATCGCGGAGCACCACGATTAATCGTGATTCAGGGCAAAGCTGATGCACCCGGGCAGGAACCAGAGGATGAAAAAGGTAGTATGGCGATCCCTCTCCGGTGATCCAGTTACGCTGGGTCGGCTGCGCGGATATTTCTCCGGTAAAAGGAAAATGCGCCCTGTACCAATTCGCTCCCTTATCCCAGTTGCGGTCAAAAAAATGGACCTCTTTGATGTCACAGGGCCTTACGTCGGGGTGCTTCACCAGGTTGTCGTAAATCGTGGTAGTTCCCGCTTTTTGAGCACCGAGAATAATGAAATCCGGAAGCACCCGCCAGCGACCACTAAGGCGCCGTGACAGCGGTAAACGGTAACGATCGTGGGCGGTGGGCTTAGCCTTTTGCTGCAATCAGCCGAGCCTCTTCTACGAGTCTTTCCAGGTGTTCCACTTTATCTTTTAGAGACTCCCCTGTCGGTGGCTCATCGCAGATAGTGATGTGGCCCACTTTGCGTCCCTCCCGGGCGGCCTTGCCATAATCATGCAGGTGCACCCCATCATGCTGTAGCACAGCGGGTGCAGGTGGCATGGCGCCAATACAGTTAATCATAACCGAGGCAAATCGTGCTTCGGCATGTCCCAAAGGTAAACCGGCTATGGCGCGGACGTGGTTCTCAAACTGACTGGTGACAGAACCTTCAATGGTCCAGTGGCCGCTGTTGTGAACTCGCGGTGCCATTTCATTGGCCAACAGGCTGCCGTCGACGTCGAAGAATTCAATGGTAAGTACCCCAACATATTCCAACATCTCCATCACGGAACGGATCATGTTCTCAGCCTGGCGTTTCATGGAAGGGGCCACGCCTTGGGCGGGCGCAGTGGTAGTATGCAGTATGCCGTCTTTATGAACGTTTTCCACGAGTGGCCAGAAACGGATGTCTCCATCCACTCCACGTACGGCTACCTGGCTGAGCTCACGATCAAACGGAACAACTTTCTCAACGATGAGGCCACCATTCGACGTGAGATTCCAAGCTGTTTCGCAGTCAGCGGGGGTTTTAATCCGCATCTGCCCCTTGCCATCATATCCCATGCGGCGGGTTTTTACAATACAGTCGCCCAGTTCGGCTGCGGCAGATTTCAGTTCTTCCAGTGTGTCAGCTTTACGCCACTCCCCTGTAGCGACACCTGCCTCAGCAAAAAAACTTTTCTCGTTTACGCGATCCTGTGATACTTCCAGGGCCCGCCGCCCGGGGCGAATGGGTGCGGCAGTAGCAAGAAGATCAAGAGCCTGCACCGGTACATTTTCGAATTCATAGGTAATGACATCAACATCCGCCGCGAAACGCTGCAGCGCCGCTGCATCCTCATAACTGCCGCATACCAGCTCGCCGGCAGCCAGTGCTGGGGCTTCTGCGGATGCATCAAAAAAACGAAACTCCAGGCCTAGCGGAATCCCAGCCAGCCCAAGCATGCGTCCTAATTGCCCGCCGCCCAAAACTCCAATGCGCATCAGCTAAGAGGCTCCGCGGGATCGGGGTGGGCAAGAACGTCTTCCGTCTGCTTGCGACGGAATGCTTCAAGGGCACTGCGAATCTGCTGGTTTTCGCCAGCAAGTATTGAAGCAGCCAGGATGGCCGAATTTATGGCCCCGGCTTTGCCAATGGCGACAGTTGCCACCGGTACACCAGCGGGCATCTGGACTATGGATAGCAGACTGTCTACACCGCGCAGAACTCGCGACTCGACCGGAACACCGATAACGGGAAGCCAGGTTTTACTGGCAGCCATTCCGGGTAAATGAGCGGCTCCACCGGCCCCGGCGATTATAACCTTAAGACCGCGCGACGCGGCGCTGCCAGCGTAATCAAACAGGAGATCCGGCGTACGATGTGCCGAGACAACTTTGGCTTCATATGGGACGCCAAGGTTATCAAGCGTAATGCAGACGTGCTGCATGGTATCCCAATCTGATCGCGAGCCCATAATTACGCCCACCAGGATCTTTTCGGTCATCAGTAGAAAACTGCTCTTTCGTTATTGGATTTTATCGAGCGCCTGCCTGATTGACTGGCTCAGCGCAGGATCTGGATTTTTTTTGAGGGCTTCGCCGTACATTACCCGCGCATCATCAATAGCGTCAGTCCTTGAAAAAAAATCACCCAGTGCTTTCCAGTACTGGGGTTTGGTGTAGTCATTCGTGACGGCTGAGATCAGCAACTTCAGTGTTTCAGTATTCCATACCTGCCCGTCCATCTGCGCCTGTGCCTGCGAAAAGCTTTCCTGGGCTTCCTGTACATTATCTGGCGTGGGTGGCACACTCAGGCTCCGCTGCAAAATGGGCTGCTCGTATGTGCCTGTTGTCATCTGCGGAAAAAGGTCGACCGCGGCATTCAGATAGGCTGATGCCATGGCGTATCTGTCCTGGTTAAAATAGTTGCGACCAATGCGCTGGCGACGCTCTGCGAGAATTTTTGATTGTGCCAACGGGAGCCGCGTTTCAATCGCCGAGACTTCGGAGGCAACACGAGCTGGTTCAACATCCGGGTTCCGGCTTAAAAAATCAAGCCAGCGGCGCCGTGCTTCCATCAATTGGCCGTCGGCTACTAATTTATCCGCGGCCACATCAATTGTATTAAGCCGTTCGACGGGAGTAATCGAACGGTTCGAAAACTCTGTAAGTGCATTGTCACCGCTATTGGAATTCTGCAGCCAGATCACCAGCAGGATCAGTAGAAGAACTGCAAAAAAGACCAGTGCGCCAAAGAAAATCAGGCTGAGCCGGAAGCTGCGTGTGGGATCTCCAGTGGTCAGATCTCCGCGGGGCGTGCGAAAATCCGGATCCAATTCTGGAATCGAGCGACTTGGCGTTATAGCTGCCGGCTCTGTCCTGGGGACCGGGGTATTGTACCCGGATTCGTCTTCTACCTCGAGCGGAGCCGGGGTAGGCAGGCCGGAACTATAGCCCTGAGACGGCATCTTCCGTGTTGCGCCGGCATAAACCTCATCCGCTTCTACGCCGGCACGCACGGGCGTTCTAGTGCCCAGAACCGACTCGAGGGCTTCAGCCATTTCGACGCCGGTTCCGTAGCGGCTCGCCTTCTGTTTTTCCAGGGCTTTGAGAACAACCGCTTCGACAGCCGGTGATATGGACGGATTAAGCCGTGAGGGCGGCTCAGGCTGTTCGTAAAGATGGCGTGTGGCCACAGAGATGGCATTTTCGCCATCAAAGGGCGGACGGCCGGCAAGACAGTAGTAGAGGCAAATACCCAGGCTATAGAGATCGGTCTGGCCGTCGACATTCTTACCCGTTACCTGTTCCGGACTCATAAACTTTGGAGTGCCCATGCTGATGCCGGTCTGGGTCTTCAGTTTGCTGTCGAGGAACCGCGCAATGCCAAAATCCATGACCTTGGCTACGCCTTTAGGCGTAACGTGTATATTATCCGGCTTGATATCTCGGTGGATAATGCCTTTACTGTGCGCGTAAGCCAGAGCGCGGCTCACCTGGGCGCCAATAGCCACAACCTCTTTCTCGGAGAGGGTAACGTCGCGGTCGATCTTGGCTTGAAGGTTCTCGCCGTCCACGTATTCCATGATGATACAAAATGTGTTCTGGTGGGTCTCAATATCGTGAACCTGCACGATGTTCGGGTGGTTGAGACGCGCGACAACCGTCGCTTCCTGCTGAAACCGGGCGCGGAATTCCGGGTCAGACGCGAGCTCTTCGCTGAGCATCTTTATGGCTACAATGCGGTCGAGATTGCGCTGCCGTGCCTTGTACACGGTGCCCATTCCGCCGCGGCCAATTGTCTCCAGAACTTCGTATTTATCTGCAATAATGTCAGGCATTCTGCCAGAATTCCCGGTTCGTGTTAAAGGTGTTATATTCTAGTGATAGCAATTCACTACAGTAAAACCGGAAATAGTCCATGAACATTTTAATGCGGAGTACCAGCAATCGTCTATTTTTTTGCTGAAGGGAACACATTCCGTGCCACTGTGCTTGCAGCCGCGGTCCGGCAGCTAGAACTAGTATCCCTTTGCCGGGTACCCGGCGCCCGTCAGGTAGCTGCGATATACCTTCTCGATAGCTTCACGGTCCGCCCTGCCTTCGTGCACATATAGCCGATGTCGCAAAGTTATCTCTTCGCCTGCTTGCAGCGTTACGGGCTGGAGACCTGGCCAGGAGATGTTAACAAAGCCGGCGTAACTGTTCCGGGCCATCCAGTTGGGCGGGAGTTCGGGGTACATCGTTCCCGGAAAAATGGCTACACCGCTGTTTGTGGTAGACAGATCGACCCACCACTGCATCTGGTTTACAAAGTCTTTTTTGCTCACACCTGCGTCAGTGGTTATAGTTGCCCCGCTGAATTCCGGTGAGGCTCGCCAGCAGAACCCGCCGTAGCCTTTCTTGCCTTCGTGGGTTCCCTGGAGGGTCAAAGGACCGCCTACGGCTTCTATTGTGATTGTTACGTCAATTGCCCGGGCACTATCTTGCGCCGGGTGCACCTGGATGCGGACCTCTTCCCGGGCCACTTCTTCTTTTTCATCCAGTACCCAACGGTTTTCCATGGTGACGGTAGCGCCGGTATCGTCAGCAGCCTTTTCTGACCATCTTACGAAATGATGACGCAGCGGCGGCTGGTGGGGATGCCAGTTCTGGGTTTCCTGGTCGCGAACCTTTACCACAGGCCAGGCCCAGAAAACACCATGATGATGGGGATGATCTTTGGGAAAATCGTCTGTTAGGAGTTGGCCGTCCAGTGACCAGAGCGGGTGGATGTAGCAGGATCGGACGTATTTGGGATCAACGCCAGTTGGAAGCTGATCGCCATAGCGCAGGCTCAGTACGGGGGACGTATTTTCTACTATGGTGAGGCTGCCTTTGGCGGCATCATCTAGAAGCTGGAATCCTGCGAAGGAGACCGAAGCCATCGAAGTGAACAAAAGTGCGATGTATATACGCATGCGCATAACTTACCCCTTAAGCAGTTTGTCGCCGCCGGTAGAATTCATCAAGTCCACAACCTTCTCTTCATCCACCTCAATGCCAAGCCCGGGGCCTTGCGGTACGAAGGCAAACCCATCTTCAACTTTAATGGGGTTCTTCAGCACCTGGGCGGTCAGAAACTGGGGGCCATTCAAGGCCGCGGGCTTTTTCAACCCGTACGCGCTGTATAGGCCGAGCGTCGCAGCAAAAGAAATATCCGGATCCGTCAGTCCGCTGCCGAGCCACATAAGGTTATTTTCTTCGCAGAGTTCGATCTGGCGCTTATTGGATAACAGTCCGCCGCATCGCGCGGGTTTCATAGCCATTCCGTCGAGCATGCCCAGCTTAATAAATTCCTCTAGCTCAATGGGCGAAACGACTCCCTCATCCATGAGAATCGGCAGAGCGCCCTGCTTCTTTAGGGCCTGGTAGCCGGAGATACGATTTGGACGAATGGGAGCCTCAAAAACATCAACGCCGGCATCTGCCAGTTTAGGTGCCACCTGAAGTGCAGCCTCGGGCTCGTAACCGCAGTTGGCATCGGCCCAGAGGAAGGTATCTGGAGCCAGTCGGCGGACGGCCTTTGCCAGTCCGATATCAAAATTAGAGTCAGGTGAGACCTTTATGTTAAAGTGCTTATAGCCACGACTGCTGCCCTCGCCAACCACGCGCTCGACATCTTCAAGTTTTGTGACGTTAACGGTCCAGCTAAGCAGCAGCTTCTCCCCTGCGGGCTTGTTCCACATTTGCGCCAGGGATTTGCCCTGGATTTTCCCGGTGAGATCATGAAGAGCTATATCAATACCTGCACGGGTTATGGGCATGCCGGTGGTAAAACTGGGCGCAATGACCTTATCGAGGGCATGGAGCGCGCCGTGGATATCGGTGGGGTCGCGGCCGATCAGCTCGGGCGCGAGGTAATCGCGCAGTGCGATGGTTGCCGTTTCGAGAGTTTCATAGCTCCATCTTGGAATGGGAACGGACTGTCCCCAACCGACTTTTCCATCGGTGGCGGTAATCTTGATGATTACGGCGGCGCGGCCGTCAGCTCCTTTTGCGCCGCTGAAGAACTTGAAGTAACCAGTCATCGGGTAGCGCACGGGGAAGATTTCTACCCGTTCAATCTTTACAGGCGAACCTTCCGCTGCACGAGCTGACCGGTGCATTGCAGCTGCGGCAAGCGCTGCCATAGAGGTCGTTTTCAGGAACTGCCGACGGTTCATTTGTCGAACTCCCCAGCCGTATATCGCTTATACACTTCAGCAACCTGCCCGCTTTCAACGTCGCCCCGGTGGACGTAAATACCCACACGCTGCTTCAGGCTTTCGCCTTCTGACAATGTGAAGGGCTTCCCGCTTTGTAAATCAGGCCGACGTGGACCAAACGTGCCGTACTCGCGGGTGAGCCATTTGCGTGGTTCTCCATCCGTTATCTGAAACATGGCTACGCCCTCAGTTTCGCCATCAACCGTGTTCGAGTAATCAATCCAGCGGTGTGACAGAAGATTGGTCGCCTTTTGGCCAGTGGTGCCAGTGTCAGAAGTTATGGTACCCCCGCCTTCGCCGCTGAACTGGCTGTTGATCCGCAAGTATGGCCACGAGTAGTGCACAGCATCACTGATAAAACGAACGTCGCCATAGTCCGCCACTAACGTGAATGCGAAGTCCAGCAGGTAGTTGCCGTCTTCCAGTTCATGCACCTTAACAACACGCAGTTCATTTAACAATGGATAAGCCGTCTCGGTAGCGCTGGTTTCCCAGACAAGCTTTTCCTCGTACGATATAGTCTTGCCTGCACTGCTCTGCGAAATATCCGAGAAACTCTCGTGGCGGGAGCGGGTGTTAAACGGCGGTTTGTGCTGCTTTGGGCTCGTTTTTACGCCGCTGTAGTAAGCGTTATAGATATCACCCTTAACACCATCGCGTTCTACTGTATCAGAAACCCAGAAGCTGCGGTGGTGAGGATAGGGCTCCGTCTTTTGAACCAGCAGGTTTTTGCCGGAGGGAGTATTTAGCGGGAAAAAATGCGGCAATTCCCAGGTGTCAGCGTAATTGTAGACGAACAGTTCGCGGTCGCCCGTCAGCGCCTTGAGTTGAAACTTTTCCTTATCAACTTCAAGACGAACTCCGCGCGTAGTCGCTTCTGCTGAGCACAAGGCTGTGCTCAGCAGAAGACAACACGCGGCAGTCCAGCGACGCATCATGAGATGGTCCACGGCTCACGGTGCTTATAAGCCAAAAGCGCGTTGGCCTCTTCGTCATCCTTGAACCGTTCGGTCTTGGGATCCCAATTGAGCTTCCGCCCCAGCTTCATGGCAATTTGGGTGATAAGACATACGGAATTTGAGCGGTGGCCGATTTCAACAGTTGAAATAGGATCTTTACGGCTACGGATGCACTCGAAGAAGTTCATCATGTGATTTTTGCTTTCGTACAGATGCACACCGTCAGCCGGTATTTTTCCTTTAAGAAGCTCCGGGTTAGACGCTTCCAGCTTATCCCGGGAAACAAAAATCCAGCCTTCGTCACCTTCAAACTTCACGTCGCCTTTGCCGGTTTCCTGGATCAGCTTTACACCATTGGTGTAGCGCCCCTCGGCGTTGAAAGTCGTATGCACATCGAACAGTCCACGCTTGGGGAATTCGGCAGTGGCTTCGATCTCCACCAGACCGGATTCATCGGTGCCGTTGCCCCACTGGGCGATGTCGTTCATGTGAGCGCCCCAGCCTGTGATCATGCCGTGGGTGTAGTTGGTGTTCTGCAGCCAACCGGGGCGGCCATAGCCTTCCTGGGGATGTGCCCGGTCCACAGCGTAAGGCTTCATTTCGCGCGGGCCAGTCCACATTTCGTAATTAAGGTTTTCCGGCACGGGCACCTGCTCCGCGTTGCCGGTGCCTTTGTCCGGCGGGAGCGTCACGGTGATGGTGTGCACATTGCCGATGCGGCCATTGCGCACAAGTTCGCAGGCCTTTCGGAAATACACAGCAGAGCGCTGCTGCGTACCCAGCTGGTAAATGCGCTTATTGTCGCGTACGGCCTTAATGAGCTGCTGGCCTTCGCGTACGGTAAACGTCATGGGCTTTTCCAGGTAGATATCTTTGCCAGCCTTGGCGGCATCGATGGCCGGCAGCGTGTGCCAGTGGTCAGGCGTTACGATTATTACGGCGTCAAGGCCGTCGTGCTTGAGAAGCTCGCGGTAGTCGCCATACTGCTTCACGTCCGGTGGTGTGCCGGCTTTATCGGCTTCTTTTTTGTATAGGCTGGTTAATAGCTCCTGCGCCTCTTTCATGCGCTTGGAATCGACATCACACACGGCGACAATCCGGGCATTTGCATCCAGGCCCTGGTAGAAGGCCTGTTGCATATCGGAGCGCCCCTGGCGGCCCACGCCGATACACC
>JAKFFN010000164.1:0-6812 GCA_036675025.1 Candidatus Sumerlaeales bacterium | reverse complement strand
TTTTTTCTCGGGTTTCCATCTTACTGGAACATTGTCGCTTTTTATATCGGACTCTTGTATCCGGCAACGGGCCCCTGGCCGGGCGCTATCCTTATTGCTATACTCACAATTCTAACGGTGCTGCCTGTGCGATTCATCTATCCAAACCTTGCGCCGCCGCCGTGGAAAATCCCGATGCTCATTGGCGCAGGAGCATGGACCGTTCTGCTTGCCTGGATGATCTACCGTTACCATGAGATTCCGCTGTGGATTACCGCGGTCTCGCTGCTATATCCCGCAATGTACCTGGCGCTATCCATCTACCTCGACATGCAGGCCCGCCGCCGGAAAGCGGTAACACCGCGTGTAGGTCTATAGGGGTGATTTCGGTGGGAGGATGTCTTCGGGTCGTGGTAAGACGACAAAAGAAAAAAACTGTAGCCGTGAGGGTCTGTAAGAAGCCGCAGGGGAATACCGCAACGCCATCAGCCTACTTATTCTCATCGCACTATGATAGAAAAACTAACTCAAGTCGCGGCGCCCGATAGCGCATCATTCGCAGCCACTAACCGTGCAACAATCTGCTCTCAATTAACACACTTAACCCATCTACCCTGTGCATACAAAGGCGGCGCGGCATGCGCGTAAACCGCGACATGTCATTCCGACCAACTTTCGGCGGCAAGCGTGCGCAGGAAAACGCCCACCTGCCTGAATCCAAAAAGAAAATGCCGCCCATGTCAACCGTGTGGCGCGAAGCCCGCGAGCTCATCTGGGCTCACCGACACCGCCTGGGCATTGGGCTGGTTCTCATGCTGGTCAGCCGGCTTGCGGGGCTGGTGCTGCCGGCTTCTTCAAAGTATCTTATCGACGAGGTTGTCGGCAAGGGTCGCGGAGATCTTCTTATATTCCTGGCCTTTGCGGCTGGCGCTGCCACTATTGTCCAGGCAATTACCGGGTTTGCCCTGGCGCAGGTGCTGGGCGTTGCGGCGCAGCGCGCGATTACCGATATGCGCAAGAGCGTTCAGGAGCACATCACCCGCCTGCCCATCCGCTACTTCGATGCAACGCAGAGTGGCATCCTGGTTTCGCGCATCATGACTGATGCCGAAGGCATCCGCAACCTCGTTGGTACCGGGCTCGCTCAGCTTTCCGGCAGCATTGTTACCGCTGTTCTCGCCCTCAGCGTGTTGTTCTACCTGAACTGGAAACTTACCCTGATTACGCTACTCATTCTCTCCATCTTTGGCGGCTGCCTGGCGTTCGCATTCACCCGGTTGCGTCCGTTGTTTCGCGAGCGGGGCAAAATCAATGCGGAAGTTACCGGGCGCCTCAGCGAAACCCTCAGCGGCATTCGGGTAGTAAAAGCCTATACGGCCGAACGGCGTGAACAACTGGTATTTGCCAGGGGAGCCCACCGCCTGTTTCGATCCGTGGCGGGCGCGGTAACCGGCGTATCTGCCATCACCTCGCTTTCCACAATAGTCACCGGCGCCATTGCTGTCGTCATGATTACCTACGGTGGCAGATCGATCCTGGCGGGAGACATGACCCTTGGTGATTTCGTCATGTACATCTTCTTCACCGGAATGCTGGCGTCGCCGGTTATCCAGCTCTCCAGCATCGGTACGCAGATCAGCGAAGCTTTCGCCGGACTTGATCGCATCCGTGAAGTCAAGCGTATGGCCACAGAGGATGACGAAGATGCGGAGCGCGGGTCCATTGATGATCTGCGTGGAGATATCGAATTTCAGAACGTCGAATTCGAGTACGAGCCCGGCGTGCCCGTGTTGAAGAACATTTCGTTCGATGCACCGGCCGGCACTACGACGGCTCTCGTGGGTTCGAGCGGTTCCGGCAAGAGCACGCTCGTCAGCCTGGTGATGGCGTTTAACCGGCCCAGGTCAGGCAGGATCCTGGTAGACGGGCGAGACCTGGGATCGCTACGCCTGCGGGATTACCGCAGGCACCTGGGCGTTGTGCTGCAGGATAACTTTCTCTTCGACGGTTCCATTGCCGATAACATCCGTTTTGCCAGGCCAGGCGCCAGCATGGAGGAAGTTCGCGAGGTGGCTCGCATTGCGCACGTGGATGATTTTGTTGAAGAGTTGGATGACAAGTATGACACGGTGGTCGGCGAGCGCGGTATTCGTCTTTCCGGTGGCCAGCGCCAGCGCCTCGCCATAGCCCGGGCCATTCTTGCTGATCCGGTTATCCTCATTCTCGACGAAGCGACATCGAGCCTCGACAGTGAAAGCGAGCTGAAGATACAGGAGAGCTTGAACGCGTTGCGCCGCGGGCGGACGACATTTGTTATCGCTCACCGTCTATCGACGATCATCAGTGCGGACCAGATCCTAGTGCTTGAACATGGCGAGATCGTCGAGCGGGGATCGCACCAGGAACTTCTGAAGCTGAACGGCCGCTACCGCCAGCTTTACGACAAGCAGTACCGTTTTGAAGCAAACAGGTTTGTGAACCCGGGCGAAGAACTATTGCCGAACCCGGAGGATGAGAAGCCGGAAAGACGTGTGCTACAGTAGGCGAAGGCCTGAGCCCAGAAAAGATTGCTGCCCCTGCAGGGCTGGGAGTGCGGGGGGACATTGACCCGGGGCTCGTCGATCACCGCCCGCTGGCGCGGATGATGATCTCCTCACCCCGGGCTATCACCCCTGGCCCCTGCGGGGCGTTGATTGTCGGGAAGGTCACGCGGGTGGACTGCATTATCCGGACCGGGCAATCACCTCTGACCGCTGGTGCGCCGTGGAATCGTGAGAATCACGCCGGCGGAGTGCAGTCTTTTCAGGTTGGGAGAGATAGCTGCATTGCCGAATCTACAACGAGCGTCTGGCAGGTTTCTTGATGTTTGGAAATGCTGCAGAACAATCTCAGTCATTGGCCAGCGTACTGGCTATTCCTGAACGCTTGTATAGCCGCAAGAAAGTCATCATCTATATCTTGTTCCATAGCACCGTAGAGCTGATTAAGATCCGTAGGACCATTGAGCCCTTGTTCAGCGGCTAGCTTTTCCAGCGCCGTCTGCTTGGGTCGTGGGAACATGGAGTGGCCTAGTTCAAAAATGAGTCTTTTTAGATGGCTCTCGCGAGTCTGCATGTTAGAAATTAGAATCATTTTTAATATAGATTCAATGGAAAAACCTCACAAGTGAGGTTTGATGCTCGCCTGCAGCTCCGACATTGACGGCACGCCGGAGTTGCGGCCGATCTCCTGGCCATTCTTAAACAGGACGAGCGTTGGCACGGAGTTGATCTTGTATTTCATCGCCAGCTCTTTGCTCTGGTCGATATCCAGCTTTACCACCTTCAGCCCGTCATTGAGTCCGGCGAAGACCTCAAGCTGCGGTGCGAGGCGCTTGCACGGCCCGCACCACGTGGCGTAGAAATCCACCAGTACCGGTTCAGAACTGTGAAAGAGCACTTCGCGCTTAAAGGAATTGCTGTCCACCGCCACAACCGATCGCTTTCCAAAACCATTTGGCGAAGCCGCTGCCGGGGTGGAATCCGCTTTTGCACCAACAGCCGCAGGGGCTGGCGCTGCGGCCGGGCTCGAAGCCGCTTTTGCCGCGGCCGATTCGGAAGCCTTGATGCCGAAGTTGCTCGAGATTTCACCCTCCCCAATTGTTATTGGGCTGAGATCATCATTTGCGGGCCGCTTTTGCTGAGGCACGGCTGCCGCTGCCGGAGCAGGTACGGAAGCAACCTGTTGCTCGACGGCGGGTGCTGGAGCTGGTGCGGCAACTGCCTCGGGCGCCGAGGCCGCTGTCTGCTCGACTTGCGCTTTTATGGCATCACCGATTAAGGAGAAGACTCCGGGACCCTCTTCTTCAGTCTTTTCAGTTGGAGCCGCATCCCGTGTGCCCGGAGTCTCAGCAGCAGCCGCTTCGGATTTGGTAAAGTTATAAATAGGCGTACCCTGCGGCAGTGCAATCTCGGGTTCGGTCGCCGCAGGCGTTTCGTAGGTTGCAGCAGCTACTTCCTCATCCGGATCAGGATCATCATCATGGGACTTGTAATAGACCGCAGCAGCTATGATCGCCATAATAACCAGCACCGAAATAATAGCGGTGTAGGATACGCCCGGCTCCGGGTTGATGGGCTTTAGATCGGCAGCCGTTTGCTCGTCATCCAGCCTCATGTCGGCCTGGTGCAGCTCACGCTCTCGTATGCGCGAGATCAGGGCCCCGCAGTGCTCGCAGGTGTCGAGGTTTTTAGAGTAGTGCCCGCATTTGGGACAAAGGATATCGTCTTCGTAATAGCTCATGGTTACAGGGCCCTGCCGATGATAAGTTACTTGCGGATACAGGGTATAGAGGATCAGCCCTCGCTTTGCAAGTCCGTAATTGCCTTAAATGCAGTCTGATTTCGCATATCCTGCTGGACATTAGGCATCACCACCGTGACAAAACCTGAAAATTGCGAACCGGAGGGAGCTAGCCGTTGCCAGAGCGCAAGATTCGCCTGAAGCCTCGTGTTGGGATATTTGGAATTGGACTGGAAGCCTACTGGGCACAGTTTGACGGCCTGAAGGAGCGGCTGGAAGGCTATCAGCAGTACGTGGAGAACCAGGTCGCCAGCTTCGGCGCCGATGTCGTCTCCGCAGGAATGGTAGATACTGGACCTAAAGCCCGTGAGGCCGGTGATTTTTTCGCTCGTGAGAACGTGGATCTCATCCTGTGTTACGTTGCCACCTATGCCACCTCTGCACAGGTGCTGCCTGCCGTACAGCGCACGAAGGCCCAGGTGCTGATATTGAATCTGCAACCGGTGGCACAGCTCGATTACCCGAACATGACGACGGGGGAGTGGCTGGCAAACTGCTGCGCCTGCTGCGTGCCTGAAATTTCCTGCGCATTTGCCCGCGCGCAAATCCAGTTCAACGTCGTGTCGGGCATGCTCTATGAAGATCCGGCTGCGTGGTCGGAAATATCCGACTGGGTAATGGCTGCAGGGGTTCAGCGGAGTCTGCACTACAGCCGCGTTGGCTTCCTGGGTCATACTTACCCCGGTATGCTGGATATGTACTCCGACTTCACCATGCACTCGGCCCAGCTCGGAAGCCATATCGAAGTGCTGGAGATGGATGACCTCGAGAAGCGAGTGAACGCGGTAACGGATGCCGAAATCGCTGCCAAGAAAGACGAGGCGCTGTCTATCTTTGACATCGCCGATCCCGGTGTCGACCCCATCGCCAAGCCGATTACTGATGAATCAATGAACTGGGCCTGCCGGGTGGCAGTGGGACTTGACCGCCTTGTCTCCGACTTCGACCTCGACGGCCTGACCTACTACTATCGCGGTGTCGATGGCAACGAGTATGAGCAGCTCGGCGCCGGCGTGATCCTTGGGAACTCGCTTCTTACCGCCCGCGGCGTGCCAGCCTCCGGCGAAGGCGATTTAAAGACATGCATGGCCATGATGATTATGGATCGCATGGAGGCCGGCGGCTCCTACACAGAATTTTACGCTATGGATTTTATCGAGAACTTTATCCTCATGGGTCATGATGGGCCCGGCCATGTTGCCATCAGCGCGGAGCGGCCGGTATTGCGCGGACTCGGGCTGTACCATGGAAAGCGCGGTGGCGGGGTCTCCGTAGAGTTCAGCGTAAAGAACGGGCCGATAACAATACTCGGCATGACCCAGACGGCTGATGGCCGGTTGAAAATGCTGGCCGCAGAAGGGGAGTGCATACCGGGTGAGACGTTCCGCATCGGCAATACGAACTCACGCCTGAAGTTCCCCCTTGGCCCGGCCGAGTTCATGAACCGCTGGTGTGCGGAAGGCCCCACTCATCACGTGGCCCTTGGCATTGGTCACCAGGTCAGCCGCCTACAGAAACTCGCCCGGCTGAGCGGGCTGCAGCTTGTCGTCGTCCACTAGCAGCGAGAAAGAATAGATATGGCCATTACGAACAACCCGGAACTCGGTGTCCTGCTTCACGCTATCGGCGGGCTGGCTGCGGCCAGCTTTTACATTCCCTTTCGCGGAGTAAAGGGCTGGTCATGGGAGAGCTTCTGGCTGGTGGGCGGCATCGTAAGCTGGATCATAACGCCGTGGGTCGCCTCTTACATGACGATTCCTGATCCCGTTGCTGCTCTGCGTGCTGCACCTATGCGAAGTTTACTAATGAGTTACGTCTTCGGCGCACTGTGGGGAATTGGCGGTCTAACGTTCGGATTGTCCATGCGGTACCTCGGCATGTCTCTCGGGTACGCGCTGGCACTGGGCGCCTGCGCGGCATTTGGTACGCTCATCCCGCCCATGTACTTCGGCACGTTTGCAGATCTGTTTCAGTCGACCTCCGGGGTCGTCGTCCTGTTAGGAGTCGCGGTTTGCCTGGTCGGTATAGCGGTGTGCGGCGTGGCCGGCATGCGCAAAGAGGCTGAACTGCCTGATGAAGTGAAGCGCCAGACCATACGGGAATTCAGCTTTAAAAAGGGCGTCTGGATAGCCATGTTCTGCGGCATCATGAGCGCCTGCATGGCCTTTGCCATCGCCGCCGGCAAGCCCATTGCCGATGCCGCCGTGGCGCTGGGCGCCGAGCCGATCTTCTCAAACAATCCCACATACATCATCATCATGGCAGGAGGCTTTACCAGCAACCTGATCTGGTGCCTTTACCTGAACATTAAGAACGGAACCGGTAGCGAGTACTTCAGCGTAAAGCCAACCCTCCTGGTGATGAACGTCATCTTTTGCGCGCTGGCCGGCGCCACCTGGTATCTGCAGTTTTTCTTCTATGGCATGGGTACCATAAAGCTAGGCGAGAAATATGAGTTCTCCAGTTGGACTCTCCACATGGCGTTTATCATT
>JAKFFN010000098.1:0-6832 GCA_036675025.1 Candidatus Sumerlaeales bacterium | reverse complement strand
CCGGCGAATACATGCGTTTCACATTCTGATGAGCCGTAGGCTCCAGCCGCGTATCATCCGCCGCCGCAGCCGGCCCGGCCAGCGCTGTAATAAGTGCCACCGAACAAGCCGCGCCAAACAGCGCGCACCTGCCATGCACAGGATATCGATGCAATTGAGTGATCCCCCAAATTGATGATTGATTTTACACCAAAACCAGACACGGAAGTGCCCAATTTAAAGGCACAATGGCCCGTCCGCCCCACGGTGCAACCTTTTTTTCAATCATCCTACCCGACACTTGCCCTGGGAGCGCGGGCATCCTGCCCGCCGGTGCAAAGCACCGGAAAAACCCACCAACCCAAACCCGCGAAGCGTCCGCCATCTTTCTGGACTGCGGCCTGGCGCCGCTCTGGCTGTGCGCGGAGCGCACCGTTGTCAATGTAGCCTGTATTCCAGCTTAGCGCTCGTGTGGAGACCCACAGCCCGGCATCGTTTATGCTCCACTTCTGCAATGAATAGCCACGGAGGAAAGTGATGAAATTTCAAAAAGACGTTCAAGCTTCGCTAAAATTGCGACTTACCATTGCCCTTGCCGCGGTGGTTATCGCGGGTTCTGCGGTGGCTCATCATGGCTGGAGTACTTATGATGAGGAGAAGACGCTGAAGCTGGAGGGCGTCATCCAGGCGTCGACCTATGAGAACCCCCACGGCACCATGAAATTTAAGGTTTCGGGGGAAAACGGCAAGGTCTGGAATACGGTATTGGCGCCGCCCAGCCGCATGAGCAGCCGGGGTCTGTCTAAGGATATGCTGAAGGAAGGCACCACCGCGACGGTGGTTGGTTATCCCAGCAAAGAAAAACCGGATGAGATGCGGGCGGAAAACGTGACGATCGGCGGCAAAAAAGTCGAACTGCGGTAGATTGCGGACGTGGTAGATGCTGCGGATACGGTTGCGACTACGGCCGCTCCCCTGTTGCAGTGGATGCAGGAATCTGCGCCGGCGGCGGCCATGCGCGAAGGGCGGTGGCTTTATCCGGTGGTAGAGGCGCTGCACATCCTGGGGTTCGTTGTCCTGGTGGGTGCTGCGGCAATGTTCGATTTGCGGCTGCTCGGTTTCTCACGCCGGAGGATTCATGTGCGCGATATGGCCAGGCACGCTTTGCCTTGGTCAATAGGCGCGTTGGTCGTAGTAGTGCCGACCGGACTTTTGCTGTTCAGCAGCGATGCAGTGGCGACCTTGGCAAACCCGGCCTTCCGGGTAAAGATGATTCTGTTGGTCCTGGCAGGCTTAAATGCCGGGGTTTATCAGATGTGGCTGCGCCCTCTGGCAGAATCAAGTGAGAATGCCTCCACGCCAGTGCGGGCAAAGGTGTCAGCGGTTCTATCGCTGCTGCTGTGGCCAGCCGTTATCTTTTGCGGACGACTGATTGCGTATGTGTAAAGACCTTTTTTGCTTTCCGGTGATTTTGTCCTTTTTGTGTAGTCAGTCGCGCATACTTTGTGGCTGTTAACTTTAGAACTCGTTGAGGCTAAGGCGTAATCTCTGCCATGGCTGCTTGCTGCGGCGCGGGTTGGGATGTCGGTTTGCCTCTACATAGAAGTTGAGGGGAAGCATCGGAGATACATGAACGTTCCATTTCAGAACATCAAAGCCAGTCACGATAACTTTGTCCGCGATTACCTGAAGGACCTGCAGAGGCTGTTTGCTTCGGAAACCCCGGATTTCATCGGATCTAATTCGCCCACGGTGGCGGAGTTTGAAGCTTCCATGGCGCAGTACCTGGGCGTAAAACATGCCATCGGCGTGGCATCGGGAACAGATGCACTGCTGCTGGCGCTGGATGCCCTGGGCATCGGCGAGGGTGACGAGGTGATTCTGCCGGCGTTCGGTTTTATTGCCACGGCGGACGTGATTGTACGCCTCAAGGCGAAACCGGTGTTTGTGGACATTGATCCGGCGAACTTCAATATTGACCCGACCCTGATTGAAGCAGCGATTACGCCGAACACGAAGGCGATTATCCCGGTGGACCTATTTGGCCAGTCGGCTGACATGGGCGCGATCATGGAGATTGCCGACAAGCATAACCTGGCCGTGATTGAAGACGTGGCGCAGGCTACGGGCGCCGAGTGGCAGGGCAAGAAACTTGGCTCTATCGGCACGTTTGGCTGTTTCAGCTTTTACCCGACAAAGAACTTGGGCGGCGCTGGCGACGGCGGCCTGATCTCGACCAACGACGACAAGCTGGCGGAGAAGATCAAGCTGTACCGCGACCATGGCCGTGGGCCGGGCGGATTTGAAACCATTGGCTACAACAGCCGCCTGGACAGCATGCAGGCGCGCTACCTCCAGTATAAGCTGGAGGAACTGGACGACAGTATTTTTGAGCGCATTGATAATGCGCGGCTTTATAACCGCATTTTTGCGGAGAGCGATCTTGTGGCGCCGGTCATTGCTGAGGATGACACGGACCTGACGCATACGTTTAATCTGTACACGGTGCGGATTCGCGACCGTGAACGGGTGCGGCGCTACCTGACGGAAAAGGGCATCGGCAGCGCGATCTATTATGACACAGTGATGCCGCTTACGCCGGCGCTGGAGTTCCTCGGCCACAAGCCGGGCGATTTCCCGAAATCTGAAGAAGCTGCCAAGAGCGTATTAAGCCTGCCGGTATGGCCGGGCCTGAAGCGTAAGCAGATTGAAATGGTGGCTGAAGAAGTGAACCACTTCCTGGAAAACAACATTGCCCTGACTGCCAAGCGGTAACCGCGGGCCGGAATGAGGCTCCGCAATAGACTGAAAAACCCCCTTGTGGCGGGAGCGCTGATCGGCGCTCTCGCCGCTTTGTTTATGGCGCTGGCCGGGCAACTGCGGCTTTGGATGAACGCCGGGCCGTACTCTGAATCGACGGGTGCAACACAGGGCCTGGACCTGTGGACGTACTACTCGATGGCGCGGGCGGTGTGGGCGTCGCCGAACGGGATAACGTATTCCTATCCGTACGATCTGTATTGGCCGACTTCGCCGGTTGCCTTCCAACTGCCGATTACGGTGATGGCGTGGATCGGGAAGCTGACGGGCCTGCCAGTGGCGTTTGAGATCGGCCGAGTTGCCGGAGGTGCGGGATCGGGTGCGGCAATCGCGGCCCTGGGACTGCTTTTTCCTGCGGGTTTCTGGCGGCGGTGGTTCTACATTGCGGCGGTGCTGGGCGGCGGACTGTTTAGCCTGGGGGCAGTGGTGCTGGCAATCCAGACAGCGGGCTTGCCGGGGCTGACGGAGCTTTATTACTACCAGCCGCACGCAGAGGGGCGGCTGTTCTGGTGGCTGCCATTCCTGTTTCAAAATCTTCGTATGCCGCTTGAGTGCCTTTACCATGCAGTGGTGCTGGGAGCACTGGCATGCCTGGCTTGGCGGCGATACGCGGCAGCGTGGGTGCTGGGAGCGGTGGTGTGGGTAAGTAATCCGTTCTCGGCAGTAGCGCTGCACGCAGTAGTGGTGCCGTGGCTGGCTTGGCGGGTGTGGGAAACCCGGGGAGCAGCGCGCCGGCGATTTGCTTTGTGGCTGGCGGGATGGCTGACGGTCAACATTGCGGCGGCAATTTATTACGGATGGTTCCTGAACCAGTGGCCCGCATATAAGGAACTCCATGCTCTCTACAGAAGTGCTTACAATGCGCCGCTGGAGTGGTGGCGGATGGGTTTGCTGGTGCTGCCTTACGGAATTGGATTGTTGGCGACGGTTGTGTATGGTCCGGCCCGGCGCGCGGTGTGGGGGCGGCCGACATGGCGACTCTTTGCGCTGCTGGCGGTTGTGCATATCTGCCTGCTGCAGCAGAGCCTGGTATTGGGCGAACGATCCATGCAGGCGTTTCATTACAACCGCGGTTACCTGCACCTGGCGCTGGTGGTAGTGGCCTGGCGGGTGATTATAGTGATGCTGCGCCGGCGGCGGATGCTAAATAGTCCCGATGCAAGGACAGCCTGGCGCCCGCGGCAGTTCAGCAATAAAGCAGCAAGATGGACAGCCCGGATGGTAGTATTTGTTGTGGGCCTGTCGATGCTGGACCAGGTTTTGTTTTTCACTTACGTCGGCCTGCGGAATCATAGCGATGGCACGGTGGCGTCCGATTATGCCACGTTGGTTCGGCAGATTCCGGCGGAGCCTGCGCCGATGCTGGTGCTGACTGAACAGATGGGTCTGCCTGGCAGCTACATCACAGCGTTTTCACCGCACGTTGCGTGGGACGCCCCGGAGACAATGGTGGTTCCATTCTACGCGGAACGCGCTGCGCTGCTTGAAGAAGCTCTGCAGGGCCAGCACGGCGGTGTGGCAGGATTAGGCATTGACTACGCAGTGACCTATCGGGACAACTCGTCGCGTTCGGAGGCACTCGAGCAGCAGGGTTGGGTAAAAGCCGTAGAGGAAGAACATCTCATCTTATACCGGTCACCGAATCCTGTGTCGGGGAAGAATCCGCCTCTCAAGAATATTGAACTTAGGCTAAAACATTAATACACTTTTCATTGCCCTGTTGAAATTGCATGTGGCACCATTTGCACTCCTAGTGAAAAACCAGTAAAGAATTGAATGAGCGAGAATACCCTACATAAAATGGATCTGGAAGGCCGGTTTAGCGGGGCGGAGAGCCTTGCACAGGTGTTTTTCAACCTGTACAAGGAGCATATGACCGGCGTACTGTCGCTGACGTGCGACGGCTTGACGACAGATTTCCATTTTCTGCTGGGGCGGATAACTGGTTCCGGCAATCCTGACAGGCCACGCCGCCTGGGCCAGATTCTTCTCAGCCGCGGGCTTGTAGATAGAGCGGCCCTGGAAGAAGCCCTGGCGTACCAGGGAGATTTTGCCCCGGGAACTCCGCTGGGCAAGGTGTTAGTGCACAGGGAGCGGATCACGCAGGACAACTTGCGTGAGGCGATTCACCTCCAACTGGAAGAAGAGCTCTGGGATGTGTTTTCACTGCCGGAGGGCTCTTATCATTTTTTCCTGAAAGATCCGCAAGGCGCAGAAACCCCGCTGGTGGAACAAGACCCGGAACCACTGGTGAAGGAAATACTGACACAGCGGGATGAATGGGAAAAAATCCGGGAGCGGATAACGGATGACAGCCTGATACCGGCGGTTGTGAAACTTGCTGGCGCAGCAGACCGCGAAACAGTGCACCTGAACCGGAAGGAGTGGCAGATTCTGTCGCTCGTAAATGGTTACTACGATGTCGGGTGCATAGCGGCGAGAAGCGGGTTGGGCCGGTTTGAGTCGTTCAGGATTCTTGATGTGTTTATTTCGACAGGCTTGATGGAGTTGCGCAAGCCGCGAGAGCCGGTGCAGGTCCGGATGGACGAAGAGTCTTCTCCTTCGCAGCAGCAGTTTGCATCGCCACGGGAGCATGGCATGTCATCGTCACGCTGGAGCGGCATCCTTTCGAAACTGCGGGAGCCGGAAGACGAAGAAGCAAGTGTGGCTGATAAAGGTCGGTTGCAGTTTGATTCTCCGGTAGCATTCGTGGTGGCCATCAGTAACAGGATCATAGACAAGCTGATGACCAACCCGGATTTTATCGTGGACCCCTCAGATGAACGGCTGGCGGAGCGCTATTGGCGGCAGGTTCTAATGTCGTACCCGAAGGCTGACCTTGTTCGGGCGAACATGAACGTGCTGGACGCCGAGAGCTTTGACAGGTATACGCGGTCTCTTGGGGTGCAAGGGCCAATGAAATCCATTTACCTGGAAACGATGGAAGCGCTGAACCGGTACCTGCGCACTTTGCACCTGCTTTGCGGGCAGCGTCTGGGCACCAAGGCTGCGAAGTCAGTATTTGTGACAACGATGGAAGACCTGCGCCAGCGTTCTACGATAGGTAACTCGGAAAGCTTCTTTTTTAAAGAGTTTGCCGCTAAAATTTTTGATTAACAGGAAACCGTGAAAGATGCCCATGGAAAGTAAAAATATCCTCGTGGTAGACGACAGTGCTGCGGTGCAGGAGATGTGCCGGCAGGTGCTGAGCGATGGCGGGCATAGCGTGGCTGTAGCATCAAACGGCGTTGCGGCGCTGACATATCCGGACCTGGACGAAGTGGATCTGCTCATAATGGATACGCACCTGCGTGACGTGAGCGGCATTGACACGACCAGGCAGTTAAAGACGGACGGCGAACTCTTTGAAAAGCCAGTACTCTTGCTTATACCCGAGGAGAAGACGCGAGAGAATGAAAGCGTAGAGCTGATGGGGGCAAATGCCTGGCTGGCGAAGCCTTTCGACCCTGCGACGCTGCTGAACAAGGTGAACACCATACTGGAAGAGCAGAAAGTACTGAAGCAGGCCCGGGAGCACCTGAAGCGGGCGGCGGAACGTACTATGAGCCGCCTGGCGGAGGAGCACATTCAGCGGGCGGTTGAAGAGAAAACGCAGATCATGGTGGAGCGCGCCCTGCAGATGGTGGTGAGCCAGGTGGACGTGAAGGCACGCCGTGAAGTGGATACGAAGATCACGCACCTGACCACGGAAAAGGAGCAGGAGCTGGTTCGGGTGACGGTGCAGGAAGTGGCGCGCAGCACCGTGGACAAGCTGGCGGATAAGCGGGTGGCGGAAGCCATGGAGCGGATCCTGCACTCGGAGACGGAGAAAACCGTACGCAGGGCGGCGGATGAGTTTTTCCCTTCGCTGATTCGCGACAAGATCAGCGAAGGCGTTGAGAACATTCTGCCGCGGGAAGTGACGCGCAGAGTACAGAAAGAGGCGGAGGACCTGGTTCCGGAGGTTTCGGAGAGGGTTGTGCTTATCATCTCTGCAGCGGCGGACAAGATTGTGCCGAAGATCTCGCGGGAT
>JAKFFN010000224.1:0-33687 GCA_036675025.1 Candidatus Sumerlaeales bacterium | reverse complement strand
ACTGCCGGGCAGGGCTTGAACTGGAGAGAGAAAACTTTTCTCAGCTGGCTGGCTCCCAGGGGCATCGTTGCGGCCTCCATGGCTTCACTTTTCCGGATCATGCTGGAGGAGGATGGAAGGTTTTCAGACCCGGCATTTGTGGAAACTTTTACCTACTCTATCATCTTTTCCACGATCATTATTGAGGGACTGCTTGCCAACCGGGTGGCGATACTGTTGCAGCTTAAACGACCTGATCCTACAGGATGGTTAATCATTGGTGCGCATGAATTCTCGAGGCGCCTCTCGATTTTGTTTTCCGTCTCAGGGCTCCCTGTTAGTGTAATCGATTCCAACCCACGTGCAGTTGCATCGATCAACGCAGGTGGTGGGGTCACCGCATATACGGCAGACGCAAGAGATCCGTCTATCTTTGAGGATGAACGCATGATGAACATTGGCAATGTTCTTGCCCTTACAGATAACGAGGACCTTAACCTTTTCGTTTGTGAACGCCTGCGGGAGACAGTCGGGCGAGATCATGTGTTTGCCTGGGTAACGCAGCGCAGCGGTCAAAGCGTTGATTCGGACAATGCCACCCTCGTCTGGTCAAATCTGCCTAAGCCGACAATGTTGAGCATGGAACTTCTCCAGCACGAATCACGACTGTTTCAACAGCCAAGCGATACGGCTGCTTCCCGTGAAAGTACAGTAATCGGGGCCATTGCAGACAAGAGAATCACATTGTATCCCGAGCCGCCGACAGAATCGGTCGGAGACAATATGACCCAGGTAGTTATTGTCCGGAGCAGTAACCACCTACAGCGGAGCATCGCACCTGACCTGTTTTTCGATGTTTCGGGCAATGACCTCGGGCAGGTGCTTAGAGAAACTTTTGATAGACTGATCGAAAAATTCCCCAAACTGCCTGCAGAGAGCCTGACGCGCGAGATCGTATCGAGGGAGTCTGAATTCCCCACAGCGCTTGGCAATGGAGTTGCGGTTCCTCATGCATACACGCGCCACCTTAATAACCGGATTTGCTGCGTGATTCGTTGCCCCGACAAAGTGGAAATCCAGAGCCCCGATGGTGAACAGATACACACTTTGTTTCTCGTGTTAAGCCCGGCCGGCGACCCCGAAGGGCACCTTGCTATCATGGCTGAAATTGCACACCTGATGCATGATCCTGAGCTGCGACAGAAGATTGTAGAAGCCAACTCTGCTGCCGATATCTATGAAACAATAACTAAGGGGCATTGACAGCGGCTATTGGGTGTAAGGCAAAAGAGTATATGTTAAGGCAAAGGCAGGAGTTTAAGTGACCAATCCGTGGGTCCTTTTACAGATTATCACGTGGGCAGATGTCGTGGATATCGCGATCATTGCCCTGTTGTTTTATGTCCTGCTTTACCTGTTGAAGCAAACGCGGTCCAGTTCGGCCACCCGCGGCGTGGTCGGCGTAATAGTATTTAGTTTCCTCTTGTATGCCGTTGCTCGCTGGGTTGGCCTGATCGCTACCAGTACGCTGTTTGAGCGGTTTTGGCTGGTCATTGCGCTCGCTGTTTTAATTATATTTCAAAACGAGTTCCGAAAGGCTATCCTCGATATCAGCCGCCGGTCGCTGGTGCGGCGCTTCAGTCGTAATGGCATGCCAATGGACGAAGTTGTGAAAGCTGTAAAGCAACTGAGCCGCCTGAAAGAAGGCGCAATTATCTGCATCGAGCGGCTTGATTCCCTGAAGAGCCACATGGAAACAGGCACGGCTCTAGATGCCGTAATCAGTAAAGAGTTGCTGACATGTATCTTTAAAAACTACAGCCCCCTTCACGATGGTGCTGTGGTAATTCGCGGTGACCGCATATCGGCAGCTGGTTGTATGTTGCCTTTGTCTGAAAGTCCTCTCCCTGATACGGAATTAGGAATGAGGCACAGGGCAGCAATTGGTCTCAGTCAGCAAACTGATGCGGTTGTGATTGTCGTTAGTGAGGAAACGGGCGTAATTTCCCTTGCCGTAGATGCCCAGTTTGAGCGGCACCACACTCCCGAGTCACTAAAAGAAGCCATGCAAGAGTTGATGGATATTGAAGAAGAAGATTAACAAACATAAGCTTAAAGAACAGCTTAAGCTGGGCGGAATCGCTTTCGGCCTTGCTATCATCGTGTGGATGGTTGCCAAGGCAGGCGAAACGAGGGAGTCACAGCTTATAGTTCCAGTGCAGGTGACGTCTGTAGGAGACCAGGTAGAGGTACAGGTTATCCCGGAGCATATATCCGTCGTCGTGCGATATGGAAGAGCAGCCAGCTCGTACATCAGTAGTGAGAATTTCCGTTTTGTAGTCGACGGTAGTAACATGCAGGAAAACATGGGCGTAAGCTGGAAAACCGTAACGCTTGGCCTGAGCGACGAACATTTTGTAGCTAATATTCCGTCTGCCCGCGTAGATCTCGCAAAAATCGGGTCGCACGGCAATACAGTAGAAATCAAAATGCGCTATGACGCAGTCCCTGCCATAGTCACCCCAGAGATTGTCGGTCTGGACAGGCTGCCTGAAGGATATCAACTATCACAGCCTGTGAAGGTGATACCAAGGGACGTCTACCTGATTGGCGACGAAGATAAACTGAGGGCCCTGCCCCGTGACGAGATGACCAGCCGGGTAATGCTGAAAACAGCGCCGGTTTCTGTGGCCGGGAGAACTGAGAGCGCGCTTGAATCAGTAGAGATTCAGCTTCCCGTTGGTGTGGACATGGTCCAGCGAAAGAGCGCCATCGCAGAAGTGAACCTGGAAATCCATGAGGTGCAGACGCTTCGCGAAATCAGTAACATTCCACTGAGCTTCCAGGCTCTTGCGCCGGATACGGTTGAGATGCAGTACGATGTTAAGGCAGCGTCAGTAACTGTGTTTGGTCCACAAAGCTTGCTCACTCAGCTAACGCCTGAGTCATTCCGTGTGAGCCTGGTCAGACCGCCGGAAGAGGTACCAGGCCCGCCGCGGGAGGTTCCTCTTGAGATTCACTTTGCGTCGTCCGTTCCGGATGAAATCCGAAACAGAGTAACGATCCGCAGTATCAAACCTGCAGTATTGCAGGTCCGGTATCTTAGCATAGACAAGACAGCCCCCGCAGATGCGGAGACAACGTCAACTGAGGGAGTTTAATAGCTACAGCTAATGCCAAAGCTTTGCGTTAACATTGACCATGTGGCCACCGTAAGACAAGCACGCTGCATATCAGAGCCGGATCCGGTTCATGCTGCGCTGCTGGCAGAACTTGCTGGTGCCTCGGGCATTACGTGCCACCTGCGCGAGGATCGTCGCCATATCCAGGATCAGGATGTCGCAAGGCTGAAGCAGTCGGTAAAGACACGCCTGAACCTGGAGATAGCTTGTACGGAAGAGATGCTCGAGCTTGCGGAACAGTTCGCGCCGCACATGGTTATGCTAGTGCCGGAAAACCGGCAGGAAATTACTACAGAGGGCGGGCTGGACGTGGCAGGAAACCTGCAGCGCGTGAAGGACGCAACGCGCCGCATGAAGCAGTCGGGTATGCTGGTAAGCCTTTTCATAGATCCGGACCGTGCTCAATTAGATGCTGCTCGTGAGACTGGTGCAGACGTAATTGAATTGCATACGGGCGCCTACGCCAATGCAATTACGGACCAGGAGCGCCTGGCCGAACTGGAACGTATCGAAGCGGCTGCGCTTCACGCTACGATGAACGACCAGAAGCTTAACGCCGGCCACGGTTTAAATCTTCGCAACGTAAAGCCTATCGCTGCAATTAAGGGCCTGCGCGAACTTCACATCGGACACAGCATTGTGTCGCATGCGGTGCTTGTGGGATTTGAGCGGGCTACCAGGGAAATGGTTGACGCCATACGCGAAGGTGAGCAACTGGCCTCACGGTACACTGCAGAACAGATACTTCAGCATTTTTCCGCCTGATGGCGCTGCCTCGCAAGAAAATGATACTTATTTCTGTCGCCGTAATCTTCGGCCTTGTGGTTGTTATTGGGGTGGCGATGTGGCTGATACACGCACGGGTGCTGGCCGCCGGAAATAATAAGATTTATACGCTCGACCAGGATGTGCCACCGAAGAAGGTTGCGCTGGTGCTTGGGGCGCGAGTGTACAAGAGCGGCCAGCTGTCTCCGTTGCTGCGCGACCGCGTGGATGCAGCAATTCAACTTTACCATAATGGCACTGTTGATAAACTACTAATGAGCGGTGACAATCGAACCGAGAAGTACAATGAAGTTACCGCTATGCGTAAATACGCAATAGAGGCCGGGATTCCTTCAGATGACGTCGTCAGGGATTTCGCGGGATTCCGTACGTACGACAGTATCTACAGGGCAAAGGAACTGTGGGACCTGGATGAAATGATTATCGTCTCGCAGCGTTTCCACCTGCCGCGTTCGCTGTACATCGCAGAAAGGCTCGGTGTAGATGCTATCGGCGTTGCTGCCCGGCATGATCCACACCGCGGCCTCAGAACTGCAGCCAAGCGAGAGGTGCTGGCAAGGCTCCTTGCGTGGCTTGATGTGTTAGTTGGCCGTGATCCGTATTTCCTGGGACCGAAAGAAACTCTATCCGGTGACTCGCAAAAGCCGCGGGTGGGGGAGTAGTCCTCACAACTCTCCCCGTACCGGGCTATATTTCTTCGCCACCTGCCTGGGCTTTTTCATACTCACTCTTCAGTAGACCCATCAGCTCGTCTCGCCGGTCATACAGACGCTTCTGCTTGCGAGGTTCTACGCGCGTTAATGCATAAGCGGTAAGCAGTGGGAGAATGATTGTACTGTCAGCATAGCACACTACGGCATCAGGTAACTTATCGGGATCAACTTTGCCCCAACTGACGGCTTCACTCGGCGTTGCGCCACTCAGGCCGCCGGTATCGGGGCGTGCGTCAGTAACCTGAAGAAAGTAGTCATGGCCTTTCTCTTCAATACCGAGTACCTCCTGGATTTGAGGTTCGGTCTGCAACGCGAAGTTCTTTGGGGAGCCGCCGCCAAAGATACAGATGGCGCTCTCACCACCGCCACGTTTTGCTCCAAGAACAATAGCTGCTGTCTCGTTTACGTCAATGAGTGGATCGATGGTAAGTTTGCTGCCACTAAGCTGCTTTGCAGCCATGTTCATTCCGATTGAGCTATCGCCGGGGGAGGAGGTGTAGATCGGAATTCCGAGTTCGTAAGCGACGGAAAGAATCGACCGCTTTTCCTGTCCGAGCGCTTTTTCCCGCTCTGCTACGTATTTTCCGCAAAGATAATGAAATTCTGCAGAACCCATCGGCTTCTGGAACTCGGGTCCGTCAAAAACCTTGCGGAAGAATTCGTCTGTTTTTAGTAGGACGTCATAGTCAAAGAAGATGTCATAAATGCGCACCACATTCTCTTCGCGCAAGACTACATCACTAATGCTCGGGCTGCCCTGTCTGAGGTCCAGTCCAATCCCGAAATGGGTGTCGTGGTAAAGATTTGCGCCGGTGCTGATAATCCAGTCGATAAAGCCGGCCTGCATTAGGGGAATCAGGGCTGAAATACCGAGTCCCGCAGGGGTAAGGGCGCCAGTGAGCGTCACGCCTACCGTAACGTCTGGCTTCAGGCATTTTTGAGTATAAAGCATTGCGGCCTCGCGGAGACGCGCGCCGTTATAGGCCTGCATGTTGTTATCAATGAGATCTGCGACACTCATTCCTGCCACAATAGGTTCGGGGCTGATCTTGCGGCCTTGTAAAAAGCGGGATGACATGTTCAGTTCTCATCTTTCGTACGTGATAGGTTATCCGTGGTAATACCCGCCCCTGAGACGGGGGCTTCACTTAACTGCTTGTCCATGGCAAAAAATGCACCGATAAGCACCCACAGGAGACTGGCACGGGCAGGCATGTGCATCGGGAAGCTGGTGAGCGCGTTGATACAGATAGTGACAACGGCAGCAAACGTAGTGACGTAATGGCCAACCGTCACGTTAGCATCATGCGAAGTGGTAGTTCGCCAACCAATTCCGACGCGCCGGCAAACAAAGCACACACTTCCGTACGCAATGAGCAGCAGAAAAGAACCCAGGCCGAACGTGCCTTGCTCAAACCAGATTTCCAGGTAGTCATTGTGTGCATGCTCTGCCAGTCGGCGGTCAAGTTCCTGGAGCATAGCTGTTGTGCCGGCTCGCGGATCCTGTTCCACCAACCGCTTCACGTTATTGAGAAACTCCAGCCGGTAGGTTCCCGGCCCGTAACCGAAAATCGGGTTGGCCGGAATCGCGGCCGCGGTTGATGTATAAAACAACGCACGTTCTCGCACGGATGCGGTCTGGGTATTTACCAGATCGGTAAAGCGGCTTGCCAGGCGCATGTCGCGCGGGTTCAGTGGATTTGGAACCGACAGAATTGTGACTGCAATTCCAAGTGCCAGCACGCCCGAACCCAGCATCAACCAGGCAGCCTTTTTCATGTGTGGCGCCAGGAATGAGACCTGCCCGATAAAGACAATAGTGGCGCCTGCGAGAAATCCCAGAAAGGCACCCCGGCTGCCACTAAGCCCTAAGATCAGGAGGACAAACGCGGTGGCGGCAGCAAACAGCATGCGCCAGCGCAGTTTTAGCGGCGGTTGAAAGGCCAGGCCCCACAGCACAACCGCGGTAGGCGCAGCAAATCCTCCGAAGTATTCGGGGTTGCCAAAGAACGAGTGAATGTAGTTGCGGCCACCGGCCTGATTCTCCTCAAAGTCGAATGGATACAGCGGGCGCAAGATGTCAGCGCCTATGTAGGTGAGAAAGCCATACAGGCTGGCAATGAGGCCGAGAGCGCCGACAGTCCACAGCAGGCCTTTGCATTCCGCAGGTGAGGGCGAGAAGCGGAAGATAACCCAACTCAGGAGCAGCAGCCCGCCGAACTGCCAACTCTCTGCCAGTGAGTACATGACATTTGAACTGAAGACAGTGGCCGCTGAAAAAGCCCCGAAAAGGCACAGATAAACTGTATCTGGAAAACGCCACCGCGCGGCCTGAAAGGCCTTCCACCCAAACATTACCGCCAGGGATATTGCACACAGCATAACCCGCAATGTAAGCAGTTTTGAGTCGATAGCAGGGCGCTGAGTTGACACCCTCGGGATAATCAGAAGAGTGACGGCCCACAAAGTGGCGAGAATCAGCAGCCACAACAACTTTCGTTGCAGGCCAGACTGACTTGGGCTATTGGAATTAAAGGACAAGTTCATTTGCGCCCGAGACCAGAGCCATAGGCTGTAGATTCAGTCAACAGGCGAATACGCTTCGCCGGAAATTCGGCTACCGTCGATGAACCTCGAACTTGTCATAGACAACTGTATATTCTTCAACTGTCTCTGCGAATGTAATAGCCAGATCTTCTTCATCAAGGCCGGTCATCTTTACGCTCTCTGAGAGAAAGCGTTCAATGCGCGCCTGTTTTTCAGCTTCCGGATCAATCGGATGCAAGTTAAACTGCGCCAATGACCCACGGAGGTCACGAAAGCCCATTAAATTCTCCTGACTACTTATACCTACTACACGTGCAAGCGGGGCCAACGCCTTTAACCATAACATGCGCTTATTCGTTATAGTGGGTACACACCTCATCCTAAAATCTGCACTAACAAGGATAATCTTGCCCGGCATAGCCGCTATATTTGTTTTAATATTGCGGCCATCAGGCTGCTACGTGCGTCAGCATCCTTTAGCAAAGACAGTGAAAAGCCTAAAACCACGACCTCACCTTCAGAAGAGGAAGGCCTTGTAAGGATTGCGGCAGCTCCCTGGCCAGCCGGAGCATAGGTGAGAAGCGGAATACTTCGCCCACTCCGAGATTTGAATACCGCAGGGGTAACCTCAGCTGTTTCAGCAAAATGACGGGAGTTTCCGGCAAGAGCTAATGAAGCTGTCGTGCTGTAAAATCGGTTGTCCAGGCTGCTTAATTCTGATTTTACAGGAGCCGTAGTCTCATCGGTCACTCCGGCAACTTCGCGTACAAATGCCCGGTGCCTGCCACCGCTATTTACAAGATTATCTATAACTCCAGAGCCGGCGAGGTAAAGTTTGCCATCGGAATTTATGTGGCTTCTTAGACTGGAAAGCAAATCAGTGGAAAGCAGGGGAGTGGCCGGATTTTGCGTCTCCGCGGCAACAAAAAGGCGTTGGTACCCGGACAGATCCAACAAATCAGCATCCAAGGCAGCAGTATCGGCTCCATTAAATGCCTCACTGGCAGCACTCAGAGCAAGTGCCTCCGCGGCTCCGGATGGAAAGAGCAAATTATAAACCGGCCTTACCCGCTCAGTGTAAGCACTTTCTTTGTAGGGGCCCCCCGGCTGTCCGCCCAGGTAATAGGGCAAATTCGTGGTTCGATCAAGTACAGTAGTAACTGGAACCAGGAGGGACGTCGCCTTCTTGCTTTTTCCCGCAGGCGTTTTGTTGATGCCAACCGCTATTACCTGAGACGGAAACGACTCTCCTGCGGAATTCGTCGCGGTAACCTTAAGAAACGTAACACCCGTTGTTGTCGCAGGATCCACCGCAATAGATTCTGTGGTCGCATCGAAGGGAATTCCGCCGTCGAAACCAAAGCCGTTGGTGGAGCGGTAAACGCGCACTTGCTGTGCCGAACCGCCATCATATTCCCCGACGTTGCCTGGCTTCCATTTTATTTGGATCTTGCCCTCTTCAGTTTGTGTGGCGGCGATGGCAACAGGACGGGCTGGCGGCAAAACAAAAGCACTGTTAGGGTAAGCCACTTCTGCATACCACCGCAATACTCCGCGAAGTGTAGCCTGCGCCATCTGCATGCGGGCAATGGGATCGAGCAAAAAAGAAACGTCCGCCGGGTTATCATGAAACGCTGTTTCTACGATCGTGGCAGACATCTCGTTCTGCAGATAGTCACGGCGTAGTTCGCCAAAGTTAATGCCTGCGTAGGTGTGCCGCTCGCGGGGTGCCCAATCTTCTGCTGCGGGAGGTTCTTCCTTCGTCATCTGCGTGTTGAGTTCCCGACCGATGATCTCAGCCAGGCTTTCCTGGTAAGTGGGCCGCTGAAGCGCACTGGAATTATACAATGCAACAGCCCCGCGGGCTTTGCCGGAACTGGCGTTGGAGTGAAAGCTGATAAGAATTCGATCGAGAAACGAACCTTCATTCTCGCGATTGGCGTAAGCCGCAGCTTTTGGCGGTGCCGAAACCGTTGAGCTGCCGTCGCGTCCTACATCAAAAAGGCGCCGGTCCGCGTTAACTCCAAGCGCTCTTTCTATCCAATAGCTGTCGCCTTCATCCTCGCGGGAGTAGCCTGAGATACCTCCAGGCCGCGGTACATCTCCATAGCCGTTGCCAAACCGGACGGCATCGGCGATCACTACATGGCCATAATACGCTTCATAAGGATCCGCAACTTTGTTGGAAACTTCCAGGTAACCCGTTGTGCCCTGGTCAAAATAATAGGTGCCCAGCCATGCCCATGTCTTGCCCGCTCTCCGCCAGTTTACCTTCATCTCAGCAACGCCGCCTGAATACACAACCCGGTAAAGCTGGTTTGACCGGTCATTTCCATCACGCGCCCATACATAAACCGGATAGTATCCAGATTCCGGGATGTACGGTCGGTAGCGAGCAACAGCTGTCTCTTGAAGGCTGGCAGAGGTGACGGCATACGGCACTTCGTCAGACGCGGAACCATAGAACCGGTCAGAGGTACCTGAGCGCCAGTCACCATACAGTTCCACCTGCGACATTGTATTATCAATTACGCGCTCTTGCGGCTGGTAGTCAACGGGCCTCAACGGAAATACGTTTGCCCCGGAGTTCAATAGCATGTGGGCAAAAATGTGCATCTGGTCAGCATTGCCCATGTCTTCTACCATGCCGTGGGAGAGGCCGCGCTGGGTGTAATAATACATTTCTTCGGAATCATAGGTCCAACCATGCCCGGCCATGGCAAAAACGGATTTACCGGTTAAAGCTCCTGCGGGCTGGTGATAGACAGGTCCCGTTGATTTGGCCCGACCCATACTGCTTTCCGAGTATGGTTTTGATTCCAGCTTTTCAGAGTCTGGACGTTCGCGAAAGTCATCTGCAGAGACGGCCTTGACCAGGTAGTCAGGGGATTCTCCGGCTATGACGGGAACATCTACCGAACTTCCCGGCTGGGCGTAAGCATCCGGATTAACTGCAGTCAGAAAGGTAACCGTGATAATCCAGCCTGCTGCGATATGCTTTAGATACCGGGGATAGGTGTGCAAAGTATTAGCTGTCGAACGAATTATGGAGATCATTAGACTCTCTTATTTGGCGGCGAAAACAGCAGACAACGAAAAAGTGACTGTTATAGGACAGAGGCTGTTCAACGGAAGTTCAAAATCCGCATTGCGGCGCCTGCATCTCCAAGGGGCTGTAGCTAAAAGTAGACCGGCCCGCTGTTTACAATGTAGCATGAGGGGCGGTTAAATTGGGTACGGTATCTTATGTGACGGCCGCCTGCAAAGCTTCGTCGAGGGTGCCTAAGATATTACTTTCGCCGATCTGCTCCCAAAGAAAGGACTTCTTCAAAGCCACCACGGGCTGCGCATGAACTTCTGCGAGCAAAAACTTTGTTCCGTCACGGCGGCATCGCTGATGCAGTTCGCTAAGTACATAGAGGCCCGTTGCATCGATGGCTGGCACGTCTCTTAGTCTTATGATCAGTGCCTTCGGCGGGCGCTCAAAAAACCGCAGAGTGTCTTTAAATTTTTCTGCCGCGCCAAAAAAGAACGGGCCGGTGATCTCATAAACCTCAACATTATCGGGCAGATGTTTCCGAGACACTGCGTTAGGATCGTGTTTTTCTTCCTGATCGACTAATTCCCGTGTCACCATAGCGACATTGGTAACCTCCGCCATTCTTTTTATAAAGAGCATAGCAGCGAGGATGACACCTACCTGGACCGCAACCGTTAGATCTATAAACACAGTAAGCAGAAACGTAACCACCAGGATCAGAACATCGCTGCGTGGTGCTGTCAACAACTGAAGGAAATGTTCTACCTGGCTCATCTGGTAAGAAACCACGACAAGAATACCAGCAAGGCAGGCGAGAGGTATTTCTTTAGCCAGTGGTGCCAGACAAACTAGAATGATGAGAAGTACTACGGCATGAATCATTCCGGCAATGGGTGTTTTTGCGCCGGACTTAATGTTGGTGGCCGTGCGGGCGATGGCCCCCGTTGCGGGAATGCCGCCAAACAGCGCAGACGCAATGTTCGCTACTCCCTGGGCAACCAGTTCCATATTAGATTTGTGCCGGGTCCCAATCATGCCATCGGCGACTGTGGCCGAAAGGAGAGATTCAATAGCAGCCAGAAGTGCGACTGTAAGCGCTGGTGAAGCGAGCTCCCGGATCCGGTGCAGCGAAACCTCCGGCAACTGGGGAGAGGGTAAAGCCTGGGGAAGATCGCCAAACCTGGTTCCAATGGTTTCTATCGGAAGATGAAGAAAGCGGGTTGCCACCGCGGCCAATACCATTGCAACGAGCATTGCTGGTATCTTAGGTGCGAATCGCCTGATCGCGACTATAATTCCAATGGTGCCGAAGCCAATGGCGGCTGCCCACATGCTGATAGACCCGGCATGAGTAAAATAGGCCTTCCATTTATCCAGGAATTCTGCCGGTACTTCCTCCATCTGGAGACCCAGCAAATCTTTTATCTGCGTAGAAAAAATGACAATGGCAATACCTGCCGTGAAGCCGGTTACCACGGGGAACGGGATGAACTTGATCATTCCGCCAAGTTTACCGAAGCCCATAATCAAAAGGAGTATCCCGGCCATACATGTGCACAGCACCAGGCCGTCGTAGCCGTGCTGGGTTACAATGCTGCTGACAATTACAACGAAAGCTCCGGTAGGACCGCCAATCTGGACCCGGCTGCCGCCGAGCAGCGAGATCACAAAGCCGGCGACGATAGCTGTAAAAATACCGCGCTCAGGTGGAACGCCGGAAGCGATAGCGAATGCCATTGCCAGAGGAAGTGCCACCACCCCAACGGTAATGCCCGCTATCAAATCACTCAGAAACGTGGACTTGCTATAACTCCGCAGGCAGACAACCGATTTGGGTACGAACATAATTCTGAAGCAACAACCTCTCATGGCCCAATTTGAGCAGGCGGTGCGTTAAAACCTACTGAGGTTCAACTTAAGAATCGGCTGTCCGGTCTGATCGTTGTTGTCAAAGGCAACGCGGCACATGCCTGCGTTTTGCGCAGCAGATAGCCGAGCAGGCGGCAACCTGGAAAGCGCAGTTGAGGCTACAATAAATACGAAAGAAAAAATCAGTTGCAGTGGATACTGCGGCGAACGAACGATGATTTAAGGTACAAGAGCTATATAATGGTAACTTGGGGGAAGATCAAATGTCATTACAGGGGAAATCACTAGTGCGCTTTTACTCTCTTGCAGCCAGGCTGGCTGTTCTACTTATTATTGCGGAAACCGCTGCATCAGGCAATGCGCAATCATCAATACTTTTGCGCCGGATTGACAATCCGGTTCCATCCGTGGCTGATAACTTCGGCAGAAATCTGATGGTGACCCACAACGGCCTTATTCTCTGCGGGGCTGCGGGGTCTGAGGTAGAAGGGGAGGGGTTTAGTAACTCCGGCGTAGCCTATCTTGTGAACGGCGAGACAGGTGCCATTGCAGCTACAATGCCCAATCCTGAACCGGACACCAATGTAGGCTTTGGCGCTTTCTCCTGGGCTGGCGACACTAAAGTTGTAGTATCAGCTATTGGTAAAAGTGACGGAGCGACAACGGCTTCTGGCCGGGTGTATGTGTTTAATCTTTCAAACGGCGCTCATACTCAAACGATTGGTAATCCAACTCCCGGCTCAGTCGATTGGTTTGGTTATGGACTGGGGATGCTTGGCGACACTGCCATTATCGGTGCTCCTGGCGATGACACAAGCGGCGATGGGACTGGCACTGTGTATATCTATAATTCTCTTTCTGGAGTTCTCAACAGAACGGTTCCCAACCCAGAACCTACGACGCAGGATGGATTTGGCTATTCCGTGGCAGGTATTGGCGGAAGCAGGTTTGCTGTGGGGGCACCGGCTACGGATATTGGCGCAAAGGATGCTGGCGCTGTTTACATCATGGATGCCGTCACAGGCGCGGTAGCTAAGAAGATTACCAACCCGGAGCCTTCCGTTGGTGCCTTCTTTGGTTTCCAGGTGCGCACCCATGGCGATGACATCCTGATTGGTTCACCGGGCAGTAATAAGGCGTACGTGTACGACGGCGAAACTGGTCAGCAGATACTGCGGTTCGAGAATCCGGCCGTAAAGCCCGGTGCTTTCTTTGGCTCTACAGTTGGCTCTGCCGGAAAGAATGTCCTCATCGGAAACCCACTCGAACCCTATGATGAAGTATGGGTGGGACGTGCGTACCTGTTTGATGGCGTATCAGGAGCACTGTTGCAGACGTTTGATAATCCAAGCCCGGAGAAGGAAGATCGGTTCGGGGTATCTGTGGCCGGACTTAATGGCAACCTGGTCATCAGTGCCGACCAGAACAGGGTCAATGACATACCCTTTGCGGGATCCATTTACGTCTACAGCGGGCCCAGGTCAGGTGCTTGCTGCGAGTGGACTTTGTTTGAGTAATGTCCTGCCAGCCGTTTAGCTAGAGATTTCGTTTAACATAGATCGATAAGCCGCACTTCGGGATTCAAGTTTCTTCTGTTCCGATGCTTCGAGCTTATCGAGCAGGTTAAGGTCTGAGTATACCTGCAGCAGGGAATCTGCCTCAATTCCGCTATATATCTCATCCGGATCAACAATCTTCCGCCCCATGATCTGTTCCAGTGTCTCTTTACTATAGACCGGTTTTTCCGGGGCCGCGGACTTCGTCCCGTACTGGCCAAGGTTGGATGCAAATATCCCTGCCGCACTGAAGGGAAGGAAGTCTTCGTAGCGAACACCCTCATACTGGACCAGACCCGATTCTACAAGAGCGTCTATATCTGTAGTGGAAACTTCCTGTCTTTGCTGCTTCCCCGCCGTTGTAACAGAGTAGCGCCCGTACACCATATTTTTCTTCAGCAGTTCCGGCAGAGTCTTTGGGAAAGCCGCAAATGAAGCTGCGTACGAGTCTTGATAAGCATCGAAATCCTGTTTTGCCAGATCAGGATTAGTGGCGCGCACATTTTCGGCATTGGCGAGACACTCGTCGTACAGCTTCCTGCCTTCCGGAGTAGTTGCGTAAAATCGCTGCTCGATTTCGCCGAAGCGCGCCGTATGAACGGCTGCTGTCGTTGAACCATCAGCTTCGACAAATGTTACCGGTTCTGTAAGTGCTTTGTAAGAATCCTGCCGAAGAAGAATCGGCGTGTCAGCGGGCGGCCCCTCAGTAAAGTCTTTGAAGCCTGAATGGTTCAGGTCGCTTAGCCGAAGCGCATCTACGGCCAGACGTTCCACGATCTGGTCAGTGAAGGTCGAAATATCTTCAGCCGAAATACATCCGTTACCATACGCATTAATATCTTCGAGTGTAAGATGCCGGAAATGAAGCTTCATATAGTCCCGGTCTGAGACACCATTGAGCCAGTTCAGAGCATTCGCCGCGCGGTGGCGGAATGTGTCTTCGTCGCTCTCGCCAAGGCAAAACTTCATGGCAGCCGTATAGAGGTTCATGCAGAAGGTGTTCGGAGTCAGATGGTTCAGGTGGTGAGATTCAAAGCACGCGATATCTGCAGCAATCTTGAAGCCGGTGTCGCAGAGTTCATTGTAAAGCCGGTAATCATGAGCACGGCCCGTCCACTTAAAGATTTGAGAAATGCCTTCCCGCACCAGTTCTTCGGCGTCGGCTTCGTTCAGACCGCCTTGTTCCTGATTTTTTGCGACTAACTCACGAGCCCGGTCGGAAAACACCTGGCGCTGCGAAAGCCGTTCTTCCACGCGTATCCGGGTGTCAGGGGTAAAGCTGTCGATCATCAGGAGAGAACAAAAGACCCGGTGTTCCGGGTTGAGGCGGGAGCGAAACGCCGTGGCAATAATCGGCTGGCTTTTGCCACCCAGGCTGGTCATGTCGTAAAAGTTGTGGGGCTCCATATCAAATGCGGCAAAAAAGCCGGCCACGCGGCGATACTCTTCCGGTGTACCAATACGAATAGCCCCGTGACGCTCACCACTGGTCTTATCCAGCTGCTCATCATTAAGGTTAAATCCCTGGTACTTTTTAGAAAGGAATTCAACAACCACCTGGTTGCACAAGCGGTTCACGAGCAGTGATTTGTCGTATAGGGGCACTTCTGTGCCGAACATCCGCGAGAGCTCCGCGAAAAGGCGATGCTGCATCTTGAGCTTGTCAGCAAAAGTTCCTGCTGAAACCGGTGCCTGGGTAGTACTCGATAGCAAGGGGAGTGTCTCAACTTTCCTGTAATGGAACTGCCGAAACTGCCGTTAAGAGTCTCTACCGGTCAGACTACAAATGATTTGCCGGCACGTTCCACCAGGAGAACCGGAGAGAAAAATGGAGCGGGAGACGAGACTCGAACTCGCGACATTCAGCTTGGGAAGCTGACGCTCTACCAACTGAGCTACACCCGCATTTGATGTGCTTTTACACTCCCCAGATTTTGACATTCGTCAATGGGAAATGCAGGAAACCAGCTATTTCAAGTCTACCAGTTCCGCTTCGAACACAAGCGGGGTGTTAGGCGGAACGGCTTCGTTGCCCTTTTCACCATATCCCAGTTCTGCAGGGATGTACATCTTTCTGATCTCGCCGACCCTCATGCCCTGGGTGCCTATTTCAAAGCCCTTTATGAAAGAATCCGTATTGCGCTTCAGTTTCAGTGGCACCGGAAACTCGGCGTCCCGGGAGCTTTCCAGCTTTCGCCCGTCGGGCAGGTAGAGAGTATAGTGAAGCAGAAGTGTGTGAGTTGTAGTTTCTACCGGACCAGTGCCCGGCTTCAGAACCTGGTATAAGACTCCTTCCGGAGTTGAGACGGAAGTCGCACTGTCCGATGGCACAGTCTCGGGACGAGCCTCAACAGTTGCGGTTGTAGCATTGCTTTGTACAGGAGCCGTGGCCGTAGCAGGAGCCGTCGTGTCTATGCGAGTAGTACGCGATACGGAGGCGGTGGACTCCGATTCCGCAGGCGGGCCGATTTGCTCTAGAGGCTGTGCGGCTGGAACGGTCGGGATTGTCTGGACTGCCTCGGCTCCAGTCGCTATTGTAGGGGCTGTTTCTGTTGCTGACGTTTCGGCAATCGATGTTTCGCTGGATGTTGTTACCGCTGCTTCTTGCCCGATCGCCCGCGCGGCAGCCAGGGCAATTCCGGCAACCAGTGCAAATACTTGTGTATGTCTCATGATTTCCTCACTTACTGCTAAACGAAGGTTTTGCCCTGCCATTTTCGGATGGCAAATATTATCATAAACAGCACAAACTGCGAGATCACTATCGTCGAACCGGTTGGCCAGTCTGTGGCATTTGAGACCAGAAGACCGATCAGTGTCGTTGATACACCAGTCAGCAGCGACAACGCGATCATGAATCGGAATCGTTGGGTCAGGAGCTGAGCGGTTGCGCCGGGAAGTATGAGAAACGCGCTGACGAGAAGCACGCCTATGATGCGCGAGCTGATGATGATTGTAAGCGACATCAGACCCAGCAGCAGCAGATGAAGGGCCGTAACCGGCACGCCGGCGACCCGGGCCATTTCTTCGTCGAACGTAAAGTACAAGAGCTCCTTGTAAAAAACTATCATGGGAGCAATAACCAATAGCCCTAAAACGGCCATCGAAATAACCTGTTCTATGCTGACCGCCAATACGCTTCCAAACAGGTAGGAGTAAACATCCTGGTTATATCCGGGTGCCATTCTAAAGAATATCGCGCCCAGGGCCATGCTTGCGACGAAGAAGATACCAATTGCGCTATCTTCGCTGATCTTCGTGTGATGGCTGGTAAAAGCAATAAGCGCGGCAACCGCCAGGCAGAAGATCAGCGCTACGCCGTCTACCTGCAGCGCAGTAGCAGCTCCGCCACCGAATAGAAGTATCCCGAGAGCAAAGCCGCCTAAAGCGCTATGGCTGATGCCCTGACCTATAAATGCCATGCGCCTGAGCACCACATACACCGACAGCCATGAGCAGACCAGGCTTATGATGAATCCCCCGATAACGGCGTTGCGCCAGAAGCTGTACTCGGCCAGGTCTTGCCAAAATGTTTGTATGGAGGAAATCATAGGGGTTATGCGGACTTCTAACGCAGTAATTTCAAGCGGTTTAGCATGGACTTTATTCCTGCGCAGGGAATTTGATTTGTGATGAACGACTAATAATTCCAACCACAGGTCCTACGGTGTGTTGTTGGTACATCCTACTCAGATAGATGATAATGGCTCAAGACCCTACGTTGACAGATGAAACGCCAAAACCGGTAGCTTCTGAAAAAGACGAAACTAAGAAAGAATCTACGGGCGAAACTACGTTCCTCGGCTATCTGCGCGAGTGGAGCGATGCGCTGGTAATCGCATTTGTCGTCGCCATGTTTATCCGGATGTTCGTAGTAGAACTGTTTAAAATCCCGAGCGGCTCGATGAGTCCAACCTTGCTAGGCGATTGGGTGGCAGAAGGGGTGGCGACTGACCTGGACGGCGAGAGCCATCAGTACCTCCTGATTCTGGATCGCAACGGGAATACACAAATCTTTGAGAAGCAAAGCGATGGTCACTATATCTACGAAGGCAGGCAGCCGGCGTTTGCCCTTACTGCCAGCCAGAAGGTCCTCCTCGATACGAAGCTGAAACGGGAAGAGCATCGAATTCTTGTTAACAAGTTTGCCTATTGGTTTAAATCCCCTGACCGCGGTGATATTGCGATTTTCCGGGTGCCCTTTAAGCTGGAACCGGAGCCTTTTGAACAAAACGGGGTTCTCCAGCCTGGAACGCAGTATGATCGAAATCAAAACGTCTATGTTAAGCGTGTCGCTGCACTGGAAGGGGAGCAGTTAAGCATTGGCGACGATGGCCACCTTTATATCGACGGCGAAATGGTTACGACGCCGGAGATACTGACAAAGCTGCAGTACCAGTCGCCTCCAGACGGCCCCGATTTTGAAATTGATGTCCCTGAAGATTCAGTCATTATGCTGGGCGACAATTCTGGTAACAGTCTTGATAGCCGCTTCTGGGGGCCTCTCCCCGAGGAGTATCTGCGGGGCAAGGCGCTTTTTACTTATTACCCATTCAAAAAAATGAAACTTCTCAGTCCCTGAGTCAGACCCCATTTGCCTGATCATAAATGGTCGGTGGCAGTATACAGTGAAGTGTGGAAGCACAAAGCAGATAATCTAAAACTCATAGGATAAGGTATAATGGCACTGCCAGTTACAACATCGACAGCTCCGAAGCGAGACCTTGCATCAAAGGTTAATGTTGGTGTTGCAGCTATGGCCCCCAGTGGCATTCGCCGGTTCTTTGAGCTCGTCATCGGCATGGATGATGTAGTCAGCCTTGGAGTGGGCGAACCGGATTTTGATACGCCAGCTCGCATACGTGACCGCGCAATCGCGGAGCTTCATGCCGGGCGGACCAGCTACACAAGCAACTGGGGGTTACTGGAACTGCGACAGGTTATCGCCGAGTGGCTGGAAGGCAAGTATGGCGTTTCTTACGATCCTGTCTCAGAGATTCTTATTACCGTTGGAGCAAGCGAGGCTATCGATATCGCACTAAGGGCAATCGTTAACCCGGGCGAAGAAGTCATCGTATTGCAACCCTGCTACGTATCCTATGCACCCTCAGTTGAGTTGGCCGGGGGAGTGCCCATACTGTTTCCGACGTACCAGGAAGACGGTTTCAGGGCGAACCTCGATGAGCTGCAGAAAAGAGTAACGCATAAGACCAAAGCGATAATGATCAACTATCCCAGCAATCCGGCTGGGAACACGTTTGATCGTGGCGACCTGGAAAAACTGGCCGACTTTATCAAGAGCAATGACCTGCTCTGCATAAGCGATGAGATTTACGGGGAACTCACCTACGATAAAGAACACGTTTCCCTGTCTTCGTTGCCCGGGATGAAAGAGTACGTTATCCTGATCAACGGGTTCAGCAAAGCCCATGCGATGACGGGATGGCGCCTTGGCTACTCGTGCGCACCTCCGGAGATCACGGCCGCTATGTGTAAGATTCATCAGTACACGATCATGTGTTCGCCAACCATCAGTCAATTTGGGGCGATTGAAGCGTTGCGTTATTGCGATGATGATGTGGCAAGGATGCGGGGAGAGTACCAGGAAAGGCGCGACCTGATTGTTGAGGGCTTTAACCGGTTAGGTCTTAAAACCCTGGTTCCAGAAGGCGCATTCTATGCGTTCGCTAATATTGAAGCGTTTGGACTCACCAGCGAAGAGTTTTGCACACAGTTGCTTCAGGAGCAGAAAGTTGCGGTTGTTCCAGGCACAGCGTTTGGTTCATGTGGAGAAGGTTTTATCCGCGCAAGCTATGCATCAAGCACCGAGCGGATCAAACTCGCCCTCGAAAAGATGGAAATTTTCCTTAACGGTCTACGCGGCTAAGCCCGACACAAACGAAAATTTCAGGGCTGCACTCTAAACGAGTGCAGCCCATTTCTGTTTTACCAGTAATAATAGCTTCCGTACCAGCCGTCGCCATTATACCCGCTATAGCCGATTCCGTAATAGGAGCCGTCTCCGTGATACGTCTCGGGGAAGTAGCTCGTGTTATAAGACCAGTACGGATCATAGCGTAGACCCAGCGACCAGTGATACGGATATCCGTAGTAATGGCGCAGGCCGTACCAACGGCGTGCCTCTTCATATTCCTGGCTGAAGTAAACGGCTGATCCCGTAGCCGTAATGCCCATCAAACATGCAATCGCCAAAAGGCGAACTCCAACAGCGGTCATACGAGGTTTCTCCTGTCAGTTCGAGCTTAAATAGAAAACTTAATTGCCGTTTCTACGCATTCGCTGGGCCAATTCACTTTCAAAGGGATTTATAGACCCTTCTATACTTGCCTCTTCGACAGGTAGTTGACCCTGTACACGAATAGCAAGTCCTTCCAGCGGCTTTGCTTCACTCCCCGCATCTGACTGCAGTCGCGACTGCGCGAGGTAAGTAACATCCGAAGTTGGCACGAGGCCTTCCGCATTCTGCACCAGCACGAGTTCTGTACGCGGTACCTCGCGCAGAGCCTTCAACCTGATAACTGCGAACTTGCCGTCGCCCCTCACCTTAGAGTTCGAAGCCGACACCTCGTAAACGATATCCCCGGCTTTGTTATCGGCATAGTTATATCGGTAATAATCGAAGGGAAATTCGGCGCGGGCAAAAGCGTCGAGGATGTTCGTTCCCCTGGTCACCACGTTCCCGGCATCGCTGTCAACCACCTGCAGGGTAGCGGGATCAAACTGGAGATAGAGACGGATTTTATCAACGAGTTCTGACTCCGGATTCTCGAGAAAAACGCCTACATCAAAAACCTCTCCGGCCTTAACCGTTGTCGCGCTGGGAACCAGTTTTAGTTCCAGATTCTCTACGACGTCATCGGCCGATGTTTCTGGCATGTTGCCGATTAGGACTCCCTTGTCTTGCAGCTTAGTCACCGTCATCTTTGACTTCGGATCCTTAACCTGCACCATCGTCCGGATTACGCCATCCTCGGCGCCGGGCAAGGTACCCAGCAGGTTGCTTCCGTTCAGAAATAGCCCGGTCGTCTTTGGTTCTCCAAATTCATAGGAAATCACTGCACCATCCGTAGGTTCCAGTGCTTCCCAAACCAGCGATACGAGTGGCTTCTGGCCAAATCTCTGGGGAGACTTCAGCTTTGCGTGTAGATAAATGGTACCCTGTTCCGGGTTGAACTCGTAGTCGATCTTATCTTTAACATATGGGTCAAGTTGGCCATGATCCAGGGCAAGAGGATTCAGGATATGGCGAGGATACTTAAGCAGTATCGAGATCTCGTCAATCTCCCCCTCTTTCGTTTCCGCGACCAAATCCGTTTTGAAGCGTTCACCCACGTCCACTATGCTGTCAATCGGGTGAAACATGAGAATCGTTCTGGATTCGCTGCGAGCTGATTGTGGAGCCTGGCCTTGCGGCAGTGGGGTCTGGCCGGGTTTTTGTATGGGAGGCGTCATCCGCGCGTTCTGCACGGGACCAGTCGGCAGCGGCTGTCCCGGTTGAGCGGCAGCCGGTGGAGTAGCCACAGCTCCGGGTGCCCCCGGGGCTCCAGCCGCAGGAGTTGGCGTTGTACCGGCAGGCTGACCTGGTGCGGCAGGCGGCTGCTGCCCCTGTTGGGCTGCCTGCTGCTCTGCCCTGCGCTTCTGGCTTTCCTCAATAATTTTTCGGATCCGCTCATTATGCTCACGAATCCGTTCCTGCCTGCTCGGCTCGTTACCAGTTTGTGCTGATAGCGAGAACGTCATCAAGCTCAGGGTGCAAAGACCCACTAATCCGGCTGCCCAGTTCTTCACGACTCACCTCCAGTAGTGAACAATACCCGCAAAATCAATCTTTGTTGCCGCCCTGCCAGCCTCATCAGTCTGCCTGCCCCAGCAAACGATCAAAAATAATAGCCGCTGCAGCCCGGACTGAAAGATGATTAAAATTACCGCTACCCGGAATGGGCTCAAGAACAAAGTCAGCTTCAGTTACAATTTCCGGATGCAGTCCCCACCCGGTGCCAAACAGCAGAACAATGGGCGGCCCATCAATAGCCAACTGTGTGCGCAGGTCCTCGTAGCTGATGCTGTTGGGGTATCTTCTGGCTGAGGTCACAACAAACTGCGGCGATTGACCGCATTCCGCTTCAATCTCCTCAGCCATTTTACCAATGTCTGTTTTGCTGCGCGTGATACTCAGTGCTTCTTTGCGATTCTCGTTATACCGCGATCCCCAGCCGGTTTCCCAATGGGCCAGAATTTTCGAAATCAGCCAGTGCTGCGCCTCAACGGGCGTTATAAGATAATACCCGTCCAGCCCGTAAGTTCGGGCGCTACGGCTTATATCATGGATATCGAGGTTTGTAACCGAGGTCGAAACTAATGTCCCTCGTTTATCAACAACGGGATAATGAATGAGAGCCGCATAAATTTTACGTCGCATAGGAGATACTCAAATGAGCCTTCGAAGGGCGCTTCAAGGCTAAAATGCTGGCTCATGTATTAAGAAATAATCGAGGAATTTTCTTCTGGACTTCCAGAAAAGTGATCGGTAAATTCTCATGCTGAGTTAGCGTGTAAATACCGTAAGACATTGCAACTTACTAAAAAAGACTTTCAGACAATGATTCTGCAAGAGAGGTAACGTATTACCGCGTATGGGTTATAACCCGGAAAACCCCCTGATTGTCCAGTCCGACATGTCGGTTCTTCTCGAAACCATGGGGCCTCATTACGAAGACGCGAGAGCTTTCATAAATCAGTTCGCAGAGCTGACCAAGAGCCCTGAGTATCTTCACACTTATACCATTACGCCCCTGTCGTTATGGAACGCCGCATCGGCTGGCATCACGTTGCAGCAGATCAGTGATGGATTTGAAAAGTTCGCGAAGTATGATGTGCCTGGCAACGTCATTACTGAAATTAAGGAACTGCTCGGACGTTTCGGTACTATCAAGCTGCTGAAAAGGGAAGACGATGGTGAGCTCATGCTTGCTTGCCAGACCTTGTTTGTAGCGGAGGAAATTCTTGCTGCCCCTGCTGTACGAGAATTTTTAGGCACCCGCATTTCGGAACTCGAAATTCTGGTGCAGCCGGGGACACGTGGACGTCTCAAGCAGGCTCTTATCAAACAGGGCTACCCCGTTGAAGATCTGGCTGGGTTTATTGAAGGCGACGCGCTCGACGTATCATTTCGCGAAGTTACCACTCGTGGGCGCCCGTTTCATATCCGTGAATATCAGCACGAAGCCGCAGAGATGTTTTACTGCGGTGGCGCGGCTACTGGCGGTAGTGGTGTGCTTGTACTCCCATGCGGCGCTGGCAAAACGATCATTGGCATTACCGCCATGACAATGGTAAAGCAGAAGACGCTGATCCTGACCACCAACGTGACGGCGCTGCGCCAGTGGAAAAGCGAGATTGTCGACAAGACAACCCTGGCTGCAGACCAGGTAGGTGAATACAGCGGTGAGGAAAAGAACGTCTGTCCGGTAACAGTCTCAACCTACCAGATTTTGACCTACCGTGACCGCAAAACCGACGATTTTCCACATATGGAGTTGTTCGACGCCCACAACTGGGGCCTGATAATCTATGACGAAGTCCACATGTTGCCGGCACCCGTTTTCCGTGCAGTAGCAGATATCCAGGCAAAACGGCGCCTTGGCCTGACAGCTACGCTTGTGCGCGAAGACGGTAAAGAGGAAGACGTCTTTTCGCTTATCGGCCCTAAACGATACGACAAGCCGTGGAAGGAACTGGAAAGCCAGGGCTGGATCGCCGAGGCCATCTGCACGGAAGTGCGAATCCCCATGAGCGACGAGCTGAAGCTGGAATATGCCGTTGCAGATCTGCGGGCGAAATATCGGCTGAGCATGGAAAACCCGCTCAAGCTTACCGTCGTACAGCAGCTTCTTGAGCGGCATAAAGGCGACCGGGTTCTTATCATCGGTCAGTACCTGGGCCAGCTGGCACAGATCCAGAAGCTTACGCAGGCCCCGATCATTACAGGCCAGACACCGAACTCTGAACGCGAAGAGATCTTTGGGAAGTTTAAAGCCGGAGACATGAACGTACTCATCGTTTCAAAGGTCGCCAATTTTGCCATTGATCTGCCTGATGCTAACGTTGCTATCCAGATTTCCGGAACCTATCGATCACGGCAGGAAGAGACCCAGCGGCTAGGCAGGGTATTGAGACCTAAGGCCGATGGAAGCAGCGCCTGGTTTTACTCCGTGGTGACAAAAGACAGTAAGGACCAGGAATGCGCAAAAAAACGGTCGCTCTTCCTGACTGAGCAGGGCTATCGTTACTGTATCCAGGTCCTTAGTTGCTCCGATATCGAATCTGCACCCATTGTTGATGCTAATCCTCTAACTGCTGATTCCGCAGAAGAATCAGTGACAATACCAAAGTGACGTGAACCCTAGAACCAATGCCTACTGATCGATCAGCATTATCTGAATCTCTAAAGCTACGAGCGCTGCTGCGGCAATTGCCTGATCAACAGCTCATGGAAATCAGCCAGAACTGGGGCTTTAGTGATGGTGACCGCGAGATTTCTGACGGTCAGACCTCCGGCGAGCACATCTCTGATTTTCTTTATCCCCGGATGAACTCCGAGAGCTACTTTGAGCAGATGTGGGATTCGCTGAGCGAAGAAGAACGGGATACGTTGAAATTCCTGGCCATTCACGGCGGTGAACTTTCGCGCGAAGAACTCTCTCAGAGAATGTTTAAGGGGGCAATTCGCACATTCCGTAAGGTAGTAGAGAGCCTGCTTGAGAAAGGTCTCTGCTTCGAGGCAACCGAGTTGCCCGGCATGACTCCGTCGGATGAGCAATGGCTTTTCATGCCTGAAGTTTTCCTGATGTTTATCGAGTTGCCCGCGCACTGCCAGGGCTTCCTGGGAAATCTTCTGCGGAAACTGACGACCGACGAACTTGTGGAACTGGGCAAGCGGGTTCTGAACCTGGAAGATCACCAATTACCTTCGCCGCTCGAACTGCGGTATCGCATTCGCAATTTCCTGACGCAGCCTGAGAACCTGAAGGAGTTCATCGAAACTCTTTCTGACGAAGAGCGTGAGATTTTCGAGGACATCTTAAACCGCAAAGGGCAGTGCCTTTACCGGGACCTCCTCGACGCCACTGGCGCGCGAAAGGTTGACCACAGCAAGGCTGAGCACATCAATCTGCTGTCGCAAACCACTGGTCTGGTGTTTACACTGTCCCAGGGACATAACAAGTACATGAATTCGCTGATTGTCCCGCGTGATCTCAACCAGATCATCAGCAAACGGTTCCAACCGGATATGCGCTCCCTTCAGCGCATCGAAGCCATGGCCGGAATTCGGCGTGATGCTCCAACGCTGCCACCTCTGGACAATTCGCAGGACATCCTGCGAGACCTCGCGGTATTTTCGGCGCGGATGGATATTTTTCAACCGAAACGGCTGACATCTGGCGGTATCAATAAGGCCGATCTTAAGAAGATGGCGGCCATATTTCCACCCTTTAAGCAGGCTCAGTATGCCAGCTTCCTCGCAACGTACATCATAGATGGCGGCGGATTTGTCGAGGTTGATGGCGCGTGGCGAGCTTCTGAAACAATGCCGAGACAGTTCGAGGCTGCTGAAGCTGCGTACATGTCACTGTTTAGATGGTGGACGAAGACTCTAGTCTGGAACGAGTTCTTTTTAGACGGACTGGCGCCGGCGGGTGACCGGCCGCCGCAGTTATGGACTGATGTAGTAGAACTGCGGCAAGCTGTTCTGAATGCGCTGCGGCTCGTACAAAAAGACCGGTGGGTTAGCTACGCCAGGTTCTGGGAAACTTTAGCCCCGACCCTGGATGCGAGCCTTTCCCGCGGAAGCGGGGGAGGGGGATATGGCGGTGTACTTTCTGTAAAAGATGCCGTCGGCGAAATCATTCATGATTCGCTCTTCTACCTCGGAATTACTGCAATTGCAAATACCGGAGCAGAAGAATCCAACGGGGGACGATATCCCAAACCGGCGAAAAAAGGAAAAGACGCGACCGGAGTCGAGGCTACTGCAGACTTCCAGTTCCGTCTCTCCGCATTAGGTCGCAAACTTGTGGCGTCGTCAGCAATTCACCTCACTTATGACATAGAAGTGGAAGGTAACCCACTCCACAGTATCTTTCAGCATGGCGCTAAGTGGATCATCGTGCAGCCTAATTTGGATATTGTAGCTCCAAGAGACTTATCCCTCGATACTACTTTCCAGGTCGCACGACTGTGTCTTGTTAAAAACATGGACGTCATGACCACGTTCGAACTTAGCAAGGAAAGCCTGCGCCCGGTACTGGATCGCGGCGCAGATAAAGACACAATCATCAGCTTTCTCGCCTCGCTGAGCCGCATGGAATTACCGTCCACTGTAAACCAGCTCATCGATGAATGCAGCACTAAGCACGGCGAAGTTCGCATTGGTAGCAGCAGCGGATACATCATCGCCGATAACAATACGGTGCTTGAGTCCATTTACAGACACCCGCGGCTCAGCCCGTTTATCAAAGAACGCTACGGCGAGAACGTGCTGCTGCTGGCTGGCGAAACAGACCTGAACAAAGTTGCCCGTGAGCTGAGAAACCAGGGCCACAGCCCCCAGGTGGAAACGGGTGCGGTGCACACGACCCAGGACAACCGGTTCCATCTCTCTCTTACAGAGCTTGAGATGCAGGATGTTATAGCTTCCGTCCGGTTCCTGGCCTACGTGGAGAAGGTTTTGGAAACGGATCTATCCGACGGCCGTGCAGCCACGCTTGCGCAGCGCTTACAGCCAGATTCCACGGGATTTCTTCTGAGTGGAACTGGCGTAGAGACCAGGTCCCGCCAGTTGTTCAGGCGCTTCGAGACAGCCTTCAATAATTACAGCGAACAAATCGTAGAAAAATACAAAACCCAGGTTTCAAAGCTGGTATCCCGATCTACTACATCCCGTGGCCCTAGTAAGTATCAGTATAAGGGCGCCAATCCGGCTATTGAGAAAGAGGATATCTCAAAGCTACTCCTGTTTGCTCATGATTACGAACTCGAAGTTGAGCTTCTATACGTAAAGCAGAACGAGCAGGAAACGCGGGTGGTGGTGGCACCGCGGGGAGTTGAAGGGGAGCGCATTTACGCCCATAACCCCGTAACGGATACCGACGCCATTTACTCCCTGGCCAGGATTCTTCGGGCCCGACTGCTTTAGAGGCGGGTATGGATCTCAAAGAGAGGCGGCTGCTCGAGCTACTCGACAGGCGCTCAATTGAGCATACCGTCGCTCCAGGTGCGTGTGTCCTGGTTGCGGTTTCTGGAGGCGCCGATTCCGTAGCTCTAGTGCGTGCGCTGAATTTATACGCGCCAGCGAGGGCGCTAAAATTGGCCGTGGTCCACGTAAATCACGGGCTGCGGCAGGAGTCTGATTCTGAGGCACAATTTGTAATCGAGCTGTGTGAGGCTCTAGGCTTAAAGCTTTACCACGAAAAGCTCAGCCTGGGCGAGAAACCAAAAGGAATGAGCCCGGAGGAATACTGGCGTCATGAACGGTACAAAGTGTTTTCCCGCGTTCGAGTTCAAGCAAACGCAGACTTTGTCGCTCTCGGACAAACTGCAGATGACCTCGCGGAATCATTCCTGTACCACCTGACCCGCGGAACTGGTCCCGAGGGTTTAGTGTTCCAGTTTCTAAAGTACGCGCAGCCAGACAACATTCCTGTTGTGCGTCCGCTATGGAAAACCAGGCGGTGCAATATCGAAGCCGCGCTTAACGGTGTAGAGCAGCAATGGATTACAGACCCGACCAATCAGGACATCAAGTATAGCCGGAACCGTATCAGGAAAGAAGTTATCCCGGCCCTGGAACAGATTAACCCGGCCGCCGTAGAAGCTATAGTCAGTTTAGCGGACAAGCTGTCTGCTCGTATTGAGGTAACCACAACGGCTACGCATCACAAGCTTGTTGTCCTGGAAATCAGCCCCACGTTTCGTGAAAGTTCTTTTTCTGCACTGTGCTCTGCAGTTCGCGAACTCTTCACTGATACAGATCTCATGCACACGGCGAAACATGTGGAGCATGCCGCTGAAATGATCCGTGACGGTAGTTCGGGAATCGTCGCTCTGCCCAATTTCAAAAGCCTCATCATCACCCAGAACAATGCATGGGTGTATGAAGGTTCTGATCCCGACAATCTTGCATTAGCAAAGGAACACATCAGGCGCTTTGGAGGATTCGCAGCCGATTTAAGCGCCACTCATCATCATGGTCATGAGCCTCTGAAGGCTATGGCCCTTGATGGCAACTGCTATGAAATATTAGTGAGCAGCCAGACGCCTGTTATTATCAGGAACCGGCAAACCGGTGATCGTATCGGCCCGCGAACGGTCAAAAAGCTGCTTATCGATTTCCAGATACCGTGGTATTTGCGAGACTACCTTGTGCTTGCAGCCACCAGTGATCGTCAGGTGATTGCTCTAATTGCCGAAACTGAATCCTTAATCACCTGGGTTCTCCGCCATACTGCTTCGCCTGCCACATTGTACTACTCAAAAGTTGACCCGACCGCATGATCTTGCACTTTGCGGGGTATAAGAGGCCATGGCTGAAAACGCTCCCATAAAAGTTGTCGCAACCAACCGCCGGGCCAGGCACGATTACCATATTGAGGATACTCTCGAAGCTGGTCTTGTGCTTTCAGGCACAGAGATTAAATCGCTCAGAGGCGGCCGCGCCAGCATGGTTGATTGTTATGTTGGCGTAGCGAGAGGCGAAGCCTTTATCTACAACTTGCAGATAACCCCTTACGAACAGGGAAACCGCTACAACCAGCCTGAGCGGCGGCCGCGCAAACTTCTGCTGCATAAGTCAGAGATTGACTGGCTAGCTGGCCAGATCGCTCGAAAAGGTTACACCGTGGTCGGGTTGCAGCTCTACCTCAAGGGCGGGCGGATGAAATTACAGATCGGTCTGGCCAAGGGCAAGAAAGCCTACGATAAGCGCGATGACATGAAAGAGCGCGATACAAAAAGAGAATTGGACAGGACCGTCAAAGAGTCCAGGCGTGACTGAAGTGCGGAAGTCCGCGCTGCGCCGATTCTCCGCTCCCTACGTTCCTTCAATCACTCATTTCTTAAACCATGGAACTCAAAGTCCTCATGTGTTGTTTTACCGCAGCGGCGATGCCGGCTTTGCACTTCCTCCGAAAGACCTGCTGGCAATCGGGCATTTCAACGAGCATCACCATAAATGGGATTCCTGCGCAGGCAATAGAGATTGGAAACCACTATCCAACAGGCTGCAGGCACTCAGCGAGACGGGTGCCTCCCTGGTTGGATACCTTTCCTACGAGAGCGGGTTTGCTTATGAAGAACGTTGGCATAAACTACGCCGCCCAAAGACCGGTTACGCCTGGCGTTTTCTGGAAGTCAATTGCTGGTACGAAGCTGACCATCATACGCGAACAGGAGCTATCTTTGCCGCTGAAAACTGCGAGAGAGAAGCCATCGAGGAGCTCAAAAGTGTAATCAAGTCATGGCAGCGGAGCCTCCAAAACAATTTTTCCAAAGGTGCACCACTTTCTATAGAGGCGGTTGCAGCGTTAGGCGAACTCACCAGGGAGCAATACGTGGAACGGGTTGCCCAGATTCTTGAAGACATATCAGCGGGACGCTACTATGAGCTGAATTTTACGCAGCGTTTCTCACTTCAAACTGAGCGATCACCGGTTAGCGCTTTCACTCATCTTTTTGAAACGCTCTGTCCCCGCCGCGGCTTTTACGGCCATTTCCCCGATGAAGTCGTCGGTAGCTGCTCTCCGGAGCTCTTCCTGAAAAAGGAGGGGAAGAATGTTTACACCCGGCCAATAAAAGGTTCGTTCATCTCCGCGATGGCAGGTAATGAACGTGCGAAACTGGAAGCTGAGCATGTCATGGTTGTGGATCTTGCCCGTAATGACCTGGGGCGGATTTCTAATCTGGGCTGGGTTCAAGTGCCCGAGTTAAAGTCGGTCAGCACATTTGGCGGGCTCAGTCATATGGAGTCGCTCATAGCCGCGAAAACTTCCATGCAGGGGCGACAGATCCTACCGCTGACTTTTCCGGCAGCGTCCATCACAGGTGCTCCCAAAGTTGAGGTGGTAACTGCAATATCAGAATACGAAGCATCCTGTCGGGGCTTGTACACGGGCGCCTGTGGATGGTTCTTTCCCGACGGGGATTTCGATCTTAATGTAGCAATCAGGACATTTGTAGCGCGGCCCGGTAGAAGTTCTCAATGGCTGTATGCGATGGGTGCCGGTGGAGCCATAGTTGCCGATTCAGATCCCGAACGGGAATATCAGGAATGCTTGCAGAAGGTAAGCCCCCTCGCGGCAGAGCTGCTCCGGAATGAATAAATGCCTCGTCAGAGTAGTCTTTTCCAGCCGAACAGATATCCGGTAATTGGGACAGTCAAAGACAGCAGGTCGCCTTTCTGCAAAGAAAGATGTAAAATGCCCCCGCCAAGACGCTCCTGGATCGAGTATACGTTACAGCACCTCAAGGCCTTTGCCATGTGGCGCGGAACGTGTCGCGGTCGGCGTCGTAGCATTGAACCGATCCGACATATCTGCAGCCTTACGGCAAAGGAGGTGAAAAGGTGCCAAAACAGTATAAAATCGATACAGTAGCGTCGGTGAAAGAAAAGCTCGCTAGCTCCAAATCCATCGTTGTTGCTGACTATCGCGGTCTCTCGGTTTCCGAGATGACAGACTTGCGTACGCGTCTTCGTAAAGAAGGCGTTGAACTGCGCGTAATTAAGAACCGCCTGGCAAAGATTGCCCTGACGGAGTCGAACATGGACCCCATGGACGGCCACCTGAAAGGTATGACAGCCATCGCGTTTGGCATGAATGACCCGGTTAGCCCTGCAAAGGTTCTGGCTGGTTATGCCAAAGAAAACGAGAAACTGAAGATCATTGCCGGCCAGATGGACAACCAATTGTTGGACGTTTCCGGAATCAATGAACTCGCTCAGTTGCCTTCTCGCGAAGTTCTACTCGGTCGTCTTCTTGGCAGCCTGACGAGCCCTGTGCAGAAGCTTGCCTATGGTCTTAACCAGACCGTGGCCAAGGTTGTCTACGCAGTGGACGCGGTAGGTCGCAAAAAAGCAGAACAACAGTAATAAACCCTGGTGCCTGGATGCCCCCGCCACCAGGTACGGCAGTTACTGCGGGATAACAAATTTTTAAATACTATAAGGAAGTTTTGAAATGGCTGATATCACCATTGATCAGATTGTCGATCGTCTCGACAGCATGACCCTGCTCGAAGTTAACGAGCTGGTAAAGAAGATTGAAGAGAAGTACGGCGTAAGTGCCACTCCGGTTGCCACTGCTGCTGCTCCAGCCGCTGGCGCTGCTGCACCTGCAGAAGAGAAGACCGAGTTCACGGTTGTACTCAAGGAAGTTCCGGCTGACAAGAAGATCGCCGTCATTAAGGAAGTCCGCACCATCACCGGTCTTGGTCTGAAAGAAGCCAAGGATCTGGTTGAGGCTGCTCCGAAGGAAGTTTCCAAGGACGTCAGCAAGGACGACGCCGACAAGTTCAAGAAGCAGCTTGAAGCCGCTGGCGCTACCGTCGAACTTCAGTAGTATCCAAGTTGTTATAACAAAGGGCGGGACCATACCGGTCCCGCCCTTTTTTCTTTTTAAAGGGATACGGATATATTACACTGTTGATCCTGTTTGAACATCGCTAAGAACTCCGCTTAGCTCCGAGATAGAAGCGAAACGTGCCGCAGGCGTTTTATGTACGCACTTCAGGAAGACTTCGTCTATCGCGGAAGGTAGCGTAGCGCGGATGGTTGAAGGGCGCGCCAGGGATATCTGCACCTGCATCCTGGCAATCTCCTGTGTATCTTGAACCCGTTTGACTTCAAACGGAGTGCGTCCGGTGAGGACGAAAAACAGGACCAGGCCGAAAGCATAGATGTCTGTTTTGGCGTCGATTTCGCCACCCACGATTTGCTCAGGCGCCAGGTACTGCGGATCAGAATCTGGCACCGTCATGTAAACAGGTTCTGTCACGGTTCCAGTCCGAACCGGTACCCCGAAACCTGTCAGCGTAATTTTTTCCCCGCTGGCCCCGTTAACCATAATTGTCTCTGGTCGCAAGTTAAGATGAAACACGTTCTGTGAATGCGCATAATCGAGCGCCGGAAGAAGCTGCCCCGCAAACACACGCATGTCTCTTACTGATAGAGGACCTTTGGCTCGAATCCATTGGCGCAGATCCTGGCCTTCAACAAGGTCGCTAATAATATAAACAAGGCCGCCGGATTCGCCGTAGCGAACAATACTGCTGATATTGGGATGAGAAAGCCGAGCTGCTTTTGCCAATGCGTTCATTGTCTCATCAAAGGTGGGAGACTGTTCCGGCCGTGGAAATGTCCGGATTAGTACCCGGCGTCCAGAAGTTGTATCTGTCCCCTTATAATCCGTGATACGTCCTGATTGATGGACCACTTCCTGCAACTGATAACGCCCCTCAATAATTGAGAAACCAGTTCCCGTTACAAAAGAATTTGTTTTCTGGCGGGAAATGGTCAGGGCAGGGGAGCGGAAACCCTGGCCTGTGTCATTAGGAGATACAGAAGTAGGGAACGAGCTTAAGGAGCCTGTAACTGGTGTGGTGTACGGAGTAGGGTCGCCCACCTCTCGTAACGGTGCCGACTGTATAATTTTTGATTGGCCGGGAGGACGAGCCGGCGGTGTGTTTCCATAACCAGTGCTCATAGAGGTAACGATTTGCTCAAGCCGCTGGGCCCGGTCGCTGGAGTCGGAAAAATGGACGTCTATTCCAATAATTTGACGGAACAGACCAAGGCTTTTCTTTGGGTTTTCGTTTTCCAGGCTGCGCGCATAGGCATAGAAAACAGGCAGCGTATCACGGCTCAGCGGGAGGCTGTCCATAACCCGCGAAAAGAGATCGTGCGCCATATCGTAATGGCACTGGTAATAGAATGCCGTTGCGAGAAACGCGGTCGCAGCCGGAAAATCAGGTGAGCCAGTGGGTACTCTTTGCAAATACTCGATAGCGCGAGCATAGTCAGTAACCTTAATGGAAAGCGTTCCGGCTTTTAAATAATTGCTGGCATTCGCATACGCTTCAATGGCTTGTACCAGATCCCCTGTCTGCTCAAAGCATTCCGCCGCATTTCGCCAGTCGTAGGCTTTTGCGTAGGCGTTTGCTGCTGCCACAAGATTCTTACCGGAGGAATACATTTCGCCGGCCATAATAAAACGGCCCATATCCTCGTAAAGACGTGCGGCAGCTTCGAAGTTCCTGGCTTTTTTGTAGGCGTCAATGGCCTGGTTGTTTTTACCGGCCGCCTCATAGCTTTCGCCGGCTGCCTGCCAGTCAGAAGTGCTCGCCGCCATCCGAGCGGTAATGTCCGCTGCCAGCTTGGTATCTTCAATTTTTCGCACAACAGCAGCGGCAATTTCAGGCCTTCCCGCTTTCAGATAGAGCTCTGCAGATTTATCCCACAGTTTACTGGAAGTATACAATTCAGCCGCTCGTACGAGGTCATGGCAGTCCTCCATGATACGTGCTGCTTCAGGGCCATGTCCCGCCGAGGCAAGTGCTTCAGCGCATCGCTGAACTACCCGGGTAAAGTCTGGTCCTTTTCTCAGGTAATCAGAAGGATGAATCTTTTCCAGAAGCTCTCTGAGCTTTACGATATTGCCCGCTTTCTCATAGCAGTTCAGGGCCCGGTCGAGTTTGTGGGCACTCTCAAACACGTTTCCAGCCTGGCCGTAGTCATGAGCCTTTTCAAAAAACTCAGCAGCCGTAGCAAATTGATTTTCACCCAGGCACTTGTCACCGGCAATACGGTAATTACGGGTCGCCCTATCTTGCAATCCCTCAACCATACACAGATCACCAGCCGCTTCAAAGTTACCGTCTTTTTCGTAGTATTCAATGGCTTTACCCGGTACACCGGCCTGCTGCCAGGCAAAAGCAGCGCGCCC
>JAKFFN010000012.1:0-6975 GCA_036675025.1 Candidatus Sumerlaeales bacterium | reverse complement strand
CTGCGTGCCGTGGCAGAAGAGGACATTCTCGGCGGCGTAATGCTCTGCAATGGCGCAATTTCCGCTCCAGACGGTGCCTGCTTCTGGTTCAAGGACGTTAAGACCGCAGGTAAAAAAGTCGGCGTGTTTGAAGACCGCGCCATGGGACCTATCGTTGCTGGATTGCACAGCGTTAATGGCAACGTGATGAAACTGTCGGCGCAGTTTATGCCGATTGGAAAGTCCGATCCACAAGAAGCCCGCCTGCAGGTGCGCGAGACCGGCACAGCGGACTGGAAGACAGTTGCAACCCAACCGGTAAAGGGCGGCTTTACGGCTCTTTTCCGCATCGCAGACTGGGACTCTTCAAAGGATTGGGAGTACCAGATCACATACGGATCACCCGATGCCAGCGCGCATGGCAGCTACCAGGGCGTTGTTAAGAAAGATCCCAAAGATTTGGCCAGTCTGAAAGTGGGCCTCTACTCCTGTACCATTGCAACAAACCGGCTGCTTGACCGCGGCACCGGGCCGCGCATGCCCAGCTTCGCCAGATTTCTCGGCCGCTATACGCCTGAGTGTATCTGCTTCCCATTTAATGAGCTGGTAAAACATGGCAATCATCACAAGCCCGACATTCTGTTTTTTGTCGGAGATCAGTTCTACGAAGATAACCCCTCCGTACGCGACCCAGCCCCCTCCCCTACCCTGGATTACATCTACAAATGGGTGCTGTGGGTGTGGGGCTTCCGTGATATGACCCGCGATACGCCAACGATTGTTCTGACTGACGACCACGACGTGTTCCAGCCGAACCTGTTCGGCAATGGCGGCCGCGAAGCGCCGGAGGGACAGTATAACCACGGCGGCTACCGGCCCACGCCTGAATGGGTAAACATGGTGCAGCGTACCCAGTGCGGTCATAACCCTGATCCTTATGATCCGACACCGGTGGAACAGGGCATCACAGTTTATTACGGCGCTTTTACCTACGGCGGAGTCGAGTTCGCTTTTCTGGAAGATCGCAAATGGAAAACCGCCCCGTGGCAGGGTCGCAGCCTGGATGTGCACGAACCGGAACTGCTCGGAGAACGGCAGGAAACATTCCTGGCGGAATGGGGACAGAAAGTCAAAGACAAGCCGGCAAAGATTGTCGCGAGCCAGACCATCTTTGCCTGCGTGCAGACCGGTCCCAACGGTAAGGCGCTTCTCGATTTCGACGGTAACGGCTACCCGCCGCTCCAGCGCCGCAAGGCAATGGAATTGATCCGCGACGCCGGGGCCTTGATCATCTCGGGCGACCAGCACCTGGCTACGCTGATCCGCAACGGCATCGATCAATTTGATGACGGCCCGATTCAGTTCACGGGTCCGGCAGGCGCTGCCACCTGGACCCGATGGTTCCAGCCGGCCGAACCTTTACCCAATGCCCACGCCACGCCACACACAGGCGATTTCATCGATGCGTTTGGAAACAAGGTGCATGTATTGGCTGTGGCGAACCCGGACAAGCTGACCATGAAAGAGTACTGGGACGACAAGAATGTGCACCCGCCCACCCAGTACATCGGAGACCGCGACCTCAAGGCTGAAGGCTACTGTATGATCGACGTAAACAAGTCGCAGCAGCACTATAACATGGAATGCTGGCGGTGGGATGTCGACCCATCGCAACCCGAAGCCAAACCTTACCCCGGGTGGCCGGTACAGGTAAGTTTTGATGAAGCGGGAAGAAAGAAAACACAGGCCTAAGCCGAAACAGGTTCTTGCTGGAAGCGCGAGCGTCCCCTGGGAGCGCGGGCATCCTGCCCGCCGGTGCAACGCACCGGAAAAATCCAAAACCCCCACCCGCGCAGCGCTTTCTGCCTATTTGTCCTATACGTCCTATAAGTCCTATAAGACCTATTGGTCCTATAGGTCCTATTGGTCCTATTGGTCCTATTCCCCGCACAGTTTTTCGCCTCAACAACCTGAATACTACCGCCGCACTCAAATACTTAACCATGGTTAACAATGTCCGCGACGCAACCACACATACTCGATTCTATCCGGCAGCTTCAGCGGCTGTCTGACCTCTTCGCGCTTCGCCGTGAACAGCTCGCTCGCGACGTCGGCCTGTCTGTACAGCAGTGGAGAATCCTGGAAGAGATCAGCGATGAGCATTTCATGCCGTCGATGTTCGCCCGAAGCCGCGACAGCAGCGCCGCCGCGGTTTCAAAGATTATCCGCCAACTGATCGATAAAGGGTTTATCGACGTAACGGTAGATGGTGATGACGGCCGGGTTCGCCGCTATACATTAACGGCCACCGGTCGCAAAATGATGAACCGATTGCGCGACAACCGAAAAAAAGCCATTGAGACGATCTGGGCCGGGTTATGCCCTGACCGCCTCGATGAGTTCAGAAAGTTTGCAACGGAACTCTCCGACAGGTTAGAGCAGTACTCAGAAACAGAGAATCAGCAGTCTAAGCAATTATTACCAGGTAAGCCCTAAGAAACGACTCAACTAACATACGTCCCATAGGTCCCATACGACCCATAGGATCCATTCAAAAACAACAAACCCGAAAACCAAAGAAGGACGAGAAAATGGGAAAGAATCTTTACGAAAAAGTATTTGATCGGCACACCGTGCGGAAGCTCGACAGTGGCCAGTACCAGGTGCTGATGGGTCTGCAGCTGATCCATGAAGTTACCAGCCCGCAGGCATTCAGCATGCTGCGCGAACGCGGCTGGACCGTTCAGTACCCTGGCCGTAACTTCGCCACGGTTGATCACATCATCCCAACCCACAGCCAGGCTCGTCCTCTCTTTGATCCCATGGCTGAGGAAATGCTTGTAGCCCTGGAAGATAACACGAAGCAGTATGGCCTGAAGTTCTTCCACCCGAGCGCTGGCGAGCAGGGCATCGTTCACATTATCGGTCCGGAGCGCGGGCTCACCCAGCCGGGCATGACGATCTGCTGCGGCGACAGCCACACCAGCACCCATGGTGCTTTCGGCGCGCTGGCTTTCGGCATCGGAACCAGCCAGGTCCGCGACGTTCTGGCTTCCCAGACTCTCGCCATGGGCAAACTGAAGGTTCGCCGCATTGAAGTGAACGGCAAACTGCGCCCCGGAGTGTATGCGAAGGACGTGACGCTTTACGTTATCCAGCAGCTCGGTGTGAAAGGCGGCGTTGGTTATGCCTACGAATACGCCGGTGAAGTGTTTGACAACTTCACCATGGAAGAGCGCATGACCGTCTGCAACATGAGCATCGAAGGTGGCGCCCGCTGCGGCTATGTGAATCCCGATCAGACGACTTACGATTACCTGAAAGGGCGCGAATACGCACCGAAGGGCGAAGCCTGGGATCGTGCGGTAGAGTACTGGAACAGCATCAAGAGTGATCCGGATGCGACCTACGACGACGTTGTTGTGATCAACGGAGAAGACATCGAACCGGTGGTAACCTGGGGTATCACCCCGGGCCAGAGCACCAGCGTCGGCGGTCGCATTCCTGCGAAGGAACAGTTTGACGAAACCGAGCAGCAGCTTATCCAGGAAGCGTACGATTACATGAGCTTCGAGCCGGGCCAGCCCATCGCCGGCACCAGGATAGACGTTGCCTTCCTCGGAAGCTGTACCAACGGTCGCATCTCTGACTTTGAAGAAGTGGTCAAGTTTCTGAAGGAACACGGCGGCAAGGTGGCTCCTCACGTCCGCGCTATCGCCGTGCCAGGCAGCCAGCCTGTGAAGGAAGAGATGAAGCGCCGCGGCTATGACAAGGTGCTGACCGATGCAGGCTTCGAATTCCGTGAAGCCGGCTGCAGCATGTGCCTGGCCATGAACCCGGACAAACTGAAGGGCCGCGAGGTCTGCGCGAGCAGCTCGAACCGTAACTTCAAAGGCCGCCAGGGAAGCCCCACCGGCCGCACACTGCTCATGAGCCCAGTAATGGTAACCGCAGCAGCCCTGGCCGGTGAAGTAGTAGACGCCCGCGAGTTCTTCGGGATTGAACAGGCTGTTGGGGTATAATAGCTGGATAGAAGTCTAAGAGTCCGTATCAGGAGATGAGAAATTCACTTCGAGTGGAATCCCAAAAAAGATGAGATTAATCTTAAAAAGCACGGAGTTACTTTTGAAGAGGCGAGCACTACATTCAGTGATCCACTGGCCAGAACCATTCCTGACCCGGATCACTCATTCGATGAAGAGCGCTTTGTCCTTTTAGGATTGAGCCGAAGCTCTCGGCTGCTAGTTGTGATATTTACTCACAAAGGAAACTCTATCCGGATCATAAGCAGCAGAATAGCCACTGCGTCTGAAAGGAGAACCTACGCAAATGCCTAAAAAGAGTACAGAGGTGGACAACATGCGCGAAGAGTATGACTTCAGCAAAGCTGAAATAGGCAAATATGCTGTTTCATTTCCAAAAGGCAGTCGAGTGATTCTGCTCGATCCTGACGTGGCTAAGATTTTTAAGACGCAAGAAATGGCCAATGCCGCTTTGCGTGGTCTTGCGGAAACAATGAAATTGGTTAAACGCTAAAAAACTAAATAGGATTACCATGGAAGACCTGAAACGCGAAAAAATCACCGGACGTGCGATCCCCGTCCGTGGAAACGATATCGATACCGACCGCATCATTCCTGCGCGCTATCTTAAGTGCGTGGTATTTGACGGCCTTGGTGAGCATGCCTTTGAAGACGACCGCTCGCAACTGGCTGAGCGCGGCGAAGTGCATGCGCTGGACAAGCCGCAGTTTGCTGACGCTACCGTGATGCTGGTAAACAAGAACTTTGGCTGCGGCTCCAGCCGTGAACATGCCCCGCAGGCTATCATGCGCTGGGGCAAAGGTGTGAAGACTATTGTGGGCGAGAGCTTCGCCGAAATTTTCTTCGGTAACTGCGTGGCCCTGGGCATCCCGTGTGCCGTTGTAAGCGAAGCGGACATCCAGAAACTCATGAACGCCGTAGAAGCCAATCCCGCCGCCGAAGTCGCCGTCGATCTGCAGAGCAAAACAGCCACCGCCGGTGACGTCACCGTACCCTTCGAAATGCCTGATGGCGTACGCCAGCAGTTCCTTGAGGGCAAATGGGACAGCACTGCTGAACTGGTGGCCGCGAAAGATGCCGTGGCTGCAACCGCCAGCAACCTGCCTTACTTTAACGGGTGGCAGTAATACTGCGAGACTCGCGAGCGCGTAGTTCACGCAGTTGCACGAAAAAATCTATTAAACAAAAAGGCGAGCCCGGTTGGCTCGCCTTTTTTGTTTAATAAATAGACGACAACTCTTCCCTAATCCCTGTCTTCATCTTCCGGGATCAGGTTGATCTCGTAAACGCCCGTGCCAGCGCTGGCATACACAAAGCCCACAGGATCCGCCGTAATAGCAAACACCAGTTCAGGCAGCGTGGCGATGACCCGATGTCCACCAGTCGTCATGTCCAGTTCAACCACATCACTGCCCGCGCCGTAGACGACTTTACCGTTATGCATGCTCGCCATTACAAAGCTGGTGGCGCCGGGCGCCTTGGCAGTCTCTTCCTTCAGTATAAAGGCCCGCTGCTTCGGATCAAAAATCTGGACCGACAACCCATCTTTGCTCACCGCCACCCGGCCTGTCTGCTCTTCCACAATCAGCGGCGTACTCTGCGTTGTCGATTCATCATTATACTGATCAAAGTCATGCTGAAAAACAACCTTCCCGCTGTCCAGCTCCACCATACCAAACTGCGGCGCCTTATCCTTCATCACCGGCAGTCCATTTCCGTGGATGGCCGTCGCCACGTAGGCATACTTTTCATCCACGTCCAAGCCGCTCACGCCTTGCGCGCCCAGCGGATTTTCGATCAGACGGTATTTTCCAGCCTCCACGTCCGTAATACAGATGCAGCCACCGTACTTGCCGTAGCCAATCCACCAGCCGGAGTAGAGTTTGCCATCAGGTCCGAAAGTACATCCCGCTGCAGGCCTGATGTAGCCCTCCTCCGCCACGCGATGCACCCGCTTCGGGTTTTGCTTCCCGATCTCGTTCCACACCTCCAACGGATCATACCTGATGATCTCGCCGCCGGAATATGAAGCCATGTAAGCAACGCCGCCTTTGAAATCTACATCGTAGACTTCGCCGCCCTGGTAGCTCACCACCTGCGTGTTTGTTGTTTCCCCGGAATTCGCGTTCATAATGAAAACATTCTGACCAAACTCCGGACCGCCCCACACATGCCCCGAGTTATCCGATGCCAGGAAAAGCGGCGGGCGCGGCTTTGGCTTTACCGGGATCGCTTTTAATTCTGCCGAACCTTCGTCCGGATTCGAAATCACCAGCTCTTGCCCGCGCACACCTACAAGCCGGCCGCCCTCCGTCACGCCGATCATCCTGGTGCCGTGATAGTTTTCTCCCGGGATTAGCGCCGCCGGCTCGTCGGCATTATCCACACGATAGATGTCATCTTTGTACGTCAGGTAAATGCTGCCGCTGCTGGACAAATCCATCTGGGCCGGTGCCGTGGTCTCACCGCTTCCTGTAAGGACCCTGAAAGGCCACTCCACCTGTTTCAGAGTCTCCGCGTCAAACGCCTTCTCAGCCGTAATAAACAGGTTTTGCCACGGTACACCATTCTTGATCCCCTGCATCTCCTCAGGAGCAGTGGTGTACGACCCCGACTTCGGATCGTATACTTTAACCACCGGCTTCTCTGTGCTGTAGCGGATAACGATTCGTCCGTCGGGCAGCGATGATACGAACCTCGCGTACAGGTTTGGCGGCGCGCCCGCACCATGGTCCTTCACCTCATACGTCTCAAGGTTCATGCTCACCAGCTTGCCGCCGTCATACGTGCCACCATACAGCCGCCCATCGGCGCCGAGGGTGAAGTTCCAAAGATACTTCTCCCCCGCCACATCCACATCTTTGATCCACTTGCGGCTCTTCAGATCAAAGATCATGATGTGCCCGTCATAGAACGTACCGTAGGCCACGCGGTTGCCCGCCAGCGGCGCCAG
>JAKFFN010000199.1:0-7091 GCA_036675025.1 Candidatus Sumerlaeales bacterium | reverse complement strand
CGCCACGGCATTGGACCCGCCGACGCGGCCATGCAGGCCCACCCGCGCCGAGAACACCGTGGCCTCCGGCTTGGTCCGGGCGATCAGCGCCTGGTTGTCGAACGAGAGGTCGGTGCGCGTGCGGTTCCAGTCGGCCACGACGATGGCCGTGAGCTCGCGCCATTCGCTGATCTTCTTTCCGCCCTGCAGGGTGAAGCCGGCGCCGTAGGTCGGGCCGTCGAAGCTGGCATCGAGCCGGAGCTGGCGGGGCTCGATGAAGCCAAGCACGGGATTGCCCGGCACCTGGATGGTGCCCTTGGTGTTTCCCTGCGTGCGTCCGACCAGCGCATAGACGTCCAGGAAAGGAAGCACCAGCACGTCGAGCTTGGCCGAGAGGTTCTGCTGGGTCGTCTCCACCCGGTCGATCTGCAGGATGTCCTGCACCGACACCGGCGGGTTTCCGCCGCGCCCCAGCCGCAGGTCCTCGATGTCGACCGGCTGCTCGCCCGAAAAGGCGGTGATGCCCACGCCGAACGGAAGCGGAACCCGGTAGCCCCGGGCCTCGGCCTCGGCGCCCCAGATCGGCAGGCCCGACCAGTGCGGCTCAGTGCTCTTGGCCTCGTCGGCCATCGCGCTGCCGGCGCAAAGCAAGAGCGCCAGCACACCGCCTGCAACCCGCGGGATCGGTGGCGTGGGGGAAGCGGATGCCATGGACCATCGCCTCGCGGAACAGAACGTGAGGCTACTCCCGGCTCGGCGGGCCGGATACATGGCCTTTGGGGCCATAAGCCGCCGCCGCGCGGCACGTCGTCGTCGGCGGCGGCGGGTTCACCCGCCCAGCGGAAACTCCGACGGGTCGAAGCGCTCGCTCGTGTCCATCCGGATGCTGCGCAGGCTCGCCGTCGTCAGGTTCATGGCGTGGTGCTGCTCGGCGAAGTAGCACACCAGCATCGAGCGCCGGCGGCCGCCGGTCGGGTTCACGCTGCCCGCGTGCACCAGGTCCGAATCGAACACCAGGATGTCCCCGGCGCCGCCCGAGATCTGCAGCGAACGCGATTCGTCATCGGGCCCCGGCGGCGCTTCGTCCGGCGTCGGGCGGTGACTGCCGGGAACGATGCGGGTCGCGCCGTTTCCGGGACCGTAGTCGTCGAAAAACACCAGCGCCTTCGCCGTATCGCCGGGGCGCTGGACCGACAGGTCGCGGTGCAGCGACTGGTGGCCGCCGCCCTTAAGCGGTTCGCGGCCCTCGGCCTGCGCCAGGAAGAACCGCTCGCCGATCAGCTCGCCGACCACGGCCAGCACCGCCGGCAATCGGCACACGGCCTGCACCTTCGGATCCAGGTCCAGCAGCGAATGCAGCCAGCCCGGCCCGCGCGGTATGGGCCATTGGTCCGACGGCCTGGCGCCCGCATCGAACGCGGCACGAAGTCCGTCCAGCCATTCGGCAGGGATCGCCTGGCGCAGCAGGGCATAGCCGTCCCGGTGGAGTTGTTCGCGGTCGATCATGGGTTCCCGGCAAGGGCCGTCAGGCGCGGGCCAACTCTAGCCACATCCACGATCTCCAGCCAGCGGTCCTGGAATCGAACAGGGCCTGCCGGCGGGCGCGATGTTCGGCCAACTGCAACGGTGTCGCCGCATCGGAAGGGCAGGCCGCCTGCCAGGGTCGGGCCTAACGACCGGCCAGCCCAAACAGCATGAAGTAGCGCAGCAGCGCGTAGATCAAGCAACTGCCGAAGGATGCCGCGGCAAGGAGCAAGAGAGGAACCCGGTGTTCTTCGTCTTCAAGTCCGGTCAGGCCCGTCATGGTGGACAACATGAGCAGGACAAGCGGCCCGTAGCCAAGGTTGCTGTCGTGCGCGATGAGCCCGCCCGCAATGGCCAGGATCAGCAGCCACCCGGTGCTGAAGGCTGCCAACGTCAGTTTCAGCATCGGCGCAGTTTCCTGAGGGGGTATGGCGCCTTGGTGGGCGGCGCCGAAGGTGTCGGCTGGGGGTGGTCAGCCGCGGGAGGCCAACCGAAGGCCCAGCCAGACCGCCGCGACACCCACGAGCACGCTGCCGAGAATGTACAACAGTGCGATGCCGGGCTCGCCGCGGCGTAGCAGGGTGAACGACTCGAGGCCGAACGCGGAGAAGGTGGTGAAGCCGCCGAGGAGGCCGGTGACCAGAAACAGCCGGACGGGCTCCGGCGTGGGTGCGCGCGCAAACACGCCCGCGAGGAGGCCGATGGCCAAACAACCGACGCAGTTGACCGCGAAGGTGGCCCAAGGAAAACGGCCAACCTCGCCGGGTGCGAGCCAGACCGCCACGGCGTAGCGGGCGACAGAGCCGATGAAGCCGCCAATTCCCACCCACAAGTACGCGCTCATTTGCTTTGAGGCCTAAAGCCCTGGTTGAGCCGCGCCGAAGGCATCGGCTTGAATTGATGGTCAGGCATCTTTACGTCCCTGCCGCATTGCCGCAAGCCCCAGGACAAGGCAGGAAAGACTGGCGGCCAACAGGGACCCACGGCCGAAGCGAAAAGAGAGCCGCTACGTACGCTTCAGTGCTTGAGGGAGGTCGGTTGACAAAGTTCACCGCCGACGCCCAGCGCCCGAGCTAAGCCGCGCCGAAGGCGTCGGCTCAAATGATTGGTTAGCCCATCACCCGGCAATGGGAAAGATGCCGCCGCAATAGACGAGCGTGTTGCATATAGCGAGTTGGTTGATGGCATAGCCTGCGAGCGTGCTTAGGAATCCAAAAAACAAGGCGAGCATGGCGGGGGCTGACTTCTCGCGGCTGGAATACCAAGCTCCGAGCAGCGCAAAAGCAAATGCGCCTGGCATGGAGAATAGATGGCCAAAGCCAACAAGCCCTTCAGGCCTTGCCGAACCCAGGCTGTACGCAATGAAAGGAATGTATGTAAGAGAAACAACGAGTGACGCGCCGGTAATGAAAAGTGGAGCTGCATTCAGAGCGAGGCAGCCTGCCACGAGAAGCGACGGAACAATAACGAAGTACCCCGCCCCCAAGAACATCGGATCGCCGTTGAGCAGAACGAACCCAAGCGGGAGCGCCGCAGCTATCGTCGCCAGAGTTAGATCTACACGATGCAGAGAAGTCATGCGAGAGGGGGTGGCGCCTGAATTAAGCAGAGCCGCGGAGCGGCTTCGGCATGAATGAATTGTCAGGCTGCCAGCTTGAGAGCCCGACGTAGCCGACGCAAGTGACGAGCAACCGCGGGCCAATTCCAAGTGGACGGAGGGTCCAGGTCTGGGTAGGTCGGGGCCCACGCTAATGCCCGCTTTTCAGAGTTGGCGGAAATGAAGGAGTCAATTCTGCCGGTAGGGGATAACTGCAGGTACACAAAGATCAGGCCCCAGCCAACTGCTTCGTACCGGTAGGTGTGTCCGTCGCATTTGCTTGGATTGAGCTCGATCCGAGATCGAACCACTCTACCGGCCATGTCCGGGTAATGAACGATGAGATGCGGATTGTCGCCAGCATTACGCAGGGCATTTGCGTAAGTGAAGACGTCTTCTGGAGAGTGGAACTCACGAGGTTCTTGGCCGAAGGATGAGTACATCTCAATCACAGCGGTAGGCCGCTCATTGAAGATGGCGTCGGCGATTGTTCTTATTGCCGAATCCGTGAGTACTGTCGCCATGGCAGCCTAACGCCTTAGTAAAGCCGCGCCGAAGGCGTCGGCTTGAATGATTGGCTAGGTGTCTTCTCGGGTCCGGGAGCGCCAGAGCGATGACGCAACCCTTGAAACCAGAAGAACCATTAACGCGATTGCGGAAACTTGATAGATAGCCGGATCTTTGGCACTGAGTCCCGGACTGAACACGGCAAAAAGCATTATTTCTAACATGTTCAGAGGTGTCGAAAAAGGGTATGTTTACAAATTAAAAATAGTTTTTTTATTGCAATATTAGTAATTGCCTTACTTGTTTACCGTTATTTACGGCTAAAGGCTTTCGCCATAATTTCTTGTTCAGCCCTGGATATTCCTATTTCATCAGCGACCAGTTTCCAGCTTTGTGTTACGTTGATTACGTTATTGATAATTTCATCCATTTGCTGATCACTAAGTTGAAAATATTCACCCACACTTTTAGCAAGTTGTAAACTTAATGTATTATCATGTGTGTCGATGTTTAAGGCAAGCCCATCCTTCTCGATAGAAGGATTGATGTCATAAGCTGGTGATAACCTCCAGCCATCTTCTTTCAAAAGAAACCCATGATTACGCAAATGATCATCGGTGTTAGAAACGGCAATGTTGAAAACAATCCGTCTCCATAACTGATGCAAGTCAGCCTGGTTATTTGCTCCTGAGTATTGAATAAACTCAGCAATGTCAAGATAGCTTGCAGGATTTTCTTTAATAGTATCTTCATTATTACCTGTCATTGTCATTGCAGAAGTAAAATGTACACGTTCGCCATTCAGCCTGTCGAATCTTTTTGTAAAGAAAGTACGATACTTACCACTTACTTTTTCAATTCGTGATTCTGCCATTTCTATTCCAGCCAGTAATGCCAGTTGATAAGCAAGATATTCCCAGGCTGCTTTGTCGAATGTATCAGCTTGTGCAGGGAATTTAGCAATCCATGGATGTTTGTTGTCATCTAAAATATTTGCTTTGGGACGAGCTCCGCCTAATGATGATCCGGGAGCAATAAGAACAGCTAGCCATTTTTTTGCATCATCGCCTTCTTCATCTGATTCAACAATTGCTGCACCATGTTGCAATTCTCTTACATCGGACCAATGTGGTGTTGGGTATGCCTTGTTGTTATCGTGAAATGGACCTTGAGCATCGAGTTTGAAACGTAATGCTCCCATTCTGCTTTCATCATATACACCTAAGAGAAAATCAATATCATAAAGCGTTGGCGCTATTTTTCCTTGCTCCTTTGCTTCCTGAGCAGCTCTTCGCATCATTAGTTTTCTTCCCCATGTATCGGGCATCGAATCCATGAATATTCCAAAATTCTCTTTACCGTTAGGATATTGTGGGCCTGAATACCAGGATATATCGGGATCGAGTAGTAGTTGTTCTTTTGAACTGATCCATTCTTTATCATATTCAAAGCTAAATGCCTTTCTTCCTTTTGCCTGTTGAGCTGAAAGAACGCCAATGCATCTAGGCTCAGACATGCCTACCCAGTGTGCGTAAACGATTATATCTGTTTTTTTTCCTGCCATTTCTATTCCTTGTTATTTCTTTGTACCAGTTAATTCTAAATCCTGCAATTTTCTGCCATAATCATCGTCCGCTGCCAGTTTCAAAAAATCATCCGAAACGCCAGACGATGTTTCCCCACCAGCCAGGTAAATATTGTTGTTATGAAAAGTTAGTGAAGCATTGGTTACAGCAAATGGCAATGCAGGCAGGTCTTTGATCACAACATTATTGCTTTGTTCATCCCAATTGATCAATGATACTTTATCAATAAATCCAGCTTCATTTTCACCACCGGCATAAATTATCCCAATGGGTGTTGAACAAACGGCACTATAAGCAATGGCATTCGGCAATTTGACGGTTTTTAAAAATGAAACCGAATCATTTTTATCCAAACTGAAAACATATCCCTCCTCATAATATTTTTTTGAACCGCCCAACCAGGGCATAGCACCCGGGAAATTGGCACCGCCGGCAATGATCAATTTATTTTGATGAATGCCGGCCACTGGTCCTGCTAAACCCAGCGCCGCAGCGGTATTATCCGGGGCAGGTAATTGAGCGGCAATTTTCCATTCAATGGATTTCACCTCGATTTTTTGAACTGGTGTGCATTGCATAAAAAAAGGAAGGACGGCGATATAATAAATGATTCGATTAAACATACATTAATCAGGCTTTAACTTCAGCTTTCAATACAGAGCAATAGCTATTAAAGTTAACCTGTTCAACATCCTTTTTAAAGGAATTAAATTTTTCTGTGGTCATGTTCCTGACCGGCAGGCGAAATTCACCACAATCCAATCCTATCATTTTCATATATGCCTTACCGGTAGCAATACCACCATATTTACCCAATAGCCTGATCATGTCAATCGATTGCTGTTGCAGTTGCTGTGCTTTTTTCAGGTCACCATTATTGAAAGCATCAATCAGATCATAGTATAAAGGAGCGGCATAATTAAAAGTGCTGCCAACAGCGCCTTTGGTACCCAATGATAAAGCAGGTAACATATTTTCATCCCGTCCCCAAAGCATATCATATTTTCCATTTTGAAAATGAAGACAGGATAGAAAATCCATGAAATCTTCATGCGTGTATTTTACACCGGCAAAATTTGGAACTTTTCCATCTATACTATTAAGCAAATCGAACATTAATATATTCACACCCGTTAAAACCGGGATATGGTAATAGTAAAAAGGCATGTCGGGCACTTCTGCAGCGATTTCTTCACAAATGTTTGCCAGTACATCCACATCCGCAGGCTTAAAATAAAATGGAGCCGTAAAAGAAACAGCATACAATCCAATTTCTCTTGCATGCCTGGCCAAATCTTTACAATCAGCTATACAGGTACCACCCAGGAGGGTCATTACTTTAAAATCCTGGTCTGCATTTGAACAGGATGCCCATGATTCTGCAACGAGTTTCTTTTCATCCTTCGTTAACGAAACGCCTTCACCGGTTGATCCACAGATGAATGCACCTGTTACACCATTTCCTTTCAGCATTTGATAATATTCCGGAATGATTTCCAGGTTCAGGGAACCATCCGCATGCATGGGTGTGAACGGTGCGGCAATGAGTCCATGTAAATGATTTTTATTTTCTGTATTCATGATGTTATGACAAAAAAATTAAAAAAAGATAAGTACCGGGAACAAGACTATTCCCGGTTTATTACTGCTTGCTAAATGAAAACAGTTTGTAATAATAATTATTTTGGTTTGGAAGTAAGGTATCCTGGTGTTTGATCAACCAATGGATCATTTGTCCATATAGCCGGTTCAATGGGCCATAAAATTTTATGTGCCTGTGTTGCTTTATCCAATACGCCATATGGATGATTCGGACTGATGAATACCAATGGTTCATTTCCGTATTTCATGCGACGCAGATCATACCAGCGCTTTCCTTCATAAACAAATTCTTTACT
>JAKFFN010000068.1:0-7109 GCA_036675025.1 Candidatus Sumerlaeales bacterium | reverse complement strand
AGCTTTATGGACTCCACCAATGTTGTGACGCTGCTGGCGACGCGTAGCCTGAAAGTGCCGGTGATTGTGAGTGAGCGAATTGATCCGCAGCATTACCCGATAGCGGGCGGATGGGGGCGACTTCGGCGGCTGTTGTATCCGCGTTCACATTCTGTGGTGGTGCAGACAGAGAGCGTGGCGCAGTGGGCGCGGGAGTTTGTGCCGGCCGAGCGGGTGCGGGTGATTGCAAATCCGGTGGAGGTCAAGCACGCTGATGCGGCGGGACCTGTTCCGGAGTGGCTACCCGAAAAGTCATTTATCCTGGCGATGGGGAGGCTGGATCGGCAGAAGGGGTTTGATCTGCTGCTGCGGGCCTATGTGACTGTTACTGACGAACAGACAGACAAGAATGTCTATCCTGATTTAGTGATCCTGGGCGAGGGGGACGAGCAACGCGCACTTGAACAGATAGTTAATGAAGAAGGATTACCGGGGCGAGTGCTGCTGCCCGGCCGGGTGACGGACCCGAGGCCGGTGTTGTCGCGGGCGAAGATGTTCGTATTATCGAGCCGGTTTGAAGGTTTCCCCAATGCGTTATTGGAAGCCATGGCGGCTGGTTTGCCGGTCGTCAGTTTTAACTGTCCCAGCGGTCCATCAGACATCATTAGGCATGAAGAGAACGGGCTGCTTGTTGACATGAGCCAAACGGGGGATCCAATTGTAGATGACGCAGAGAACGTTGAAAGACTGGCTGCGGGTATGAAGCGCCTGCTGGAAGACGAGCAACTTCGGCAGCGGTTGGGGAACGCGGCGCGAGGCGTGAGGGAATCATTTTCGCTAGAGAAAATCGTCGATGAGTGGGAGCAAGTGATCGCTGCACCATCAAATAGCTAGTTGAGCAGAAGTAATCAGATGCGATTAGTGAGCTGAGAAACCATCGGAAGGAAGCAGCAAGCGATGAAGAGGGTCATTGGGCTACTGGCTGGACTTGCAGTGTGTACATGGAGTGGATCACCCGTACTGGCGCAGGATATAGTCCAGACTACGGGGACTGCAGAAGCAACTACCGGGACAGCCAGCGCCGCTGAAGAAACCACTGAGTCCACACGTGCATTAACGGCCGGGCTGGAGACGGTTTCACTCGACGCCGAATCGACTGGGCAACTGGCGCAGTCGACGGGTAAGCCCAACATTGTACTTATCTTTGCTGATGACATGGGGTATGGGGACTTAAGCTGTTACGGCCAGAAAAAATATAAGACTCCGCACCTGGACCAGATGGCGGCGGAAGGTGTTCGACTGACGGATTTTTACGTAGCAAGCCCGGCGTGCAGTCCGTCACGGGCGTCGCTGTTAACCGGACAATATCCGATGCGATCCGGCGTCCCGAACGTTCTAAGTCCCAAAAGTATGACGGGCCTGCACCCGAGTGCGCCGCTATTGCCTAAGGTTCTCAAAGATAAAGGATACGCCACGGCCATCGTTGGAAAATGGCACCTTGGTCATCTACCGCAGTTCATGCCGCTGGAAAAGGGGTTCGACCAGTACTTCGGTCTGCCCTACAGTAATGATATGGAACCGGCACCGCTGTTCCGTGATAAAACCATTATTGAGCCCGAGGCTAATCAGGATATCCTGACGAAGCGCTATACGGGTGAGGCTTTGGCTTTTATCGAGAAAAGCTCGAAGGCCGGCAAACCCTTCTTCCTGTACTTTGCCCATACGTTTCCCCATGTGCCGCTGCATGTGAATCCTCAGCTGAAGGGGGTATCGGGTGAGGGGCTTTACGCGGACGTAATAACGGAAATTGATCTGAGTGTGGGAGCCGTGCTGCACCAACTGAGGGAAACAGGACTGGCAAGCAACACGCTTGTTATGTTTACGAGCGATAACGGACCCTGGACTATCAAAGGTAAAAATGGTGGCGTTACCGGCGGACTTCGCGGATCAAAAGGAACAGATTATGAAGGCGGAGTAAGAGTGCCGTTTATAGCCTGGTGGCCGGGTAAGCTGCCTGCAGATACGGTGGTGCATGAGCCAGCCATCACTCTGGACATGATGCCAACGCTTACGCGGCTTGCTGGCGATGCACCCAGCACGGCGCCGACACTGGCGAAGCTGGAGGCGGATGCGAGTCTGCCGGAAGCAAAGTATGACGGGAAGGATATCTGGCCGTTGCTGACATCAGGCGAAAGCGTCGGTGAGCGGACACTATATTTTCCGGATTATTACCTAAAGAACCCGGTGGGAGCTGTGCGGCGGGGAGACTATAAACTGCTGGTGGCGCGGAAGAAAACCGGGAAACATGACGCGCGCACAACCGAGCTTTTTAACCTGAAGGATGATCCGTTCGAAAAAAACGACCTGTCGAAGCGGCACCCGCTTATGGTAGAAGAAATGGCCCGGCTTGCTGATGCGATGCGAGCGGAACTGGAAGCCAGTAATCCGTGGGGCGAGCGGGTAAATGAGAAGTCGGATGAGGCACTGAAGTATGTTACACCCGCGGCAGCTTCATCTGATGCAGAGACATCGGCGCCGGTTGAAGGTCGGGGGGAAAACTAGCCGTGGCCTGATAGCTAAGCTGACGGCCGTTGGTGTATTAGAAATCTGCCAGTTCGGCCACGTCATCTTTCAAGGTAATGCCTAAACCCGGACCATCGGGCAGGTGCAGCGTGCCGTCGGGGTCGCAGGTCACGCCCGTAAAAGGGTCGTTGCTGATGAGCAGATTACCATCCAGATCAAGAAACTCGCAATGGGGAGCCAGGTGTGCTGCGGCGGCAATGGCGCAGCCGGATTCGATCATGCAGCCCAGCATGATCTGGAAGCCATGGGCCTGGGCAGTAGCGACCATACGGCGCGCTTCAACAAGCCCGCCTGATTTCATGAGCTTGATGTTAATACCGTCAACTGCGCCTACGAGCAACGGCAGGTCTGCGTTTACCATGCTGTCTTCGTCGACAAAGATTGGCAGTGGAGCAGTCTTTTTCAGCTCGCGGAGCTCCGCATGGTTGCCTTTGTACAAGGGCTGCTCGACATACTCAACCCCGAGATCAGATAGTACCGGCAAAGCTTCTTTGGCCTGCTCCAGCGTCCAGCCGCCGTTGGCGTCTACGCGCACGGTTTTGTCTCCGACGGCGTTGCGGATTTCGCGCATCACCTCCAGGTCATGGTGGAGATCGCGTCCGAGTTTGATCTTCAGGATCGCGTAGTTTTTCGCATCGTCAACTTTGCGAAGCATCTCTTCAGTGGTGTCGATGCCGATGGTGAAACTAGTGATCATCTTTTTGTCGGGGCTGCGACCGAAGAGCTTGTGAAGAGGCACGCCCAGGCGGCGGGCGAGACGATCATGCAGAGCAATGTCGACAGCGGCTTTTGCAGACTGGTTGCCCGGGATAGCCGCATCAATGGCGTCGGCGACGTCCTCGAGGTAATCCAGGTCAGGAAGATCCAGGCCGTTGATGCGGTTTAAGGTTTCGGCTACGGTGCCGATGTCTTCATTGTAAAACTTTACGGGTGCGGCCTCGCCCCAGCCTTCGTCAATGCGGACCAGGACTACGTCGCTGACAGTGCGGGTATTGCGGCTAATGCCGAAGGGGTTGACCAGCTTCAGCTGGAAGGGGGTTTGGCGGATGTTCATGGGAGGTAATTGGATGCGTCGCCCCGGGAGACGCAAGAGAAGAAATTACAGGAGCGGAACAACTACACCGGTCGGGAACCATGGATGTAACAGAAGGGTCATGGTTCGGGCTCCGGGAAAGTTGGCTTTTTTTAATTACTAATTACCAATTACAAATTACTAATTGTGGTGTCGCTTCGCGACGAAATTGGGATTGGCTGGCTGCGAAATAGTCGTAGTGTGTTGAGTATACCGTGTCCAATTCTAGTTAGTTGAGTGGCGGGTATGCGGTTCGGCGCTACTAGTTAGATTTCTACCCGGTCTCCCTGCATGCGGTAGACGCTGAGGACGAATCCGTCTTCGGTCTTTTCGCCTACTTCGAGTTTACCGTAAACTTTTACCGGCTGGTCTACGTTGAACTCGGCGCTTTTGCCGGGTTGCATAATCACGTCGACCCATTCGTTCATGGCCTGCATATCACCGAAGCAGCACTCGGGCTGCGTCTTTACGAGCACGAAGGATTTTACCGCACCGTCTTCGCTAATTTCCATGGGAACCATCCATCCCTGCACAACGGCCATTTTGCCGTCGAGGGCTTTCACCTCTGGCGGGATCTGGTCTGTGTTTCGGCGTTTTTCAACGTCTTCAGGCTTCTCGCCTTCCTGCGGCATCGGCTCTACATATTTAAACCCGCTGAGCACCTTGAAAGAAACTTCCTCGTAGCTACCGGGATCAGCGGGAGCGGAGGCAACGGCTGGAGCAGCGGCTTCGGGTGCGGGCGTGGCAGCCGGAGTGGGGTCAACGGGTACCGGCGTAGCGCTGGGGATTAAGGCTATGTTGTCTGGAACATCTTCGGCTGTGGGGAGATCTTTAGGTGCCGCACCGCTATCTGCCGGCGCCGCGGCTGCATTTGAGGCTAACACATTTTTTTCGGGAGATGTGGTGGCGGCAGCTTCGGGGAGCGGTTGATCGAAGCGGATACCTTTAATGTCGGCCACTTCCAGGTTTGTGCTGGCGCGCGGCGTTTCATCCTGACAGGCTGTAAGGCAAAGGCCGCCCGCTACTGCCGCTAAGGCTAGATAATACCGTTTTATCTCGATCATCGTAAATAGCTCCGAAGCCTATAGTACAGGGGAAGGCGCAGGGTATGCACCCAATGCAGCCGGGCGTTGGCGCCGGAATGTGGATTTAATGCACCGCAACAATTCGCGGGAAGTCCGGCCTAGAAAAGTTTCTTGTAGCTGTGGCAGTACGGGGTTTTACCGGTTTTCTCATAGTACTTCTGATGGTATTCTTCTGCCGGCCAGAAGCGGGCTGCCGGGCTAAGTTCCGTGGCGACCTTGATGCCCTTGTCATTCAGTTCATCTATCAGCTTCTGCGCAATCGCCTTCTGATGATCGCTGTTGTAGAAGATAGCTGAGCGGTACTGTTCTCCGATGTCGGGTCCCTGGCGATTTACCTGGGTTGGATCGTGAGTCTCAAAAAACAGGCGGGCCAGCTTTTCATAGTCGACCTTGGAAGGATCGAACTTAATTTCCATGGCTTCCGCATGCCCCGTCTTGCCACTGCAGACCTGCTGATATGTGGGGTTTTCCACAAATCCACCAGTGTAACCCACGCGAGTTGATATTACGCCCGGCACTTCCTGGAACATGTATTCGGTTCCCCAGAAGCAACCGCTTGCGAAGACGGCTATCTCCGTGGTGGGAGTTGTTGATTTGGCCTGTGTACTTGTGGTTTGCGAACTGGCAGGTGTGGCAGACATGATAATCTCCATTGTAAAGATGAGCAGCAGGCTTAGGAGCCGTGGGAAACTGACCATGTAACTCATGATAGTAAGTGTGGAGTTTAGGGTGGTTTATTCCTAATCTGGAGATTGAGATAAAGCAGTTATCAGATCCACTGAATCTGCACGCGCACCGATACGCGCACGTGCAGGCCAAAAAAGATATATCGCTAATGGTTCCCTTCAGGGTAAGAAGCCTCCACATTCTTGTACTCTTTGCCACGCACGGTAATGGATTTGATTACGACATTGAACTTCTTTGCCCCTTTAAGCGCAGGCTCGCTGCCCTCGAACTGAGACGTATCGCCAGGCTTCTCACCGGTGAGCGGGCTTGCGATGCCCTTGAGCGTAAGGGCGGCGCTCGACTTTAGATCTCCGCCTGCGACGGTCAGCCGGATTTCCTGTTGCGCTATCCGGATGGCTTTTTCTGCTTCGCCATCCAGAACATATCCTGTAAGCTTAGATGTGGTAGGTTCAAATAGCAGCTCCAGGTGAGCGGCGTGTTCATCACCAAGGACGAGCAGGGCTCCGCCGTGAGGAGCGGTGTGATCGTGCCCTTCATGTTCGTCGTGGGCAGCCTCAGATTTTTGCTCGGCGTGCTGGTGATTGTGGGTTTCCTGCGCGCGGACAGCGGGAACCAGCGTAAAAAGAGTAACGGATGTGATAATGGCTGTGAGGGTGTTTGAACGCATACTAGGAATCATCTCCGGGTTGTGATTTTGATATGTGACAATCAGTAAGTGTGTTGGTTTCGTGGCCAGTGTTGTTACAGTCGAGAGTAGAATTCGCCTGCACCGGGATTTACAAAATGACGACCCGACAGTTCGGGATAATATACGAACATAGAAATAGTCTGGGCGTGCACGGGCCATGAAGTTCTTGACGTGGTGACAATCGATTCGCATTTTTCGAGGACTCTAAACCTTGGGAGCGCCCATTGAACCAAGACAAGAACCCCAGGACATCATCAACTGCTCACGGTTACCCGTGGGCGTGGATCCCCTCTCTTTATGTAGCCGAGGGACTTCCTTACGTACTGGTGATGACCGTATCGACTATCATGTACACGCGGCTGGGGGCAACGCTTGCCCAGATCGGTTTCTGGACCAGCCTGTTGGGGTTTGCCTGGGTGATCAAGCCGCTGTGGGGGCCACTGGTAGACCTGTACTGGACAAAACGCCGGTGGACTGTTCTCATGCAGATCCTGATGGGCGTACTGCTCGGAGTAGTGGCGCTGACTCTGCAAACGGACTGGTGGTGGAGCATGAGTCTGCTGGCGCTGGGCGTGGTGGCGCTGTTCAGTGCAACTCATGATATTGCTGCCGATGGCTTCTACATGGATGCGCTGGATGAAAAGCAGCAGTCGTTCTACGTTGGCATCCGGTCGACTTTTTACCGTATAGCAATGATCTTTGGCCAGGGCGTGCTGCTCATTATTGCCGGAGTAATTGAGCAGAAAACGGGGCCGCAACCCTCGGAGGTTGTGCTTGCAGCTGCACCGGCGGGCGTGGTTGCATCGGCTCCCAGCGTTCAGCCTGATGAGGGTTTTGTAAGATTTGAGCCGCCCATTGCCGCTCTGGAAGCGGGTAAGACCACAACGGTTTCTGTAAGTTTGGCTAAACAACCGGACACAACGCGCACAGTAACGCTGAAGCGCCAGGAGGGCGGCTTCTTTAAAGAGCTTTTTCCTTTTGGTGATGAGCGCCAAGTCGACCTGACCGACAAAAA
>JAKFFN010000390.1:0-7114 GCA_036675025.1 Candidatus Sumerlaeales bacterium | reverse complement strand
AAATGGCTACGAGATAATCAGACTGGGTCATGCAGGCGCGGTAGGACAGATTATAAAAAATGTCATAGGCGCGTCGCTTTAAGGCGGGCCGACCTGATGTAAATCGCGGGTCGAGCAGCGGCTGCAGATCAAAAATAGTGGCTACGGTGCGATAATCATTCCTGAGACTCAGTGGCCATAGCGGCATGAGTGAGTGAACCACGTCTGGGGCCCATGGACGAATAAGGTTCTGCAGCGTAAACAACGTCCGCATTGAAACAGGCGGAGCGTCATCTTCCAGCACTTCAAAATTTTCAGGAAGTTCCAGGTCGCCCCTGTAACTGCTATGCACAAGAACCCGGTAACTGTTACGGCGATCTACCGTTCCGATCGCGCGTATCAGTTGCTCAGAGTATGTGGCTATGCCGCTGAAGGAACTCCGAAGGTACCTGGCATCAATAAAGATTTTCATAGTCGGTTGGTCCCGGTGATGCCTCGTGCCGGGGTGATATTGGAACCGGAAAATAAAGCCTCGTTGATTTTTTCAACCATGCTGTTCCAGGAAGCAGTCCGCGCAATTTCGACCCCTGTTGAAACCCGGCCGTGGCTGGGTTCATTAAGAAGACTTTCCACGGTGTTCACAAACTCTTCGGGTGAATCAGCGATGTGGACCACATGATCGTAAAACCGCTCCAGGTCCGGTAGTCGGGTGGCAACAACCGGTAGGCCGGCTGCCAGGTATTCCAGCGTCTTTACGGGGTTCAGCTTCAGCGTTGCGTTCGTTATCCTGAAAGGTATAAGGGCCACATCAAAGGCTTGAGCATACGCGGGAAGCTGCGCGTGACGCCGCAGACCCAGGTAGTGTATGTTTGGCGCCTGGGGCAGCATCTGCACTGGCAGATGCACTGGTCCGATCATCACAATACTGGCTGAAGGAAAGCGTTTTCCCAGTGCAGAAATTATATCAAGATTGATCCGTTCGCTGATTGTGCCAAAGTACCCGATAATTGGGCGGGGTAGCCGTTCAATGTCAACGGGTACCGGGTGGTCCGCGGCAAAGAGGTCATAGTCCACACCGCAGGGGATAAATACGGCATTACGACGGGAATCCGCAAGCTCATGGGTGCCGGCAATAACGGCGTCAGCCTTTTCCATGAGTTCCACATCCGCTGAGTTGCCGAACGGCGGAGACCAGTCAAAGACGGTAAAGTCGTCAATAACATCATAAACCAGCCTTGCCAGCCGCGGCGACCTGCGGCCTTCAGGGTAAAAGGCATGGTTAATAACCGGTAACCCGTATGGTGTATTGATGAGCCCATGTATTCGGGTGTTCGGGCCAAGCGCCAGCAGCAAATGCTTAGCCGTTATCCAGCAGTTGAGTTTATGGATAAAGTGATTTTTAAAGTGGCCACTGAAGATAAGAGGGGAGAGCACCAGGAGGGACCGATTATCAACCTGAAGGTGGCGCACCGGCCGCCATTTTTTACCCAAAAATAATAGATTATGGAGCTGGACGGGGCAGCTGTAGAGAACGGTAAACTCTTCGGCAGCCCTCCACGCATATTGCTGCGGGCGCTGCCAGACCTCGTCCCATGTGACCTGGGAGTATAGCAGGATAACATCATCTGAACAGCAATAGGGGCCGCTGATGAGCCTCCGTATCCAGGCTGCAGCAAGTAGCAGCACGACAAAGGGCGCGCCAAGTATCGCTATTATTAATTTTGACAGGGTTTTCACGACGATCGGTATAAAACTTCTTGAATGGGTGTTTGCACAAGTGGGATTTACGAATGAACCGCAAATTCAAGTGATAGATTGAAAACGTGATGAGTACAGCCATGCAAACTAATCAATCCGCCTCGGCCGCTTCGGGCCGCAAAACTATTAATATCCGCATCCTCCGACAGCTTGAAGCTACATCGGAGCCGTTCTGGGAAGACTATTCCATTCCCTATCGCCCAAATATGAACGTTATCTCGGTTCTGATGGAGCTTCGGGGGAATCCCTATACAACAGACGGCAAAAAGTCACCGCCCGTGGCTTGGGACGCAGCATGCCTGGAAGAGGTCTGCGGTTCCTGCTCTATGGTCATCAATGGGATGCCCCGCCAGGCCTGCAGTGCACTGGTTGATCAGCTTCCTGACCCGATTGTACTCGAGCCGTTTACAAAGTTTCCGGTTGTTCGCGACCTTGTGATCGACCGCAGCTCCATGTTTGAGAACTTGAAGAAAGTAAAAGCGTGGGTGCCAATCGACGGTACGTATGACCTTGGTGAAGGTCCGCGCATGTCTGAGGAAGAGCGAAGCAAGATGTACGTCCTCCAGACCTGTATGACGTGTGGCTGTTGTGTAGAGGCCTGTCCGCAGGTGAATGAGCATAGTGACTTCATCGGGCCCGCAGCCATTTCGCAGGTTCGCCTCTATAACGCACATCCTACGGGTAAAATGCATGCGAGCGCCCGTCTCGACGCCTTGATGGATGAGGGTGGCGTCCATGGATGCGGTAAGGCTGGTAACTGTATCCGTGTTTGTCCGAAGGGTATTCCTCTGACCGAGAGCATCTTTGATGTGAACGGGCAGGCGACGCGGCACGCTTTGAAGAAGCTTTTCCGCTAAGCAACCGGATTCAAAAGTTTCGTTAATGAACCCGCCAGTCAGCTTCCTGACTGGCGGGTTGCTCGTTTGTAGAGTCCACTCCTGGCACGTTTATATTCCGATTCTCCAACTGCTTAAGCAGGTCTCTGGCGCCACTATGTGCGGGATTTAGGTCTAAAACCTGCCGGAATCGCCCGGCCGCTTCGGTCTCTTTTCCAAGATTCAACAGGGCGATGCCGCTGTACCAGTAAGCCGCCGGTCCGTCTTTTCGTATAGAGATTGCTTTCCGGGCTGCTTTGTCAGCCTGTATAAACTCTTGCCGTGTAAGGTGGTAGCCAGCTAACTCTGCATAATTATCCCACAAAATCGATGAATTCATTGCAAACTGTACGCGTGTGTCAGCGTTCAGCGGCGGTGTTCTCGCCGCTGCAACGGCAATCAGGGCAATAAGCAATGTCGCTATTACCATTATTGAGATTCTGAAGGCTGCTATGAGGCTACCACCTGGCCTTGAAGTTCGGATTAATGACAAGGTCAGGCCAAGGGCAAGGAAGAGCAGCGCGGTCGCTAGAATCCTTTGCTTCGTATTAGAGTCGATGGCCCTTGTGAGACTTTGCCATGTGAGCCGCGGCTGCAAGTAAACATCAGCCATGCTTCGCAAAAACCCTTCACTATTGAACGGCACGTACCGGTCCAGCGGTACAATAAGCCGGCGTTCAGCCAGGAGCAGCGTTAAGGTCCAAATGCTGCAGAGACTAATGGCTATGACAGTGCCAGACCTAAGGAAACGACCCGAAGATGCCATTAGAAACAAGAGACCCCAAGCTACAATAATGGAGTAATCGGTAAGTCTGCGATTGCCAAAGCTGCCGCCCGACCACCACACTTCATTGGCTGCATTTATGTAAAACTGTACGAGAAAAACGAGCAGTAGCCCACCGCACAACCGGCGCTCAATTTTCAGACCCCATGCAAGCCCTGCAATTGCCAGCAGGTAGATTGGAGTCCACGGCAAAATACCGTGGTAATCGCTGAACAGAGTTTTCGTAATGTGCGGACTGAACCACCGCATTTCTTCCAGCTTGGGGAGCGCCAAGGGGCTGCCATAGAGAACGGCATATGCGGGAAACCGCGGTGCAAGTCCAACCATTAGACCTAACAGGGCGGGAAGAAACATGTTCTTAAGCAATGCAGATGGACTGCGTCGCGCTGTTTGGGCTAAATGAGAAATATCGGCCAGAAAAACAACACCCAGCATGATGTTCTGAGGGCGAACGAGAGTCGCGAGCCCAAGGAGGAGTCCGAGGTTTAGCCAGCGACAAGGGGAACAGTCTTCCCTGCTTTTTGACCAAAGTACCAGGAATGCCGTGACTACGATAAATGAGGCAATGTGGCTGAAAAAAGGGCCGAACAACCCGTAGAACAGCAATGGAGTTCCAACTACCATGCCGAATAGACTGACGCCGTGAGCCGTGCCCGAGGCGGTAGAGCTTTTCCACCACAGTGCGATCACTAGGACCGCTAGTAACAGCTGCCATGCATGCGCCCAAACTGGCCCTGCCCACGCAAACGGCAATAAAAGCAGGCCAGTACCCATCGGCCAGTCATTTGCCATTCGCCCTGTTTCTGTAATGTATCCGTACCACGAGGGAATCTCGAGCGCGGAAAACGAAGGCAGAAAATTCAGCGTGCAATCCCGTAGAAGCGCATCTGTCCATGCCCAGTAAAAGGCGCAGTCAGGTGGAGCCAGGAATTGGTCACTACAGAAAAAAAACAAAAGCGCGACTGCAGCGGCGAGAAGCCACGGGCCTGCCGCTGCAGTCAGTTTACTATCCGCCTGGAGAGGCGCTTGGTTCAGTAGCTGGACCTGTCGCGATTGTAGCTTTCATCCTCATTGCCGACTTCAGCAGCATCGCTATAGTGGTTGGTGTCTCGCGCATGTGGGTCAAAATCTTCAGACTCTGGCGCATCGCCGCCGTCAGTTTCGCCTGTGTTTTCGTCCGGGGAATTAAATGTTGGCGTAAAGTCTTGAGGTTCGGAACTGGTGTCATTATCAGCGAAGGGAGTTGACTCTTCTTGCGGGCTGATTGATTCACTGCTATTGTTTTCACTTTCGTCAGAAAACGGCGATTCCCAAACTGACGGTCCCGAGATTTCTTCTGCCTCGCTGTTGCTGTCTTCGGCATCCACCACGTTATCACTATGGGAAATCTGATTTGATATTGTCGATTTTAATGTACCCAGACTGGTGATCAGTGCGTCACAAAGCTGCACAGTGCTTTGCGCCTTCTGTTCCCGCTGCTGACGTACGATTTCGCCGACCGAACGTGTGACAGCATCGCTCGCCAACTTAACCTGGCCTTGCAGACTCTGCAACGAGGAATTCATATCATCGAGACTTGTGCCGGTGCGACGGTCAGCTTCGGTGATAGTACGTGTAACGGATTGCAGTTCATCTGAAAGTGTTTCACTGTGTTTTTTCGTGGCCTGGGAAACAACGCTTTCCAAGTCACTACGAGAGCGAACAACCTGTTCATTAAGCTCACGCAAGCGTGTCGCCATATCCGCCTGCGTTCTGGCAAGGGCTTCAGCCGATTCCTTCCGCGATTGCTCGAGTGCAGTTTCCAGCCTTAGCAATTCTTCCCGGTGTTTTTCCCGGGCATCCGAAAACAAGCTTTCTGCGTCTTCACGCTTAAGGCCGCCTCCCCTAACCCACGCGCCAATCGCAGCCAGCAGGGCCAGCACTATCAGGATAGCCATCAGTATATAAAGAAGGGGCAAATCCCCAGGCAAATTCAGGGTGCTTTCCATAGTTTTACTTCTCCTTCACAAATCCAACAATAACTTTGTGTTTCTACCCCTGCGAGGCACTCGCAAGTCTTTCCGGTCACATTTTTTCTTTAGGAATCCAGGAAGTTAATCTCTTCCACTTTCTGCCACCTACACAATTGACAACCGTGACCGGTGGTAGGCGAATTTAATACCTAAATGGATAAGATACGCCTCAAAATGTTGCTCGACGCGGTTTCTGAAGGAACTGTGTCGGCTGTGGAAGCTGTTGAACTTGTTGCCGGTGAGAAGCCATATGGTTTCGTAGACTTGGGACACACTCGCCTTGATACCGACCGGCGGCGCCGGCGCGGCGTGAGTGAAGCCGTATTCTGTGAAGGGAAAACCCCTGCGCAGATAAGAGATATTGCCCGGCGGCTGGATGCGTGCCAGCAGAACGTGTTGTGCACCCGGGTTGCGCGGGAAGTTGCAGATGAGATCTTCGATGACCTGCCTGGATTTACCTATGACCCGGTCTCGCGATTGCTTTACAAGGTGAACGAACCGCCAAATCCCGGGCAGGGGCGGATTGCGGTGATCACGGCTGGAACGACCGATATTCCGGTAGCGGAAGAAGCCGCGCGCTGCCTGGAAATCTGGGGTGACCCCGTTGACCGGGTATATGATGTAGGCGTGGCCGGACTGCACCGCCTGTTGTCTGCGGCAGATATTTTCAACCGGGCTTCTGTTGTGGTTTCGGTAGCCGGCATGGAGGCCGCGCTGACCAGCGTTGTGGCAGGTCTGGTCCGCGTACCGGTAGTTGGGGTGCCAACAAGCGTTGGCTACGGCACCGGCATGAAAGGAGTGGTTGCTATGCTCGGCATGCTCAACTCATGTAGTGGTGGTATCGGAACGGTAAATATTGATAATGGTTTTGGCGGAGCACTGCTTGCGCACATGATTAACCAGGTAGGTATGGCTGACGTAATGGCACAGCCTGGCACGATGATTAACACGGAAAGCGGCAAGGAATGACCGTAGCTTATTTTGATTGTTTCAGTGGGATCAGCGGCGATATGGTGCTCGGCGCGATGGTAGACGCCGGTGTGCCTTTTGAAGAACTGAAGGCAGCGCTGGCTTCTTTGTCGGTTACAGGCTACGAGATATCATGCCGCCACGTACAGCGGTGCGGTATAGGTGCGACCCAGGTTCAGGTGAAGCTTACAGATGGGAATGATTCCCAAAATCATCACCATGACGAACATGGGACACACAGCCACGACGACAGCCATAGCCACTCCCATGAGCATACTCACGAGCATGATCATAAACATGAACATCATGGCCATGACCACGACCATGACCATAATCACAAGCACAGTCATGAGCATACGCATTCTGACGGGCATGTTCACATCCATAGCCATGAGCATCACAGTCACGAGCATGACCATAGTCACAAGCATGGCCATAGTCATGAACACACACATCATCACCACGGTCCTCACCGCGGGTTTTCGGATATACGCACGATCATTGAGAACAGCGGCTTTAGCGACACTGTAAAATCGCGTGCAATTGAAGCGTTTCGCAGGATTGCCGTGGAAGAGGCGGCTGTGCATGAAACGACTATTGAAGCTGTGCACTTTCATGAAGTTGGTGCCGTGGATGCCATTGTGGATATCCTGGGTGCCATGTGGTGTGTTGAAAGGCTTGGCATTACAAAAGTCCTGGCTTCGCCAGTGGCCGTGGGCAGTGGAATGATTCATGTT
>JAKFFN010000273.1:0-7125 GCA_036675025.1 Candidatus Sumerlaeales bacterium | reverse complement strand
GGGTTCCGGGCAATCCTCTACCTGCGCCTGTTCCCCTTTAACAATGCCACCCTCACAAACCTGCTGGGCGGCGCTTCCCGGATGAAATACCGCGACTACCTGCTGGCCACGGCAATCGGGTATTTGCCGTTCACAATTGCCTTCGCAACCCTTGGCAGCTCAGCAGCCAAACAAAACGGGTGGCAGCTGGCGCTGGGGCTGGGCCTGTTTGCTGCCGTGGCGTTGGGGCAGTGGTTGTGGTCGCAGCGCCGCCGCGCCCGTCACGTAGATGCCCTTAAGAATCACGAAGTTGCTCAACCAGAATTATCCACCGCGAAAGGAAGCTGACCTGCCATGAAGGCCATTCGAGTCCACCAGACGGGCGACCCCCAGGTAATGAAGTTTGAAGAAGTGCCCACACCGGAACCCGGCCCGGGCCAGGTGCTGGTGAAAGTCCACGCAGCGGGTGTAAATCCGGTGGAGACTTACATCCGTTCGGGCAACTACGGAGCCGTAAACCTTCCCTATACCCCGGGCACCGACGCCGCGGGCGAAGTGGAAAAAGTGGGCGAAGGCGTAACGATGGTCAAGCGCGGTGACCGCGTTTACACCGCCGGGAGCCTGACTGGCACCTACGCTGAGTTCACCCTGTGCCGGGAAGACCAGCTCCATCCGCTGCCGGATAATGTCACCTTCCATCAGGGCGCCGGTGTGTATATTCCGTATGCCACCGCCTACCGTGCCCTCATGCAGAAGGCCTGCGCCCGGCCAGGTGAAAATGTCCTTATCCATGGCGCCAGCGGCGGTGTCGGTATTGCCGCGATCCAGATCGCCAATTCCCAGGGCATGAAGGAAGCCGGCACTGCCGGCACTGAACGCGGCCTGAAGTTGGTTCAGGAGCAGGGCGCCAACTTCGTGTATAATCACAAGGAGGAAGGCTACCTGCAGAAGGCCGTGGAGGAAGCCACCGGCGGTAAGGGTTTTGACGTGATTATCGAAATGCTTGCCAACGTTAATCTCGATCGCGATCTGGATGCCCTGGCAAAAGGGGGGCGGGTAGTCGTAATCGGTAGCCGCGGGCGCATCGAAATCGATCCCCGCAAGACCATGGGCAAAGATGCCACCATCCTCGGCATGACCGTTATGAACACGCCGGAAGAAGATGCAAAAGCCATCCATGCCGCGCTGGTTGCCGGACTCGAAGAAGGGTCTCTCAACCCAGTCATTGGCAAGGCGTATCCACTCCAGGACGCCCCTGAAGCCCACAAGGTCGTAATGGATTCGGGTTCTTACGGTAAAATCATCCTGGTTCCCTAGCGCTCACCCGTAGGGGCGACGTTCCGTCGACCACTGCTTTGCGCCACGCAAAAAGGCCCCGGCAAACTCGCCAGGGCCCATTTACTTTCGACTTTCTAAATGCCGCCAAAGATTCGCGGCGCAGCGGCAGTTACATTTCCGCCAGGTGCGGGGCCGTACCGAAGCCGATCTTGCTGATTGTGTTGCTTTGCGTGGCCGGGTAAACTCCCGGATTCGCCAACTGCTGGCGCACCATCTCCTGGATCTCCGGCGACTCTACCGCCGGCGGATCATCCGGGAACGGCCAGTGGCGCGGCGGGTCCCTGTACACCACGCTCATCTTGCGCTTGCCGCTGTCTTTCAGCTTGTTGTCGATGGCGTGCAGCATGTTCAGCCACTTAATACGCATGCCGTCTGACTTAAACGTCTTGAAGAACTTCTGTGTCGCCTGCAGCGCCCACGGGTAGTCGATGAGGAAATAGGAGTTCAGGCCCAGTCCCTCGATTACTTCCTTGTGCGGCATGTTCAGCGACATCCGGCTGTGATAGCTCAGCGGCAGCGCGTCGAAGTCGCCGTCAAACATCCCCATCTCCTGCGCCATCTCGCCCAGCTTGGTCATGGGGTACGGCGTAAAGAAGTAGTGGATGAAGATGTCGGCCTTAAGGCGCGCGTTCAGCGCGATGGTGCTCAGCGCCGTGTCCGGCGTTTCGCCGGGGATGCCAAACATGTTCTGCGTCAGGAATTCCACGCCATACTCGTGGCACTTGTTTGCCGCGAAGGCCAGCTCATCATCCGTCACGCGCTTATCCAGCACGCGCTGGCGCAGTTCCGGATCGCCCGACTCAAGGCCTACTACTAGGCGCACGCAGCCCGCTTCGTAGAGCGCATCAATGCTCTTCGAGTTTGCCAGGTCGGCGCGGTAGTGGCATTGGAACGGCAGGCGGATACGCTTGCGGTAAACCGGCGCAAACTTCACCAGCCAGCGGGTATCGATGCCGAAAATGTCATCCTGGAAACTTACCACGTTGATATCGAACTTGGACTTCACCATCTCGATCTCGTCGCAGACCTTTTCCGGGTCGCGGTAGCGCACATACTTGCCGCCCTGCAGAGTCATCATGGCGTCGTTAAAACAGAAAGTGCAATGGAACGGGCAGCCGCGGCCGGCGATGAAAAAGCCGATCTTGTTAGCCAGCAGGTGGGGAAAGCGCAGCTTGATATCGTGGTCCGGGAACGGGAGTTCATCCAGTTCCGGCAGGAAGTCGCGTTTCTTGTTGATGATCTGCTGGCCGTCGGGCAGCTTAAAGTGCAGGTTTTCGATATGGGTGTAGTCGTCACCCGCCTGCAGGGCATCCAGCAGTTCCAGCGTTGGCATTTCGCCCTCGCCAATGCAGATCGCGTCAACGCCGTCTTCGTTCAGCATGTTCGGGAAGAACGTGGGGTGCGGTCCGCCAAACAGCGAGTACACGTCGCGCGGCAGGTCCTTGCGCAACTGGCGGTTCAGCTCCAGGTGACGCGGCTGCTGGCCCGTGGCCAGGCTGTACGACAGCACCTGCGGATCAAACCCGCGGAGCAGGTTATAGAAATCCGGCTCGTCGGCATTAAAATACTGCACGTCATGGCCATGCTCGCGCACGAGGCTGGCAATGTACATGGGGCCGAGGGGCTCATGCTGGAGGATGTGGTCGTCAAATATGAACGCTAATCGCATCGCGCCCGTCCTTTAACTGAGGTCAGTACGTTTATCTACCCGAGTCAGTGAAACCCTGTGATGACATTGATAATTCGGCAAGACACAACGGTTGCATAGCCGCAGGCACCGCCCCCGTCAATGCTAGAAAAGGAAAAACTGCGCACATGTTCTATTCATGTATGCAACAATCCAGGAGCGGGGCATGCGGAGCCTGGAGTCGGACAGCCTGCCCAGAGTTTTCCACAGCCTCAAAAAAAATAATTGAGTAATTGGCTTAAGTCCTTTAGTGATAGTCGCTTTAGTCGATCTATTAAGTACATAAGTATTTTGTGTTGGCTGACTGCCGGTGTTCATGTTCACTGCTCCTTTTACGATTGTGGGAGCGAGTAGAGCAGAAGAAAATGGCATGGGCTATTCCCGCATGACCCCCTGTAGACCCTTACGGCACTGGAATTTGCCTAAAACATGAATAGCGGCAGAGGCGCGTCATTGTCCTGAATGCCTCACACACCCACCCAGCCGCGAAACGCCCTCGCGGCGTAATATGACTGTGCACCGTTGTGGTACAGGAAAACATGCCCGTAGCGTCGATCACAAAACAATGCGCCACCAAGCTTCCTGATGTCCGCGGGCGTCTTCACCCAGCTTGATGTCTTCACATCAAACTCTCCCAGTTGCTGCAGCTCCCGATACTGGTCCTCCGTCAAAATCTTAATCCCCATGGCAGCTGCCATATCTACCGCGTTGTTATCCGGCCTGTGTTCCTTTCGCGATTCCAGGCCTTCTAAATCGTAGCACACGCTCCTGCGCCCATTGGGGCTCTCGGCCGAACAATCTGTAAAGATGTATTCGCCGGACTTTTTAACCTGCCCCGTCACATCCGGCTCGCCGCCCGTCCGCTCCATTTCCCACAGCGACCACAGCTTATCACCAGCAGCCTCCAACCGTGCGCGAACATCCTCCCATTTGAATCCCTTGTGGCGCTCCATGTTGTTCTCAAACCGGTCTTTCAAAAGCGTGAGAAGTTCTTCCCGTTGTCCTGCCGATAGCTCCGTCTTTTTGCTCTGCTTGCTGGTCATTATCTGCGTTACCCATCTTCGCTGGATTAAAGTACTTCACACTAAGATGTGTCTCCGACAGGTTCCATCGTTGTCAACTCACTCTTGCAGTGCGCACCTGGAGCAGTGGCTTCGCTGTTCAAGTATCTGCGTCCGCAGGCGCATAACTCTTGCCATTAATTCCCGGGCATTCGCTCTGCATCTATTCCTTTACAGGCATGCCCAATGAACAAGACGCGACTTGAAGCTTTCAGCGACGGCGTACTGGCCATCATCATTACCATCATGGTGCTTGAACTGAAGGTGCCGCATGACCCACACCTTTCCGCCCTCCGCCCGCTGGTGCCCGTATTTCTCAGTTATGTTCTCAGCTTCATATACGTCGGCATCTACTGGAACAACCATCACCACATGCTCCACACCGCCGGCAAGATCACCGGCTCCATCCTCTGGAGCAACCTTCACCTGCTGTTCTGGCTTTCGCTTATACCTTTTACCACGGCATGGCTCGGCGAAAATCATTTTACCGCAGTCCCTACGGCACTGTACGGCGCTGTGTTGTTCATGTGCGCTGTCGCCTACTACATCCTTCAAAGTCGCATCATAAGCAGCCAGGGGCGGGACTCGCTTCTTAAGAAAGCCATCGGCACAGACTGGAAGGGCAAGCTCTCCATGGTTTTGTACCTCGCTGCAACACTCCTGGCCGTGGTTGCACCATGGATATCCCATACCATCTATGTTTTTGCCGCCATCATGTGGCTCATCCCCGATAAGCGAATTGAACGGGAGCTAAGTTTGCGGGCCACGGGATAGCCGCCGCTCTTTGTCCAGTTACAGACACAACGACAAAACGGTTGAGATTGCTGTCGGCTTGCTGGATGTGAACGGACAGATGCCAACGACGGACAAGTAGACACCAAACAACGAGGGGCTGGAGGACCAGATGCACAGTGGTATTAATCCTGAGGGCGGAAGTGGCCGGATCATTTTAAAGAGTGTGTGTGCAACGCTGCTTACTTTGAGTACTACGCTCGGTAGCTCGGCCACCACCGATACGCAAAAACTTTCATCAGAAGCTTTTTCTGACGTCGTAAGCCAGTACGTAGGCAACCAGGATTTTGAGAAAGCCTGGGCGGCCGTTAAAGAGCGAGAGAGTGCAGTGCCCGACGACCCCGACCTGGCCGTAGTGAAGGCGAACCTGCTCATCAGTGCGCCCGACGCCAAGCCTCGTATAGTTATTGAAAAGTTCTCCACCGGCACGCAGCAGGCTCCGCCGAATGTCAGAAGCCCCGTTCAATTTTCCGACACGGAAACCAGCGAGCCCGCCGGATACATTGGTGAGGTTATACCCGAGGGAAGAGACTCGGCTATTGCGCAAGCTGAACAGATCCTCACCGAGGCGGCCAGGAAAAACCCAAACCGGCTGGACATCCGCATGGGGTTATCGCAGCTGCATGCCCTTAAAGAAGACTACCAGGCCGTGTATGAAAACCTGAAAGAAATCCTGGAGTATGCGTCTCAAAAGAAATACCAGGGTCTTCTTTGGGCGTATAATGCACCGGCAGAAGATCCGGAGCAAACCCTGCAGGATTCCGTACACCAATACTATTCGCGCTATACCCGGCGGACAGAAAACCCGGATGACGCGCTCGCGCTCAAGTTCGCGGAGGCGAGCACCATTTATTTCCCGAACGACATTCGGGGGTGGAACAACCTGGCGGCGGAATACAGTCAGCAGAATAACAATGATAAAGCCATAGAGACGCTGCTGAAGGCTCACGAGATTGATAAGACAGATGGTATTGTTCTTATGAACATTGGCCAGTTGTACTTCGACCAGGAAAACTACGAAGCAGCGCAGCGGTTTTACCAGAAGGTCGTGGACTTAAATGATGAAGAATACACCGAAGCCGCAAAGCAGGAACTGCAGGCGATAAAGGATCGGAAGAAGAAGTAATCAGGCCGGTGGTGAGTCGTATCATGTAAGGCATCGCGAAATCGGCGGGAGCATGGCTTTTTGATGAAGAAGACCGTGTGTACACAGCGGAATCCAATGACCGTGTGTAGACAGAGGAATCCCCAATTGGCCGTTCCCGAAGCGAACAAACGCTTAATAGCCCCGGGTAAAATCCGGGGTGCCCAACATCCCCCAAATCGACCCCGTAGGGGTCAAACTCCAGAGGTCGGCCGCTCCCGAAGGGAACAAACGCTTAATAGCCCCGGGTGAAACCCGGGGTGTCGACATCGCCAGACCGACCCCGTAGGGGTCAAACACCAGATGTCGGAGCGAATTTAACCCATGGTACTTTGGGAATAACCGTAGTTGGTGTTCGACCCCTTCGGGGTCTGGCTATTGGTTCTCTAACCCCGGGTTTCACCCGGGGCTATTATAAGGTTGGTTCCCTTCGGGAACGAACCACGATTAAAATTAATCGGCTACCCATTTCATTTTCGCGGCGCAGCCGCACACAACGTCCTGTAGGGACGAAGTATGATAGCCCAGGGTCAGGAGCGAGGCCGCGTCAGCGGCCGACCTCCGCAGCCCTGGGTTCCGCCCCCCCAGAAGTCCAGCCCTGAAAGGGCCCGCAAAGCACCAAGTCCGAACGCAAGACGCTACCATTAAAAGGATGTCGCCCGCCTGTAACAGAATTATCGGTCGCTATTACTACGTTTGGACATTTCAATGTTATACAGAATCCTATAGGTAATCATGTAAACCACTAGCGCGGGAAAGGTGAGAAGGCCGAGGTGATTTGCAGACGGAGGCCAAAGAAGTTGATAGATGTTATCAGCCTCATTATCTTGTGCACGCAATATAGCATGCGCCACCAATATAAATAAAACCATAACACACCAGGATATGTAGTTTAGTTTCTTCATTAAAGGTAGGGCAGCCTGGAACGACTGTACGTGCTTGTCGAGCCATATGGGAATGGGCGACATGCAATGGCTTTCAGCAGGGGCATGAGGAATGCAAAATAATTCGAATGCGTGGGTTTGGGTGGTTGGTTTATTCCGGTGCTTCGCACCGGCGGGCAGGATGCCCGCGCTCCCAGGGGTAGCGCTTCCAACGCGATGGTTACGGCTGCGCTTCGGTTA